>NZ_JBSFKI010000021.1:0-127395 GCF_053598475.1 Kitasatospora sp. NPDC001119
ACCGACGGCACCACCCAGCAGACCCTCGAGGTCCCCAAGGACGGCTTCCAGCCGGTCGGCAAGGGCAGCAACGGCAACGCGACCAGCCTCCTCGAGCTGACCGTCACCGGCTGACGGCCACCGCCCGCATCCACCTCCCACCTCTCACCTCCGGGAATCCCCCTATGCCTCGCAACTCCTCGACCCGCAACCTGCGGGCGGGTGTGCTGGTCGCGGCCGCCGCCGCCGGCACGCTGAGCACCGTCTCTCCGGCGGGCGCCGTGGTCGGCGACGCGGCCGCCAACGACACCTACACCGCCACCACCCGTCTGGTGGTCGGCGACAACCTGCGGGCCTGCACCGGCGCGCTGGTGGACCGCTACTGGGTGCTCACCGCCGCGTCCTGCTTCTCCGACGACCCGGCGCAGCCGCAGGCCCTGGCCGCCGGTGCGCCGAAGTGGAAGACGACCGTGACGGTCGGCGGCAAGTCGGCCGAGGTGGCCGAGCTGGTGCCGCGCGCCGACCGTGACCTCGTCATGGCCCGTCTCGCCACGCCCGTGGACGGGATAGCCCCGCTGCCGCTGGCGACCGCTGCCCCGACGGCCGGGCAGAGCCTGCGCGTTCCCGGTTTCGGCCGGACGAAGGACGAGTGGGTGCCGAACAAGCTCCACGCCGGCACGTTCACCCTCGACACCGTGAGCGCGACGGGCATCGGCACCACCGGCACCGGCGGCGCCGCGATCTGCAAGGGCGACACCGGCGCCCCCGCCATCCGCGAGGTCAACGGCAAGGCCGAGCTGGTCGCCGTGGCCTCCCGCTCCTGGCAGGGCGGTTGCCTGGGCACCCCGGCCACCGAGACCCGTACCGGCGCGTTCAGCTCCCGCGTCGACGACATCGGCGGCTGGGTGCAGGAGGTGCGTTTCCGTACGACGGAGGTGACGGCCGGCCTGCACGTGCAGGTCATCGGGTCGGACACCAAGCTGTGGGACACCGTGGCCGACTACAAGGCCGGCAGCTGGCTCGGCAAGTGGTCGCCCGTCCCGAGCGGTGCCCTCTCCGCCGTGGACTCGGTGGCGATCGGCGACACCGTGCACGTCTTCGTCGTCGGTTCGGACGGCAAGGTCTACACGCGTGACGGCAAGGTCGGTGGCTACTGGACCCCGTGGGCCGAGGTCCCGGGCGGTGCGGTCGGGGTCAAGGGCATCACCGCGTCCGCCCGCGGCAACACCGTCGGCCTGCAGATCATCGGCGTCGACGGCTCCCTGTACAGCACCCGGGGCGACTACACCGCCGGCCGGTGGGTCGGCTCCTGGGAGCTGGTCAGCGTCAACAACCTGAAGGCGATCACCAGCGCGACCACCGCCGACGGCGTCGGCCACGTCTTCGTCATCAACGAGGACGGCAAGGTCTACACCCGCGACAACCGGCCCGACGGCAGCTGGACCCCGTGGGCCGAGGTCCCGGGCGGTGCGGCCGACGTCAAGGGCATCACCGCCGCCGCCCGCGGCAACATCGTCGACCTGCAGATCATCGGCTCCGACGGCTCGCTATTCAGCACCAACGGCAACTTCGACCTCGGCCGCTGGGACCCCGTCTGGACCAAGATCAGCGACAACCACCTGAAGGCGATCACCAGCAGCGCCGAGGGCAACGTCATCCACATCGTCGCCATCAACGAGGACGACAAGGTCTACAACCGCGACGCCGACTACAACGCCGGCCGGTGGACCCCGTGGGGCGAGGTCCCCGGCGGCGCCACCGGCGTCAGGGCGATCACGGCCGCCACCACCGGCTGACCCCGACCCGCACCGCACCGCGTCCCGCCGGACCGGCCGCCGTCCGGTCGCCGGTCCGGCGGGGCGCCACCTTCTCGTCACTCCTCAGGGGGGAATTCCTGATGTCCCGTAAGTCCCAGTTCCGTTCCCGTCGGGCGGGTGTGCTGGTCGCGGCCGCCGCCGCCGGCACGCTGAGCGCCGTCTCTCCGGCGGGTGCCGTGGTCGGCCCCGAGGCTGCCGACAACACCTACACCTCTACCGCCCGTCTGACGATCGGCGACAACCTGCGCGCCTGCACCGGCGCGCTGGTCGACCGCAGCTGGGTGCTCACCGCCGCCTCCTGCTTCTCCGACGACCCGGCGCAGCCGCAGGCCCTGGCGGCCGGCAAGCCGAAGTGGAAGACCACCGTCACGCTCGGCGCCAAGTCGGCCGAGGTGGCCGAGCTGGTGCCGCGCGCCGACCGTGACCTCGTCATGGCCCGTCTCGCCACGCCCGTGGACGGCATCGCCCCGCTCGCGGTCGCCACCGCCGCCCCGACCGCCGGGCAGAGCCTGCGCGTCGCCGGTTTCGGCCGGACCAAGGACGAGTGGGTGCCGTCCAAGCTCCACACCGGCGCGTTCACCCTCGACACCGTGAGCGCGACCGCGATCGGCATCACCGGTACCGGTGGCGCGGCGATCTGCAAGGGTGACACCGGTGCCCCGGCGATCCGCGAGGTCAACGGCAAGGCCGAGCTGGTGGCCGTGGCCTCCCGCTCGTGGCAGGGCGGTTGCCTGGGCACCCCGGCCACCGAGACCCGGACCGGCGCGTTCAGCTCCCGGGTCGACGACCTCGCCGGCTGGGTGAACCAGGTGCGGGTCTCCCGTCCGGCCAGCCGGCTGTTCGCGATCGGCGGCGACAGCCAGATCTGGGCCAACGAGGGCGCGTACACCACGAACGTGTGGGGCACCTTCGAGGCCGTGCCGAACAGCGGCGGCGTCCGGCAGGTCAGCGCCGTCACGATGGGCGACAAGGTGCGCCTGTTCGGCATCGGCAGCGACCAGCGGATCCGGACCACCACCAGGGACGCCTCCGGCGCCTGGTCGCCGTTCGAGGTCGTGCCGGGCAACAGCGGCATCCGGCAGGTGACCGCCGTCGCCATGGGCGACAAGGTGCGCCTGTTCGCCATCGGCGGCGACGAGCGCATCTACGGTGCGGACGGCGACTACGCCGCGGGCACCTGGAGCGCGTTCTCGCCGCTGCCCAGCAGCGCCATCAAGCAGGTGACCGCCACCGTCGTCGGCAACACCGTGCGCCTGTTCGCGATCGGTGGCGACGGCCGGATCTGGACCAGCACCGGCGACTACACCGCCGGCACGTGGAGCACCTTCGAGGCGATCCCCAGCAGCGGCATCCAGCACATCGCCGCCACCACCATCGGCAACACCGTGCGCCTGTTCGCGGTCGGTGCCGACAGCCAGATCTGGACCACCGACAGCACCGGCAACGGCCCCTGGACCACCTTCGAGAAGGTGCCCGACGTCCTCGGTGTCAAGCAGGTCGCCGCCACCACCATCGGCGACACCATTCGCCTGTTCGCGATCGGCACCGACGCCAAGATCTGGACCGCCGACAAGAAGGCCGACGGCAGCTGGACCACCTTCTACGAGGTCGCCAGCAGCGCCATCCAGGGCATCGCCGCCACCACCGGCTGACCCGGGGCCCGTACCCGTGCCCCGCGGGGGCCGTCGGCGCGAGACCGACCGCCCCCGCGGGCTCCCACCCACCGACCCGAAGGGGAGTCCCCATGTCCCGCAAGTCCCAGCTCCGCCCGCGGCGGGCGGGTGTGCTGGCAGCCGTCGCGGCCGCTGCCGCCGGCGCGCTGACCACCTTCGCCCCGGCCGGCGCCGTCTCCGGCGGCGCCGCGGCCGACACCACCTCCGCCACCACCGCGCGGATCGTCATCGGCGACAGCCTGCGCGGCTGCACCGGCGCGCTGATCGACCAGTACTGGGTGCTCACCGCCGCCTCCTGCTTCTCCGACGACCCGGCGCAGCCGCAGGCGCTGGCGGCCGGCAAGCCGAAGTGGAACACCACCGCCACCGTCGGTGCCAAGTCGGCCCAGGTGGTCGAGCTGGTGCCGCGCGCCGACCGCGACCTGGTGATGGCCCGTCTGGCCGTGCCGGTCGACGGTGTGACGCCGCTGGAGGTGGGCACCTCGGCGCCGACGGCCGGGCAGTCGCTGCGTGTTCCCGGTTTCGGCCGGACGAAGGACGAGTGGGTGCCGGCCAAGCCGCACACCGGCGCGTTCTCGCTCGACACGGTGAGCGCGACGGGCGTCGGCATCACGGGGACGGGCGGTGCGGCGGTCTGCAAGGGCGACACCGGCGCCCCCGCCATCCGTGAGACGAACGGCAAGGCCGAGCTGGTGGCCGTCGCCTCCCGCTCCTGGCAGGGCGGCTGCCTGGGCACCCCGGCCGCCGAGACCCGCACCGGCGCGTACGCGACCCGGGTCGACGACCTCGGCGTGTGGATCACCAACGTCCGCCACTCGACCCCGTCGGGGACGAAGGTCACCGGCTCGCCGTTCACCGTCGTCGACCCGGCCACCGGGCACCCGCTGACCTTCGTCCAGGACAGCAAGAACCACCTGTGGTCGGTCGACCCGCAGAACGAGGGCTGGACCGACCTGGGCGGCTACGCGGCCGCCCGCCCGACCGCGATCGCCAACCCGGCCGACAACCACGTGATCGTGTACGTCAACGGGCCGGACAACAAGCTCTGGTCCTACGACCGCACCACCGGCAAGTGGACCGAGTTCGTCCCCACCCCCGCCGGGACGGTGCTGGCCCCCGACGCCGTGCCGCGCACGGTCGTCGACCCGGCCACCGGCCACCTGGTCACCTTCGTCCGCGACACCGCCAACCACCTGTGGTCCGTCGACCCGCAGGGCGAGGGCTGGTACGACTTCGGCGGGCTGGCCGCCACCGACCCGGTGCCGGTGATCAACCCGAACGACGGCCACATCGTGGTGTACGTCAACGGGCCGAACAACCGGCTGAACTCCATCGACCGCCGGGGCGCCGGCCGGGTCGAGTTCATCCCGCCGGCCCTGGCCCCCGACGCGGTCCCCTCGACCGTGGTCGACCCGGCCACCGGGCACTTCACCACCTTCGTCCGCGACGCCGCCAACCACCTGTGGTCCGTCGACCCGTACGGCCCGGGCTGGCGCCACTGGGGCGTGATGGCCGCCACCGACCCGGTCGCGATCGCCGACACGGCCGGCAACCGGACCGTGGTGTACGTCAACGGGCCGAACAACCGGCTGAACGCGCTGGACTTCGCCACCGGGAAGTGGACCGAGCTCCCGCTCACCCCGTCGGGCACCGCGCTGGCCGCCGACGCCGTCCCGCAGACCGTCGTCGACCCGGTCAGCAAGCACCTGGTCACCTACGTCAGGGATGTCAACAGCACGCTCTGGTCCCTCGACCCGCAGGGCCAGGGCGGCCCGCTCTGGGTCCGCTTCCACGGCGGCCCCTCCGCCCCCTGACCCGGCCCTGACCCGCAGCGGCCCCGCTGCGGCCACCGGTCGAAGGCGCCACCGGCACCCCGCGCACCCGCGGGGTGCCGCCCTCCCCGAACGATCCGAACGATCCGCGAACGCTCCCTGGAGATCCCTCATGCCCCGCAAGTCCCAGGTCCGCTCCCGGCGGGCCGGCGTACTCGCCGCTGCCGCTGCCGCCGGCACGCTGTGCAGCATCGTCCCGGCCGGCGCCGTGGTCGGCGACGCGCCCGCCGACGGCTCCTACGCCTACACCGTCCGCCTGGCGATCGGCGACAACGTGCGCGTCTGCACCGGCGCGCTGGTGGACCGCTACTGGGTGGCCACGGCCGCCTCGTGCTTCTCCGACGACCCGGCGCAGCCGCAGGCGCTGGCCGCCGGTGCGCCGAAGTGGAAGACCACCGCCACCGTCGGGCGCACCGACCTGGCCACGGGCGCCGGTGTCGTGACGGACGTGGTGGAGCTGGCGCCGCGTCAGGACCGCGACCTGGTCCTGGCCCGCCTGGCCGTCCCCGTCACCGGCGTCGCCCCGCTCGCGGTCGCCACCACCGCCCCGACCGCCGGCCAGACCCTGCGGGTGCCCGGGTACGGGCGCACCAAGACCGAGTGGCTCCCGAACCGGCTCCACTCCGGCGCGTTCAGCCTCGACACGGTGAGCGCGACCGGCGTCGGCATCACGGGGACGGGCGGCGCGGCGGTCTGCAAGGGCGACACCGGTGCCCCCGCCGTCCGCGAGGTCAACGGCAAGGCCGAGCTGGTCGCCGTCGCCTCCCGCTCGTGGCAGGGCGGCTGCCTGGGCGTGCCCGCCGGCGAGACCCGTACCGGCGCGTACAGCACCCGGGTCGACGACCTCGGCGCGTGGATCAACCAGGTCCGCGACGGCTGGTGGGACACCGTCACCGCCAACCCGGCCGCCCGCAGCTCGGTCTACGACCCGGTCCGGAAGACCACCACGGTCTTCGCCGTCGACAGCGACCGCCACGTGGTGTCCTCCTCCAGTGCGGACGGCACGACCTGGAGCGACTGGACGCGGGTCGGCGGCGACTGGCAGTTCGCGAGCGTCCCCACGGCCGTGTTCAACCCCGCCACCGGTGCCATCGAGCTGTTCGCCATCGGCACCGACGGCGTGCTCAGCCAGACCTACTGGCTGCCGGACGGCAAGGGCTGGATCGAGTGGTACTACCAGCCCACCGACAAGAGGTTCACCGGCAGCCCCACCGCCGTCTACAACCCGGCGACGAAGACCGCGGAGGTCTTCGCCACCCAGACCAACGGGGCCGTCGCGCACTCCTACTACACCGTCGGCATGACGGGGTGGAGCGGCTGGTACGACATCAAGGCCAACAAGGAGTTCACGGGCAGCCCGAGCGCCCTGTACAACCCCGCCACCGGTGCCATCGAGCTGTTCGCGGTCAACACCGACGGCGTGCTGAAGCAGAGCTACTGGCTGCCGGGCCAGGACTGGAACCCCTGGTACGCCCAGGACGACAACGTGAGGTTCACCGGCAGCCCCACGTCCGTCTACAACCCGGTCACCAAGGTCGCGGAGGTCTTCGCCACCCGGACCAGCGGTGTCGTCGCGCACTCCTACTACACCCCGAGCATGACGAAGTGGAGCGGCTGGTCCGAGGTCCGCAGCCGTCAGTTCGCGGGCTCGCCGACCGCCGTCTTCGACCCCGCCACCGGCGGCTTCGCGCTGTTCGCGGTCGACGGCAACGGTGTCCTCGCCCGCGCCGAGTGGCAGCCCGACGGCAAGCCGTGGAGCGAGTGGACCAACGTCGGGGACTGGCGGTTCACCACCGGCCGCTTCCCGACCGCGACGTTCAACGCGGCGGCCGGCACCCTGGACCTCTTCGCCACCGGCCAGAACGGTGTCTTCAACCACGCCTCGTACCAGCCGGGGAAGAGCGGGTGGAGCGGCTGGAGCACGCTCCCCGGCAAGACCATGGTCACCGGCTGACGAAGCGTCCGCGGGCCGTTCACGAACCGGGCCCGGTCGCCCTCCCGCCCGAGCGGGGGAGCGGCCGGGCCCGGTCCGTCGTGCGAGCGGTCAGAGGCGCTCGGGGACCGGGTTGCCGACGGCCTCGATGGCGCGGCGGACCGGGACCTTGAGCAGGACGGCGAAGCCGATGACGAAGAAGACCAGCAGCGAGATGATCGCCGAGCGGTAGCTGCCGGTGAGCTGGTAGGCGAGGCCGAAGACGAGCGGGCCCATCCAGCTGGTGCCGCGGTCGCTGACCTTGTAGAAGCTGAAGTACTCGGCCTCCCGGCCCGGCGGTATGAGGTGGGAGAAGAGGGAGCGGGAGAGCGCCTGGCTGCCGCCGAGCACCAGGCCGATCATGCAGGCCAGGGCGTAGAACCAGGCGGGCTGGTGGGCGGGCATGAAGTAGCCGAGGGCCAGGGTGACGACCCAGCCGACCAGGGAGCCGAGGATGGTCCGCTTGGCGCCGTACCGGTGGGCGATCCGGCCTAGCAGCAGGGCGCCGCCGATCGCCACGACCTGGACCAGCAGCACGGCGGTGACCAGCGAGGTCTGCTCCATGCCGAGTTCCTCGCTGCCGTAGAGCGAGGCCTGGGAGACGACGGTCTGGATGCCGTCGTTGTAGCAGAGGAAGGCCGCGAGGTAGAGCAGGGTGAGCGGGTGCTCGCGCATCCGGCGCAGGGTGCGGCCGAGTTCGCGCAGGCTGCCGGTGGCGGGCTTGCCGGGTTTTCCGGGCTTGCCGGGCGCGGTGGCCGTGGTTTCCGTGGGGGCGGTGGGGGCGGCGGGGGCCACGCCGGCCCGGGAGGGCAGCCGCAGCATCGGGACGATGGTGAACAGCGCCCACCACAGGCCGGCCGAGGCGAGGCAGATCCGTACGGCGGTGCCGGAGTCCAGGCCGAACGCGTCGTGGCCCTGGAACAGCGCCAGGTTGGCGATCAGCAGCAGTCCGCCGCCCGCGTAGCCGTAGGCCCAGCCCTTGGAGGAGACCTTGTCGCGCTCGTCGGGGGAGGCGAGGCCGGGCAGGTAGGCGTAGGACAGCGCGACCGAGACCGCGTACGCGATGTTGGCGACCACCAGCAGCCCGCCGCCGAGCAGGTAGCGGTCGCCGCCGAGGAAGAACATCCCCATCGTGGCGAGCGAGCCGACGTACGCGAAGCCGCACATCAGCTCCTTGTGCCGCCCGGTGCGGTCGGCGACGGTGCCGGTCAGCAGCATCACCGCGACCGAGAGCAGCACGGAGAAGGAGACCGTGTACGGGAAGAACGATCCTGCTCGGATCGTCAGGCCGAGCGGGTGGACGTTGCCGGCCGCGTCGGCGGCGTCCTTGGCGACGGTGGTCAGGTACGGGCCGAGGAACACCGTCAGGACGGTGGCCGAGAAGGCGGCGTTGGCCCAGTCGTTGATGTACCAGCCGAACTGCATCCGGCGCAGGGAGCGTGCGTCGGTGTCGGCGGCGGCCGGGTCGGCGTCGGGGGCGGTCGGTGGGTCGTCCGGCAGGTGCGTCGCCGAGTTCGTGGTGCTCATGGGGTTCCCATCACCGTGCTGGAGCCGGTACTGCCGTCCGTCCAGCAGCCGCGCTCGCCGAGGACGTCCCGCAGGACGTCGATGCGATCGGCCATGATGCCATCCACACCCAGGTCCAGGAGAGCCCTGATCCGTGTGGGATCGTCCACAGTCCAGACGTGCACCTGGAGGCCGAGCCGGTGGGCGGTGCGGACGAAGGCCCGGTCGACCACCCGGACGCCCCGGTGACGCTCCGGCACCTGCGCGCACAGCCCGGCGAACGGCGCCCCGGACGGGGCTTCGGACGGCGCTCCGGACCGTGTGGAGGCCCGCCCGGGCAGGAACGATTCGGCCAGCGAGCGCAGCCGCAGCCGGGCCACCTCGCGCGGGCCGAGCGAGGTCGCCAGCCGGGGTCCGGCGGCGGCGCGGACGGCGGCCAGCCGGCTGTCGGAGAAGCCGCCGACGCAGACCCGGTCCCAGGCGTCGGTCCGGCGGATCGCCTCGACCAGTGGCCCGACGGCCGGCGCCGCCTTGACGTCGATGTTGAAGCGGGCCCCGGGGAACGCGCCGAGCAGGTCCTCCAGCAGCGGCACCGGCTCGGTCCCGCCGATCCGGGCCCGCCTGACGCTCTCCCAGGGCAGCTCCGCCACCGCCCCGGCGCGGTCGGTGACCCGGTCGAGGTGCGTGTCGTGGAAGGCGACCAGCACACCGTCGGCGGTCGCGTGCACGTCCGTCTCCAGGTAGCGGTACCCGAGCGCGACGGCGGCCTCGAAGGCGGCGAGCGAGTTCTCGGGGCGCCCGAGGTCACCGCCCCGGTGGGCGAAGGCGAGCGGCCCGGGATGGTCGAGGAAGGGGTGCATGCGGTGCTCCGAGCTGCGGGGGGAGGGCCCGACGGGTCCGACGGGGTCGGGTTCCGCGGGCGTACCAGCGCGTTACAGTATGACGCACCCTGTCAAGCAGTAACGCGCCGCCGGGCACCCGGCCGGATCCCCGGCCAGGCCCCCGTCAGGTCCTCCCTCCGGGCCCGCCTGGCCCCCGTCAGGTCCCCCGGACGTCCCGGCGCATGCCGAGGATCTCCGCGACGGCGTCCAGCCACCGGGCGAGCAGCTGGTCGCCGTCGACGCTGGTGACGGTGGTGGCCGCCGAGCCCAGCCAGTCGCGGGCGAGCCGGGCCGGCTCCGCCCCGGGCAGCGGCTCGGTGAGGTCCGCCGCGTAGCGGGCGCCGCCGCTGCGCACCACCTCGGCGAGGAAGGCGAGCGACCGGGGGAGCACCCCCAGCGCGTCGGCGGCCAGCGCCGCCGCGACGGCGCCCTCGCCGAACAGCGCGGCCCGGTGCGGACCGGCGAAGGCCAGGCCGTAGCGGAGCATGGCGGACACGTCGAGCTGCCGCAGCTCCTCGTCGGTCCTGGGGCGGAAGCGGTCGTCGGGGCTCATCGGACCGTCACCGGGTAGGTGTTGCGCACGACCATGTTCCTGTTCTCTTCGCTGGGTGCGGGGAGGTTGCAGTAGCTGCGGAAGCAGTTGAGGAGGGTGACGGCGGTGGTCCCGCGGCCCTTGGCCTCGAAGGTGTAGAAGCGGGTGCCGCCGACGCCGTCCGAGGTCTTCGACTCCGCCGGGAGGTCGAGCTTCTCCGCGACCAGGGCCGCGACCGCGGCGTCCGGCTGCGGGGCCGCGACGCTCCAGCGGTCGCCGACCGAGGAGTTGTCCCGGACGGCGATCGTGAAGCGCTCGCCGACGGCGAGGCTGACCGAGCGCTCCTCCGCGCCGAGCACCCGGCCGCGGTCCGGACCGGACGGCGCGTCCTGCCCGCAGGCCGTCAGCCCGGCCGCCAGGACGGCCGCCAGCGCCATCGCCCGCAGCGGCCCGCGGGTCGGCCTCCGCGCCGACGCCGCCGTGAACACCCTTGCCACGCCGGTCACTTCGGCAGGTGGACGGCGTAGGCGGTGGGCAGCCGGTCGTCCGAGGCCCCGGCCATCCGGCCGTTGACGAAGTCGTCCTCGCTGACCCAGGTGGTGGTGCCCCACGGGTTGTAGATCTGCAGCATGTTGCCCTCCTGGCCGACGATCATCATCGCGTGGCCCGACCGCTTGCCGTCCTTGTCGTAGCCCTCGACCCCGACCGGCACCGGCTTGCCGTCGGCGACCGCCTTCTCGATGTCCGGCAGCAGCTCGCGCCGGGCGTTGCTGTCCGGCATCGGCTTGTAGTCGAAGTCGGCGCCGGTGTGCGGGCTGACCTCCTTCTCCAGCACCTTCTCCTTGCCGTCCGCCCCCATGCCGTCCCAGTTCGCGCCGCCGTCGCCCTCCTGGTGCACCCGGTGCTGCTCGGCCAGCAGCCGCTGCTGGAAGGCCGCCGGGTCGTCCTCCTGGCCGGACGGGCCGCCGGTCAGGTCCAGCGCGTAGAGCGGGTCGACCATCGCCCGGGCGGTTACGGTGGAGGAGGCGACGCAGGTGCCCTCGGTGTCCGCCTGCTTCCAGTTGGCGCCGTCGAAGGTCACCTGGTCGGTGTTCCGGTTGGAGCCGTTGTCCTGCTGCCCGCCGCTGCTGGTGTCCCCGTCCTCGGTGTAGACGGGCGTCAGGTGCGTCCGGAGCCACTCCGGGTCCTTGCCGTGGATCTTGCCCTGGAAGGCGCGGATCTCGTCCATGGAGTGGCCGGCCGCCAGCGCCTTCATCAGATAGGCGCGCTCCTGCGGGGACTTGGAGTCGGCGAGCAGCTTCTCGAAGTCCGCCCGGTCCTTGTCGTTCATCTTGTCCAGGTACTCGCCGGACCGCTTCATGTCGTTGGCGGTCAGCAGCTCGTTCAGCTCGGTCGGGCCGTCCGGACCGGAGGTCTCGGCCAGCACCAGCTTGTCGGCGGCTGTGACGGCGTTGGTCTTCATCTTCCCCGCCCGGGCCTCGGAGGCCAGCTTGTTCAGGTCGCGGGCCGCCGCCCGGGCCGCCTCGTCGGCGTGTTTGGCGGCGCTCAGCATCGCGTCGACCTGGGGCACGGCGGCCTGCTGCGCCTTCTTGCGCGCCGCCTCGTCCTCGTCGTCCTCGAACCACTCGTCGAACCAGCCCTGCTCGCCGCCCAGTTCGCTCAGCACCTGCTGGAGCGCGGAGCGTGCGGCGCCGTCCTGGCCCTGGGCGGAGCGCAGCGCGTCCGCGAGGCCGAGCAGGGCCGTCCCGCCGTTGTAGAGCGCGGTGGTCTGCTGGTCGACGGCGCGGGCGGCGGCGGCCACCACCTCGGCGGCCTTCGCGCCCGTCGAACCGGTCCAGACGTCCGGCAGCCCGGAGGTGGCGACCGCCAGGACCTCCTGGTGGAGCTGGGTCGAGTCGGCGGCCGCGGTCTTGTAGCGGTTGCCGGTGGCCTCGATGGTGCCCGGGTCCCCGACCGGCGCGTGGACCGCCAGCGCGCCCTTGATCGCGGAGATCAGATCGTTCTTGTTGTCCGCCCCGCGGACGTCCTTCAGCCGGTCGGTCAGCGCCTTGCAGCGCTGCGTGGTGGATTCGCCTGCCATGACGGCCCGTTCGCCCCCTGTACCCGTTGCCCGTGGTGTCGTTCCCCGCCGCTGCCCGGCGGTCCTCCGTCGGCTGCCCATCGGCCGCTCGACGGCTGCTCATCGGCTTGCGGACGTCAGCTCGTCAGCCGCCGTCCGCTCCGGTGTCCGGCGCGCGCCGGCCCCGCCTCAGCCGAAGGGCCGGTAGTCGCCGCTGCGCGAGGCGGACGCGAGGTCCTTCACCACGCTGCCGTCGGCCGACTGGTAGCCGTTCGAGGAGCCCCGCACCTTGCCGGCCAGCTCGCTCAGCGCGCTCTTGATCGTCGCGGTCTCCGCCTGCCAGGCGCTGCTGAAGTTGCGGTACGCCGGGTCGACGTCCTCGCCCCCGAACACGTCCGCGCCGTAGCAGACCGGGTCGCTGATCGCCGTTCCGATCGTCCCCTCGTCCCCGGACGCCTTGTCCAGCGCCTTCGCCTGCCCCTCGGCCCCGCCGGCCTGGATCGCGTACCCCGACCCCTGCGCCATGGTTCACCCCTCGTGCGTCCCCCGAGCCGTCCACGCGACGGCGTTCGAGCACCCTACGGGCCCTCCGGTGCCCGGGCAATTCGTATCGCGCCTGGTGGGAGGGCTGTTGCGAATTCATGACACACCGTCCGGAACCCGGTGACGGCGGGCGACGGACGCTCCGTCCGCAGTCACCGGGCGACGCGCCGCGGACGTCACCCTGCCGCGGGCGGGGCGGCGGCCCCGGCTACTGGATGCTCCAGCGGTGCGGGTGGCCGGGGTCGGCGGGGCAGGCGAAGACGTTGAGCAGGCCCCAGCGGCCGACGGTGACCTCGGTCGGCATGACGACGCCGTGGCCGTCCGCTGAGGCCTCGTCCTCCAGCGGCCGCCAACTGCCGCTGCCGCCGTCCCACTCCGAGCTGTCGACGGTCAGCAGCAGCCGCATCGGGGTCGCGCAGTCGTGGCAGTCCATCGGTGCCGGGTCGGTGCTGTGCCAGGAGGCGAAGCCGCCGACGCGCCAGCCGGGCGGGATGGACAGGTCGTACTGGTAGAGCGGCGGGTCGTCCTCCCCGTGCTCCTCGGCCGCCGCCTCCCGGGCCTCCTCCCAGGCGCGGACGCGGGCGCACAGGTCCTCCGGGAGGAGGCCGGCGAACGGGTAGGTGGGCACCTGCTCGGGATGCAGCACGCACGGCTCGGGCAGGTACCCGTCGAACCCGACGACCTCCGGGCGCGGGGGCTGGGCCAGCACCTCGGCGACCTCCCACGAACGGCGCCAGCGCAGGTCGAGCAGCATCTCCCAGCGGCCCGGGCCGTGGGCGTCGAAGGGGCACCAGAAGACCTGGAGCAGGTCGCAGCCGTCCGGCCCGGGCGGCAGGTCGGGGACGTCCCGCCGGTAGAACTGGGCGAGGCCGACCAGCGGCAACGGGCCGTCCGCGGCCGGTCCTTCGACGCGGTGGCGGCGGTCGAGCTCCTTGAGCAGCTGCCGTTCCGCGTCCGTCGGCCCGGGGTCCTGCTCGCGGTTCCAGGCGGCGGCCAGGACCTCCCGGGAACGGTGGACGTCCGCCGGGCGCCGACCGCGGGCGTGCGGGTGGGGGTCGGTGCAGACCGGCCAGGGCTCGTCCGCGGGCCACAGCAGCGGGCCGCCGACGGAGCTCGCCGAGACGTCCGGCCGTCCGGGGCGCGGATGGAGCCGGGTGGTGGTCCCCCGGTGGTGCGCCAGTTCGGGGAAGAGCGCCTCGACGTCGAGCGGGCGCGGGGGTGTGGTTCTCGGCATGGGGTCGACCCTAGAGAGTGGCCGGTGGCGCCCGGAACCAGGGTCCCCGGCGCCGTGCTGTCAGCGCCGTGCCGGTGTCCCGCCGACGGTGACAGCGCGGTGTCCGCGTCCTGCAAGTGGCAGGCCGCACAGTGGTGTTGAGGCAGAGCAATCCATGGGAGGAACACCATGTCGAACAGCACTTGGCCGGGCTCCGGCCCGCGCACCACCTCCGTTCTGGTCTCCGGCGCCGGGATCGCCGGCACCGCCCTCGCGTACTGGCTGAACCGGTACGGCTTCCGGGTCACCGTCGTGGAGCGGGCCCCCTCGCTGCGCGGCGGCGGGCAGGCCGTGGACGTCCGCGGCACCGCCCTGACGGTGGTCGAGCGGATGGGGCTGCTGGAGGAGATCCGGGCCCGTCGAACCGGCCTGCGCGGGATGTCCGTGGTCGACGCGGACGGCCGCGAGCTGCGCCGCACCACCGAGTGGACGGCCACCGGCGGGCCCGTCGACGGCCCGGACGTGGAGATCCTGCGCGACGAACTCGCCGGGCTGATCGCCTCGGCGGACGCGGGCGTCGGGGGCACCGGAACCGCCGGGCCCGGCGTCGAGTACCGCTTCGGCGACTCGATCGACACCCTGGTGCAGCACCGGGAGGGCGTCGAGGTCCGGTTCCGCGGCGGCACCGAGCAGGCCTTCGACCTGGTGGTCGGCGCCGACGGCTTGCACTCGAACACCCGCCGCCTCGTCTTCGGCCCCGAAGCGCACTACCTGCACCCCATCGGCACCTACCTCGCCGGCTGGAGCGTGCCCAACCACCTGGGCCTGGACCGCTGGGAGGTCGTCCACCGGCTCGGCGACGACCAGAACTGGTTCTGCATGGCGATGACCGTCCGCGACAACAGCGAACTGCGGGTCTTCGTCGGCCTCGACACCGAGGAGCCGCTCGACCGGATGCTCCCGCGCGACCCCGCCCGGCAGCGGCGGCTGGTGGCCGAGCGCTCCGCCCACGCGCGCTGGGAGGTGCCGCGCTTCCTCCGGGCGCTGGAGGAGACCGACGCCTTCCACTACGACGTCGTCGCCCAGATCCGGATGGAGCGCTGGTCCAAGGACCGGGTCGTGCTGCTCGGCGACGCGGGCTACTGCTGCTCCCCGTTCACCGGTCAGGGCACCAGCGTGGCCCTGACCGCCGCCTACGTCCTGGCGGGCGAGCTGCACGCGGCCGACGGCGACCACCGCGCGGCCTACCCCGCCTACGAGCGGCGGCTGCGCGACCACGTGGCCGCCAACCAGGCGATCCTCGAACTGACCGGCGACCGGCGGGCCCGGGTCGACAGCATCGCGAACCTCGAAGGGCCCGGTCCGGAGCTGGAGGAGGCCTTCCGGGCGGCCCTCGACTTCGACCTGCCCGCGTACTGACCGACCGCGCCTCGGCCGACCGACCAGCCGACCGGCCGCCTGCGTCGCCGTTCCGACGGCCCGTCCCGCCACGGCCCGTCCCGCCACGGGCCGTCCGGGCGGGACGTCCTACAAGGCGGGGGAGAGCTCCGCGGCGAGCCGGCGCAGCTCGGGCCCGTACTCCGGGTTGGCGAGCGCGGCCGCGAACTGGGCGCGCAGGTAGGCGGCGGGGTTGCCGGTGTCGTACCAGGTGCCGGCGATGACCTGCCCGTAGACCGCGCGCCGGGCCGCGTAGGCGTTGATGGCGTCGGTCAGGTAGACCTCGTCCTCGGGCTTCTCGTGCCAGCGGAGGGTCAGTTCGCGCAGCTCGTCGACGATGCCCGGGGTGATGACGTAGCCGCCGATCGCCGCGTACGAGGAGGGCGCGTCGGCCGGCTTCGGCTTCTCGACCAGG
Source organism: Kitasatospora sp. NPDC001119 (assembly GCF_053598475.1). Taxonomy (NCBI): domain Bacteria; kingdom Bacillati; phylum Actinomycetota; class Actinomycetes; order Kitasatosporales; family Streptomycetaceae; genus Kitasatospora; species Kitasatospora sp. NPDC001119. Next base: position 15,860 of record NZ_JBSFKI010000021.1, read on the forward strand.
CCGCTGATCCGCAGCGAGCCGCCGCCGAGGTCCTCCTTCACCACCGGCACGCCGTACCGGTAGGAGTCCTCGGGCGCCATCGGCATCAGCGCGAGCACCGGCGCGTTGGTCTGCTCGTACGCCCTGATCAGCTGCTGCGCGCGGGGGACCTCCGCCACGAAGACGTCGTCGGGCCAGAGCACCAGGCAGGGCTCGTCCCCGAAGTGGCGGGCGGCGTTGAGCACCGGGGTGCCGTTGCCGTACGGGCCGTGCTGGTAGAGGTAGCTGATGTGACCCTTGCGGGACAGCTCGCCGACCTCCTCGACCGCCGCCGCGAAGGCCTCCTTGCCGTCCCGGCGCAGCTGCTCGACCAGGACGGGATTGGGGCGGAAGTGCTCCTGGATCAGCCCCTTGTCGCCGTTCACGACGATGGTGATGTCGGTGATGCCGCTCTCGACCAGCTCGCGCACGGTGTGCTCGATCACCGGCTTGTCGCCGACCGGCAGCATCTCCTTCGGCGTGGCCTTGGTCAGCGGCAGGAGGCGGGAGCCGAGCCCGGCGGCGGGGATGACGGCTCGGCGGATCGTCCTGGGGGCCATGTGAGACGCTCTCTCGTTTCGTCGGTGGTGCGACGCCTTGGTGACGCGGCGTCACGGCCGACGCTATCAAGGACCGGCGGCACGTTGAGTGGACGGCTGCCGTACGGAAGTTGGCCCCCCGGCGGCCGTCCGGCTGCGCCCGCCGCCCGTGAGCGGCCGGTGAGCCGTGGGGCGCGGGAGGTGCGAGGGGATTCGTGGGAGATTTGTCCGCCGGGGGACGTCAAGACGGCGTCGCCCGCTCCGACCACCGGTCGAGGGCGGCCCCGCCGGGGCCCGCGAACCCGAGGAGGACGAGATGAAGTTCCTGATCAGCCTGCACCTGAACCCGGCCGTGCTGGACGCGCTGACCGACGAGGAGAAGGGGGCGATCGGCGCCGGGCACGGCCGGTTCATCGAGGAGCTCAGGGAGTCCGGCGAGCTGGTCCTCACCCAGGCGCTGGTCGATCCGTCGCAGGCCGCCGTGGTGACCGTCCGCAACGGGCAGCCGGTGGTGACCGACGGACCGTTCCTGGAGGCCAAGGAGTTCCTGGGCGGCTTCTACCTGGTCGACTGCGAGGACAAGGAGCGCGCGGTCGAACTGGCCGGCCGCATCCCGGACGCCGCGATCGAGGGGCTGGGCGTCGAGGTGCGGCAGGTGATGTTCTCCGACGGACACTTGGAGGCATGACGGAACCGGACTTCGAGGACCTGCTGCGTGGGCTCACGCCGCAGGTCCTCGGCGCGTTGGTACGACGGTACGGCCGCTTCGAGGGGTGCGAGGACGCGGTGCAGGAGGCCGTCCTCGCCGCCACCGTGCAGTGGCCGTCCGAGGGGGTGCCGGACAACCCGCGCGGCTGGCTGGTGACGGTCGCCTCGCGGCGGCTGATCGACCAGCTGCGCGGCGACCGCGCGCGGCGCGAGCGGGAGTGGGCGACGGCGGCCGCCGAGGTGGTCCCGGAGGAGGTGCCGGACACCGACGACACGTTGCTCCTGCTGTTCCTGTGCTGCCACCCGGCGCTGACCGCGGCGTCCCGGACCGCCCTGACGCTGCGGGCGGTCGGCGGACTGACCACGGCCGAGATCGCCCGCGCGTTCCTGGTGCCGGAGGCGACGATGGCGGCCCGGATCAGCCGGGCCAAGCAGCGGATCAGGGCCGCCGGCGGCTCGTTCGAGCAGCCCGGGCGGGCGCTGTCGGCGGAGGAGCGCGAGGAGCGGCTGCGGGTGGTCCTGCACGTGCTCTACCTGATCTTCAACGAGGGCTACACCGCCACCTCCGGCGGCGAGTTGCACCGCCTCGACCTCGCCCGCGAGGCGATCCGGCTGACCCGGGCGGTGCGCGCGCAGCTGCCCGAGGACGGCGAGGTCGCCGGGCTGCTGGCGCTGATGCTGCTGACCCACGCCCGCCGCGCGACCCGGACGACGGCCACCGGCGACCTGGTCCCGCTGGCCGAACAGGACCGCACCCGGTGGGACCGCGACCTGATCGGGGAGGGAACGGCCCTGGTCAAGGCGGCGCTGGCCGGGCCGGAGCTCGGCCCGTACCGGCTCCAGGCCGCGATCGCCGCCACCCATGCCGACGCGGCCCGCGCCGAGGACACCGACTGGCGGCAGGTGCACGCCCTGTACCTGATCCTGGAACGGATCGCACCCAACCCGATGGTCACCCTCAACCGGGCGATCGCCCTCGCCGAGACCGAGGGCCCGGAGGCCGGCCTGGCGCTCCTCGCCGCGCTGGACGCGGACGCCCGGATGGCCGGCCACCACCGGCTGCTCTCCGTCCGGGCGCACCTGCTGGAGCGGACCGGCGACACGGCGGGGGCGTACGAGCACTACCGGCGCGCCGCCCGGGCCACCGCGAGCCTCGCGGAGCGCCGGTACCTGGAGACCCGCGCGGGCCGGGTGCGGCCGACCGGTTGAGCCGGCCCGCTGATCGGGCCCGCTGATCGGGCCTGCTGATCGGGCCTGCTGAGCCGCGTCCGGTCGGGCCGCCCGGCCGCGCCGCTTCGCGGGGCCCGGGTCAGAGCCCTATCGCGTCGGCGGTCTGCTCGGTGGTCCAGGCGAAGAAGTCGTCCGCGGGGTCCAACGAGCCGACCAGCTGGCCGTGGAGCTCGAAGCCGATCAGGCCGACCAGCTGCACCCAGGCGCCGATGGTCCGGGCGAGGACGTGCGGCGGCAGGTCGAGGCCGAACTCCGTGACGATCCTGGTCAGTTGCCCGGCCAGCGCGCCGCGCGGCGGCGGGACGGGCTGGGTGGGCCGGAGCCTGGCGTCGCGGACCACGCCGATCAGGGCGAACGGCAGCCGGGTGGCGGGTTGGACGGTGGTGCGGGGCGCCGCGTAGCCCGGCACCGGGGTGCCGTAGAGCAGCGAGAACTCGTGCGGGTTGGCCCGGGCCCAGTCTCGGGTGGCCGTCCACAGCGCCCGCCAGCGCTCGCGCGGCGCGGCCGCCCCGGCGGCGGCGAGGGCGCCCTCCGCGGCCGCGCCGAGTTCGTTGTAGGCGTCGATGATCAGCGCGGTCAGCAGCTCGTCGCGGCTGGCGAAGTAGCGGTACAGCGCGGAGGAGGCCATGCCCAGCTCGCGGGCGACGGCGCGCAGCGACAGCTGCTGGGCGCCCACCGAGGCGAGTTGGCGGCGGGCCTCCTGCTTGATCTCGCGGGTGAGTTCCTCGCGGGCCCGTTCGCGGGCGGTCCGGATCGCTGGCATGGGGACAGACTGCCACATTTCGGAGCGCCGCACACAAGCGAGAGCACTGCTCTTGTTTCTTTCATCCGCCGGTGCCATACTGAAGGCGCCGAAGCGAGAGCAGTGCTCTCGAAGAGAAGCGGTATTCACGGAACCGAGGAGTCGCGATGTCCCGCGCCGAGCACCTGCCCAGCTCCACCACCCGCCTCCAGGCGCCCACCACCCGCCTGGGCATCGCCGCCGGCAAGCTGCTCAACGGCATGGTCGCCGCCTTCGCCAAGGCCGGGGTCAGCCTCTGGGGCTCCCGGGTGCTGGCCGTCCGCGGCCGCACGAGCGGCGAGTGGCGCACCACCCCCGTCAACATCCTCACCCACGAGGGCGAGCGCTACCTGGTCGCACCGCGCGGCCACACCCAGTGGGTCCGCAACCTCCGGGCGGCCGGCACCGGCGAACTCCGGGTCGGCCGCCGCACCGAGGCCTTCGGTGCCACCGAACTCCCGGACGCCGACAAGCCCGAGGTGCTCCGCGCCTACCTGCGCCGCTGGAACTGGCAGGTCGCCCCGTTCTTCGAGGGGATCGGCCCGGACGCCCCGGCCGAGGACCTGCTCCGGGTCGCCCCCGGCTACCCGGTCTTCCGCATCACGGGCAGCTGAACACCCCTGCCGGACGGGGGCGTTCGTACCGGAAGGGAGGAACTACGGTGAGTCACCGGGCCCTTCTTGCTCCTGAATCGTTGTCCACGGCGGCAGACCAGCCGAGGACAACCACCGGAGGTTCCCCATGAGGGACGAGCCCGAAGCGACGGACGAACCCGAGAAGGCCGACGGACCCGAGAAGACCGACGAGATCATGACGATCGACGGATACGAGATCGTCGACGGGATCGAGACGATCGACGGGATCGAGATCCCGCCGTACCGCAGCTACACCTGGGACGGCGAGGAGGGGGCCGTCCACATCGTCCTCTACCCGGGCGAGGAGGAGGCCGACGAGGAGCGCAAGGCCGAGTTCCGGGCGAGGGGCGTCCGGATGCTGGCCGACCTGAACGCCGAGCGGGAGGCGGAGCACACCCCGCCGTTCCCCGGTATGCCGAACCTCCGCCTGATCCACGGCGAGGGCCCCGCCTGAGGTCCCGCTCCCGCCTGAACGCCCCGCTGCCCGCTCTGTGACACCCCGCCCGCGCACGCGCCGAGGCGCGTCCGCGGGCGGGACGGGGCGGTGCGGTGCGGTGCGGTAGCGGTGCGCGGGCGGTGCGGTAGCGGCGCGCGGGCGGTGCGCGCCGGACCGGGCCTCAGCCCTTTCCGCCGCCCGCCTTCAGCACCTGGGCCGCGGCCACGCCCGCCGCGCTGAAGCCGTGCCCGCCGCCTTCGACCTCGGCGGCGACGGCGAGGTCGCCGCGGTAGGCGATGAACCAGCTGTTGGTGGCCTGACTGCCGGCCTCGACGGTGCCGGTCTTGGCGCCGATCTGGCCGGACAGGCTGGCCATCGGGGTACGGGCGGTGCCCTGGGTGGCGGTCTTGGCCATCATGGCGCGCAGGTCCCGGGCGACGTCGGCGGGGAGCCTGCTCGGCGCCGTCACGCGCTTGGCGTCCTCGCGCAGCACGGGCTGGCGGAACGTCCCGTTCTGCACGGTGGCGGCGACCGAGGCCATCACCAGCGAGTTGACCTGGATCCGGCCCTGGCCGATGTACGCGGCCGCGGCCTCGTCCTTGTTCCCGGGCGTCGGGATGGTGGCGTCCCGGCTCGGGACGCCGATGTGCCACTCCAGGCCGAGGCCGAACTGGTCGCGGGCCACCGTGCCGAGGGTGCCGGGCTGGAGCTTCTCCAGGCCCTTGTCGATGAAGCCGGTGTTGCAGGAGCGGGAGAAGTCGTCCGCGAGCGTGTAGGACGGGAAGTCGCCGCTCTCGTCGTTGTGCCAGGCGCGCGGGGAGTAGGTGGTCTCCTTGCACGGCACCACGGTGTCCGGGCGCACGCCCGCCTCCAGCAGCGCGGCCGAGGTGATCACCTTCATCGTCGAGCCGGGCGCCTGGCCGCCCGCGAGCGCGCGGTTGAAGCCGCCCTGCGGGGCGTTGGCGATCGCCAGGATGTGGCCGGTGCTCGGCTGGACGGCCACCAGCGAGGCCGGATTGCCGTTCGCCGCCTGCTGCTTGACGGCGTCCTCGGCCACCTGCTGGAGGTCGGCGTCCAGGGTCAGCTTGACCACCGGGGCGCTCGGCGGCGTCAGCACGAACAGCCGCTCCGCCTCGCCGCCGCCCGAGAGCACCACGGCCCGTCCGGTGGTGGCGGCCGCGCCGTCCGGCGGGGCGATCTGGGGGAGGACGGCGCGCAGCGACGGGAAGGTGTCGAGTGGCCGGCCCTTGCGGTCGGTGGGCTTGGACACCGGGTTGGGCGTCTCCTGCACCCCGATGGTCCGGCCCGGGGTGAGCTGGGGGTGGATCACGGACGGCTTCCAGCGCACCACGGGCCGCCCGTCCTGGGACCGGAGGACGCTCAGCACGCTGTCGTACTCCCAGGCGTCCGGGGTGCCCTCGAACTCCGCCTTCACCCGGAAGCCGAGGGCCGGCTCGCTCGGGCCTTCGGCCTTCGCGGGGCCCGTCCCGGTCAGGGCGAGCGAGCGGGCGCCCACCTGCTCGTGGAACGTGGCCAGTGCGGCGCGGGCGGTCTCCGGCCGGTCCGTCAGGCCGGCGGCGGCCGGGATGTCGCCGCGGCTCCAGGCCGCCAGGAACTCCTTGGCCGCCGACTCGGCCTGCTCGGCGGTCGGCGGCTCCTGCGGGGCCTTCGCCACGGTGCCGGCGCCCTGGTGGCCGCTACCGGCCGGGCCGTTGTCCGTCACGGCGTTCAGCACGTTGTAGGCGCCGTAGCCGCCGACCGCCAGCAGGGCGGCGAACACCCCGCCGGCGGCGACCATCACGACCCGGCGCGTGGTCGAGCTGCGCGGGGCCCCGTCGTCGTGCCCGTCATGCCCGTCGTGCCCGTCGAGGTCGTCCAGATCGTCGTACTGGTCGTACTCGATCTCGACGTCGGCGAGTCGGCCGTGCTGCTCGCGCCCGCCGTGCCCGGCGTGCCCGTCGTGCCGGTTGTCCCTGTGCTCCTCGAACATGCTTCCGTCCCCCCTGCGATCCTCCGTGGTGGCGGGCACGCCCCCTCCGGCATGTCGGCCCGCCGGCCCGATGACCGGACGAAGGTCCGTTCGGGCGCGGACCAGCCTATGCCGGGACGGGTGATCGGTCGACAGCGGGACGGCCCGCCCGGCGATCGGCCGGGCGGGCCGTAGGGGTCGCTCAGGCCCAGGGGTCGGTGAAGGACCGGCCGGGGACGGGCTTGGCGACCAGGGCGATGGCGGTGAAGAAGTTGACCTGGCCGATGGCGAGCATGAGCGTGGTCAGCGCCGTGTCGTCGTAGTGCCCGGCGACCTCGGCGTACAGCGCGTCCGACACCCGCTCGCCGTGCGGGTTGGGCTGGAGGACGGCCTCGACCAGGGCGAGCGCGGCGCGCTCCGGGGCGGTGAACCAGGGGGAGTCCGGCCAGCCGGCCACCGAGGCGATCCGCTCCTCCGACTCGCCGGCCCTGCGCAGGAAGCCGGTGTGCAGGACGGTCAGGTAGGTGCTGCCGGCGATCTGGCCGGCCCGCAGCTGGACCAGGCTGATGGTGCTGCGGGGGACGGACCGGTTGCCGGTGGCCTTGAACAGTGCGGCCGAGACCTCGGCGAGCTCGGGGACGAGCTGCACCGGGTCCTGGGCCATGCGCGGGCGCAGCGGGACCTCGGCGGTGATCGGACGGGCGTTCATCGTGGTGTTCCTCTTCTCGCGGATGAGCGGATGAGCGGGTGACCGCTCGACCGGGTGGACCGTGCGGCCACCCGCTCACCGGTCCGACGGATCGCGGCGCGGCTTTGTGACAGCGCGGCCCGCCCGCAGCCCGAGGACGCAGCCGACGGCCACCAGGCCGGCCATCGCGAGCAGCGGCGCCGCCCAGGACCCGCTCGCGGTGTGGAGCGCGGAGGCGAGCGCGGGGCCGGTGGCGGCGAGCAGGTAGCCCCAGGTCTGGGCCATGGTGGAGAGCGCGGCGACGTGGTCCGGGTCGGTGCCCCGACGGGCGAACAGGACGGCGGCGAGCGCCTGTCCGCCGCCCATGCCGATGCCCAGGACGGCGGCCCAGAGCGGCGCCCCGCCGGCCGGGGCGAGCACCAGGCCGAGCAGGCCGAGGACGCAGACGGCCGCCACGCCCAGGATGTGCGGCCGCTGGTCGCTCCGGGCGGCGGCCAGGGTCGGGGCGAGGAAGCCGCCGACGGCGAGGCCGAGGATCAGCACGGCCTGGTCGGTGCCGGCGGTGGTCCGGCTCAGGCCCGCGTCGACCAGGACGGTGGGCAGCCAGGCCAGCGTCGCGTAGAAGACCAGGGTCTGGACGCCGAAGAAGGCCGTCAGGCTCCAGGCGAGCGCCGTCCGCCCGACCCGGCGGCGCCCGGCCGGTGCGACGGGCCCGGCCGGCGTCCGCGCGACCCGCAGCTGCGGCGCCAGGCCGGCCGCCGCCAGGGCCGCCGGGACGACGGCGATCGCGATCGCGGCCTGCCAGGACCAGGCGCCCGCGACCGGCGCGACCAGCGCGGCGACGACCGCCGAACCGGCGCCCATGGACAGCGCGTAGACGCCCGTCATGGTGCCGATCCGCCGGGGCGCGAAGCGGGCCCGGACGAACACCGGGATCAGCACGTTCACCACCGCCACCGCGACGCCCACCAGCACCGTGCCCGCGTACAGCCCGGGCAGGCCCGCCGTCCGCAGCACCGCCCCGGCCAGCAGCAGCACGCTCGCCCAGAACAGCCCGCGCTCCTCGCCGAGCCGCCGCCGGGCCAGGGCGCCGAGCGGGGCGAACAGGCCCATGCACAGCGGCGGCAGCAGCGCGAGCAGGGTCACGGTGCCCGGGCCCCAGCCGGCGACCGGCGCGAGCGGCCCGATCTGCCCGAACGCGACCCGGGTGTTGAGGCTTAGCAGGACGAAACCGAGGACGAGCAGGGCCCCGGCGGCCCGTGGGGTGCGGGCGGGTGCGGGTGCGGTGGTGGTCGCAGTGGCCGACGCGGTGGTGGCCGTCGGGTCGGTGAGTGGCATGGGGAGCAAGCCCTTCGCTTCGATGAGAGGTTAGGCTTGCCTAAGCGTTCTCGCTCAAGCGTGCTTGAGCGCAACCCGGTCCCGGCGCACCCGGCCGAGCCCAACTCGGCCTGGGCGCAACCCCGAAGGAGGCGGCGGCGGATGGCGGAGCTCCACTCGATCACCGAGGTCTCGGCGGCCTTCGGCCTCTCGGTGCCCGCCCTGCGCTACTACGAGGAGTGCGGCCTGATCGCCCCCGCCGCCCGCCGCGGCCGGGTCCGCTACTACGACCGGGAGTCGCTGGAGCGCCTCGCCCTGGTCCAGCTCTGGCACGTGGACGGGATGATCCCGGTCAGCGGGACCGCCGCCGTCCTGGCCAGCGAGCGGGCGGCCGACCGCACGGCGCTGCTGCACGCCCAGCGGGACGGGATGCTCGAGCGCGCCCGCCGGCTGGAGCACGCCGCGGCCGTCCTCACCCACATGCTGCTGTGCAGTCGGGACCGCCCGCTCGACTGCCCGACCACCCGGGCCCACATCAGTGCCCGGGTCGACGCCGCCCTGGCCGGCGAGGAGCTCTCCGACGGCTTCCTGCCCGCCCGGCCGGACGGCCCGCGGTCGGAGCACCCGCGGTCGGGCGGCGCCACACCGCAGGAAGGCCTCAGCCCAGCACCGCCGGCGTCGGCCCGTCCGGCCGTACGGTGATGCTGTACGCCGCCCCCGTCGGCCGCGAGCGGAACGTCAACGGCCCCATCGGCAGCAGGAGTTCCAGCAGTGCCGTGGTCTCGCGCAGCGCGAACCGGGTGCCCAGGCAGGCGCGGGCGCCGAGGCCGAACGGGAAGTAGGCACCGAGCTGCCCGGGGCGGTCCGCGCCGTGGGCGAAGCGGGCGGGGTCGAAGCGTTCCGGGTCCGGCCAGAGCGCCGGGTCGCGGTGGGTGAGGTACGGGCAGACCAGCACGTCCGTCCCGGCGGCGATGCGGTGCCCGGCGATGACGTCGTCCTCGACGGCGTGTCGGGGGAGCAGCCAGGCGGAGGGGTAGAGCCGCAGCGTCTCGCTCACCAGCGCCTGCGGATCGGCCCTCCGGGCCTCGGGGTGGCGGTCGAGCAGCAGGAAGAGCCAGGTGAGCGTGGTGGCCGTGGTCTCGTGGCCGGCGACGAGCAGGGTGACCAGCTCGTCGCGGATCAACCGGTCGGTGTACCCGGGGTCCTGCTCGCCCGCGTCGAGCAGCACCCGGAGCACGCCGGGCTCCTCGGTCGGGCCGGCCGAGCGCGCCGCGTCGATCGCCGCGTGTGCCACCGCGTCGATCCGGGCGAGGTCCTCGGCGACCGCGTCCCGGGCGTCCGCCGCGTTGGTCGGCAGGGTCGGCATCGCGGCCACCACCCGTTCCACCGAGCGGAGTTCACGGTCCGTCCGGTCGTCCAGCGGCAGCCCGGTGAGCGCCCGCCAGACGGTGTCCAGGGCGAAGCCGCGCATCTCCTCGCCGACGTCGAAGGCCTCCCCGTTGCGCCGGTAGCCCTCCCAGCGCTCGGCGGTGCGGCGCGCCGCCTCGGCGATCCGCCGCTCGTAGCGGCGCATCCCGGTGCCGGTGAACTGCGCCTGCAGCACCCGCCGTTGCCGCTTCCAGGGGTCGCCGGTGGCGGACAGCACGCCGTCCCCGACCAGCATCCGGGCGCGGTGCGAGCGCTTGACGTACCGGTCCGGGTGGTGGCCCAGGACGTGCTGCACGGCGGCAGGGTCGGTGACCAGGACGGTCGGTGTCGGGCCGAGCCGGAAGGCGGCGACGCCGCCGACACCGCGCTGGGTCCGGGCCAGCAGGTCGACGAGCTCGGCCTCCTCGGCCCGCCACCGCTCGACGACCTCCGCGGCCAGCTCCGGTACCGGACGGGTCTCGGTGCTCACAGGTCGTGTCCTTCCGCTCTGCTGACGGTTCGTCGGTTGCGGTCCGACTCTATGCCAGCGCGCCGCCCGTCCGGGCTGCGCCGAACGGCTGGCCGACCCGGCCGGAGGCGGCGCGGCGGCCCGATCGGCCGTACCCGCACGGGTACGGTGCGGCGGGGCCGACCGGCCCCTGCACGCCGCACGGATGGGAGAACGCATGCCCGGGACCCGGCACTTCGGAGGCGGCGGGATCCGAACGGGAAGGCCTGCCGGCGCGGGCCGGTGGCTGGCGGCCGCCCTGCTCGTCCCGGTCCTCGCGGCCTGCGGCGGCGGTGGCGGATCCGGGTCGGCCGGCGCCACCCGGAACGGCCAGAGCAGCGGCTCGGGCCTGCCGGACGACCAGCGGACCAAGGACGAGGGGGACCAGGGCGGGTTCCGAACCGCCGGCGAGCCCTCGGCGAGCGTCCAGGGCATCGACAACAGGGCCCGGATCACCCTGTCCTTCCCGTCGAAGACCAGTTTCACGGCCGTGATCAGCAAGGTCGCCGAGTGCGGCAGCACGTCGTACGCCACCCCCGCCTCGCAGCAGGTGCGGGTGACCGACGGCAAGACCGAGCTGGTCGACTTCCGGCTCCCGCAGTGGAAGCCCGGGACCAAGGACCGGACCATCTGCCTCACGGTGACGGCCGACGACTCCTCCAAGCGGATCGAGGCCGCGGGCTCGGTGGTCGTCGTCAGCCCCGACGACGGGGCGACCACCGGCAACGGCGCGACCCCGAGTTACGGGTCGAGCCCGTCCAGCGGCGCCGGGAGCACCCCCTGAGACCTGCCGAGGAGGAACCCCCGGACGGGCAGCGGCAGCCGCAGCCGCGCTCCTGGGCCGACTGGCTCACCAGGCTCGCCACCTGGATCGCCCCGACCACCCTCCTCACCGCACTGCTCTTCTTCTTCGGCTACGCCTACACCAGTTCGCTCTACGCCTTCTTCGGCATCGACGCCGGCACGATCGGCTTCGCCACCCAGGACCTGCTGATCCGCAGTTCCCCCGCGCTCTACCTCCCGGCCGGGGTCGCCCTGTGCGGGGCGCTGGTCGGCGCGCTGGGCTACCACCTCGCGACCAGGGCGGCCGGGAAGGGCGGGGCCGGCGCCCGGACGGTGCGCCGGGCCTGTTGGGCGGTCGCCGCACTGGTCGTCCCACTGCTGCTGCTCGGTTTCCTGGCCGGCTTCGAGGTGTTCGACGCCGGCCCGCTGGGCACCCCGCTGCTGATCGGCGGCGCGCTGCTGCTCGCGGTCCTGGCCCGGATGATGTACGTGCGCGGCACCGGCGCACCGTACCCGCTGACCGGGGAGCGGGCGGCGCTGGGTGTCAGCGTGGCGCTCATCGTGCTCTGCTCGTACTGGGCGGTCGGCGACTACGCCCAGCAGAAGGGGACGGCCGACGCCGAGGACCTCGCCCACCACCTCTACCGGCGCCCGGCGGTCGTCCTGGACACCCCCGAACGCCTCCACCTGGGGTGGCCCGGGGTACGGGAGACGGCGCTGCCGGACGTGGACCAGGGCGCGCGCTTCCGCTACCGCTACGAGGGGCTGCGGCTGCTGGCCCTCTCCGGCGGCCGGATGTTCCTGGTCCCGCGGACCTGGACCTGGGAGACCGGCAACGGGCTGATCCTCCCGTTCGACGCCACCGTCCGGGTCGCCTTCCACCCCGGCTGAGGCCGCCGCGCGGGCTCCGCGCACCCCCGCCCCGCGCACGGCTGCGCCGCGGTCCGTCCCCCTCGACGGACCGCGGCGCAGCGGCTTCACCGGGCGTCAGCGCGCCCCGGTCACACGGCCTGCCAGAGCGCCGGGACGATCGGCGGCTCCCAGCCGACCTGGGCGGTGTGGCCCTGGAGGCAGCGGTAGCTGACCCCGTTGTAGGTCACCACGTCGCCCGCCTGGTAGGTGGTGCCGGGCGTCCAGGTGCCACCCGGGTTCGGCGAGTCGTTGCCCACCACCAGGGAGAAGCTGGTGCTGTGGGTGGCCGAGCCGGTCCCGGTCAGGGTGATGGTGTAGGTGCCGGTGGCGGTCGAGGCGGCGGTGGCGACGGTGAGCGTCGCCGAGCCGCCGGACTGCACCGAGGACGGGTTGAAGGAGACGGTCACGCCGGCCGGGGCGCCCGAGGCGGTCAGGTTGACCGTCTGGGCCGAGCCGGAGGTGGTCGAGGTGGCGACCGTCGCGGTGGTGGTGTCACCGGGCTTGACGGTGGCGGTGGTCGGGTTCACCGAGAGGGAGAAGTCGTTGGCGGGCGCGGTGCCGCCGACCGAGGTCTTCCAGATGGTGTACGCCACGCCGTCGGCGTTGCGGTTCAGCACCGTCGCGTCGACGTTGCTGGTGGTGTCGCAGGACGAGTGGTAGCAGGAGTCGTAGGAACGGCCCGCCGTGCCACCCCACTTGGCCGCCTGCGCCGAGGTCTTGGTGGCGTCGGCGCCGGCCGCGTAGCCCGAGGTCGGGATGCCGGCCTGCTGGAAGGAGTAGTCGTCCGAGCGGCCCTGGCCCTCGACGTTCTCCTCCGGCTTGAGGTTCAGCGAGTCCCAGTAGGCCTTCATCGGGGCCGACGCCGCGGAGTTGATGTTGTTGATGAAGTAGCCGGCGTTGGGCGAGCCGACCATGTCGAAGTTGTAGTACGCCTTGATCGCGGAGCGCTGGGCGGAGCTCAGCTGGCCGACGTAGGACTGCGAGCCCTGGAGGCCCTGCTCCTCACCGGTCCACCAGCCGAACCGGACGTGCCGGGTCAGGCTGGGGTTCTGCTGGGCGAGCACGAGCGCGTTCTCCAGCAGGACGGCCGAGCCGGAGCCGTTGTCGTTGATGCCGGGGCCGGCCGAGACGCTGTCCAGGTGGGCGCCGAACATGGTGACCTGGTCGGACGGGCCGCCGGGCCAGTCGGCGATCAGGTTGTTGGACTGGTAGCTGCAGGAGGTGCAGGTCTGCTCGGTGACGTTGTAGCCGGCCGCCTGCAGCTTGGCCTTGATGTACGCGATCGACTGGCTGTGCCCGGCGCTGCCCGCCCGGCGGTGGCCGCCGTTCTGGTTGGCGATGGTGTTCAGCTGGGACAGGTGGGCCTGGACCTTGGCGACGTCGATGTCGGGCGCGGGCCCGCCGGGGTTGCCCCCGCCGCCGACCGTCAGGCCGTACTGGGCGGTGTGGGTGGTGGCGCCGGCGGTGCCGGTGACGGTGATCTGGTAGGTCCCGGCCACGGCCGCCGCGGAGGCGGACAGGGTCAGGGTGGAGGAGGAACCGGCCTGCACCGACGAGGGGTTGAAGCTCGCGGTGACGCCCGCCGGGAGGCCGGAGGCGGTGAGGCCGACGGTCTGCGCGGTGCCGGAGGTGACGGCGGTGCTCACCGTCGACGAGGTCGAGGCGCCGGGCTGGACGGAGCCGGACGCCGGGCCGAGCGACAGCGAGAAGTCGCTGGTGCCGGACGGCGTGCAGGTCGGGTCGCCGCTCTGGGCGGGGACACTGACGGCGTCCCAGGCGGCCTTGGTGCGGTTGAAGAAGGCGCAGGTGGCGTCGAGGCTCTTGGCGGCGGTCAGGGTGGCGGTGCGGTAGCGCTTGTAGGTCATGCCGCTGGTCTTGAGGAGCATGCCGCCGTAGAAGACCCGGCCGGCGTCCTTGATGCCGATGCCGGTGACGGAGGAGTTGTTGCAGGTGGGGCTGGTGGGCTTGCCGCCGCCCGGGTTGGAGCCCTCGGCCAGCAGGTAGAACCAGTGGTTCAGCGGGCCGGCCGCCGCGTGCTCCTCGGTCTGCGGGATCGACGCCGAGTAGCAGTTCGGGTCGTTGTTGACGAGCGAGGGGTTGTACATGTTGCGGATCGGCCCCTGGCCGACCAGGTTGATCATCTCGCCGACGGTGTAGTCCGGGGAGTCGTACGGGGCGGGCTCGTTGGCGTACGACTCGGTCAGCGCGCCCATGATGTCGCCGGTGGCCTCGCCCAGGCCGGACTCGTTGTTGGCGCCGCCCGGGGTGTACTGGTCGATGCCGTGGCCGAACTCGTGGCCGACCACGTCGATCGCCGCGATCCACTCGTTGGCCTGGCTGTGGCCGATGGATATCGTGCTGCCGTCCCAGTAGGCGTTGACGTCGTTGAGGCCGACCTTGACCGGCCAGCTGCCGCCGTTCCCGTTGTGCCCGTTGCGACCGAGCCAGTCGCGGAGCATGTCCCATTCCTTCTGGGCCGCGAACATCGCGTCGCCGCAGCCGGTCTCCTTGGTCGACGGGCTGCCGTTGCCCCAGGAGTCGCTGGACTTGGAGAAGACCTGGCCGGTGCTGTAGTCGGAACACGACAGGCCGGGCCGGTTCGGGTCGCGCAGCGAGTACGAGCCGCCCGAGCTCGTGGTGCTGATGGTGACCGGGGCGGGGCCGTTCCACTTGCTGTTGATCGTTCCGGCGCGCACGTCGTCGTAGCTGTCGAGCACCTCGCCGGTGGCCGCGTCCACGAAGACGTGCAGCGTGCTGGGCGCCGACGCGGTGCGGCCCTTGAGGACGGTCTCCCAGGCCAGGCGGCCGGTGCCGTCCTTGACCCGGACGACCAGGCGGGGGGAGTCCACCGAGTCCACGGTGGCCAGTTTCGTCCGGGCGGTCTTCTCCGCGTCCGCCGCGCTGACCTGCGGGGTGGTCGAGCCGCCGACGGGGCCGGTGGCGGCGGACTGCAGGGCGCGGACCTTGCCCTGGGAGTCGGCGAGGACGACCGCGTCGCCGCCGACCACCGGCAGGCCGTGGTAGCTGCGCTCGTAGGAGACGGAGTAGAGGCCGCCGAGCCAGGGGGTGACGGTCTTGCGCTCGTAGGTCTCGCCCGGGCCCTTGGCCAGCGCGTCCAGCCCGGCGTTCGCGGCCGCGTCGGCGGCGTTGACGGCGGCGGCCAGGGCGCTCGGCGGCGCCGAGGAGGGAGAGGGGGTGGGCGCGGCGGTGGCCGGGCCCGCGGCGGCGGCGATCATGCCGGCCAGCACGGTCAGGGTGGTCGCCGTGGTCAGCAACCTGCCTGCGGTGACTCTGCGTTGCATCGAGGCTCCTCGCATGTGGGGGTCCTCGACCGCGGACGGCAGGGGCTGGTGGCACACCGCGGGGCCGTATCAGGGGGACGGCCGTGCGGGCCGTCCGCGCTCGGGTGCCCGAACCCTCACACGACGTCATGCCCAGGTCAATGCCCGGTGCGCGCGGGGCAAGGGGTTGGCAAATTCCGTCAAGCCCGTCGGTCCGGCTTTGCGTCAAGCTGGGCTTTTCTTCAAGTGGTTGAGACCACCTCATGTACGAGGCGGGTGGCCATCGAGTACCGTCCTCCTGATCCGAGTCGTCGGAATCACTGGAATCGTCGACAGGCCCGGCGGCCGGCCGGGGACGACGCGCCCGGGGAGGCAGCCGTGCAGCGGAACCGTGTGGCCCCTGCGGCGGCGGTGCCGGCACCGCCGACCGGCCGGGGGCAGGACGCCTGGCGGGAGTTCGGCGCCCGGCTGCGGCACTGGCGGCGCCGGGCGGGCCTCACCCAGGCGCAGCTCGGCGCCGGGATCGGCTACGACCACACCGCGGTCAGCAAGATCGAGCACGGCGCCCGCCGGGTCACCCCCAGGGTCGCCGACCGGATCGACGACCTCCTCGGCGCCGCAGGGGAGTTGAGCGCCGCCTGTCAGCGCGCCGAGAACGCCGAACTGTGCGACCCGGACGCCATCTCGCCCGCCCTGCTCCGGCCCCCGCTGCCGGGCGGCGCACCGTCCGGCCCGCCCGCCCCGCCCCCGGCGCCCGCTCCACCGCGACTGCCGGACTACGGGCTGCTCTGTCCGCTGCACGGCGCCGAGGGCTGCGCCGTCCCCGAGCCCGGGGAACTCGCCGCCCTGCACGCCGAGTTCTGCTCTGCCGAGGCGCTCGCCGACCCGGCCGCCGCCCGCCCGCTGGACGCCGTCACCGCACACGCCCTGACCGGGCTGCTCGCCGCCCGCCTGCGCTCCGGCGAGACCGGCGACCGCCCGGTCCTGGTCGCGGCCGTCGAGCGCACCCTGCGCGCGGTGCTCGCCAGGCTCGCCACCGCCCCCGCCGGGCAGCGCGGCCCGCTGGTCCGGCTGGCCGCCGAGCACGCCCACGCGGCCGGCGCGCTGCGGATGCAGGACGGCCGCAACGCCACCGCGATGGCCTGCTACGACCGCGCCCTCACCTGGGCCGGGCTGGCCGCGGACCGGGCCACCCAGGTCGGCACGCTCAGCGACATGAGCATCCTGGCCCGGCTGGACGGCGACCCGGTCGCCGCCCTCGGCTACGCCCGCGAGATCGAACGGGCCGCCCCGGACCGGCACTGGGCCGGTGCGATGGGCCGGATCAGCCGGGCCCGGGCGCACGCGCTCACCGGCGACGTGCGGGCGACCGTCCGGCAGATCGACCTGGCCCGGTCGCACCTGGACCACATCGGCGCGGAGGACGAGGTCGACGTGCCCTGGCTCTCCATCGCCTCGATGCGGATGCGGGTCGAGTCCGCCGCGGCCGCCGCGCTGCGCGACCTCGCCGCCGCCACCGACGACCCCCGGCTGGCCCG
Organism: Kitasatospora sp. NPDC001119; assembly: GCF_053598475.1. Classification (NCBI taxonomy): domain Bacteria; kingdom Bacillati; phylum Actinomycetota; class Actinomycetes; order Kitasatosporales; family Streptomycetaceae; genus Kitasatospora; species Kitasatospora sp. NPDC001119. The sequence continues at coordinate 32,610 of NZ_JBSFKI010000021.1, forward strand.
CCGGGCGCTGGACGCCACCGAGACCGCCCTCGGCCTGCTCGGCCCGGACCAACTGCCCTCCAGCCGTCTGCTCTTCATCGTCCGCGCGGCCGACTGCCACGTCTGCGCGCACGACCCGGCCACGGCCGTCGACCTGCTCGGCCCCGCCCTGGAGGCGACCGGCGCGACCGCGCTGCCCGCGCTGGTCGAGTACGAGCTGCGCGGTCTGCGCGACCGTCTCGCGGCGCACGCGCCCCGTGCCGCACACCGATGGGCGGAGCCGGCCCGCTCCTGATCCGGGGGCGCTCCGGGAGCCGGGGCGCCGGCCGTGGGATTTGGCCGGATCGGTAGCCGCGCGGGGCGGCGCAGAAGGGGCGCACATCAGCGCTCGAAGATCTGCACGACTGTTGTCGCACACCGTCAAGTCCCGCTTCTTCTCGACAATGCGCCCCCTTCGCGCCGCACAGACGTCAACTTCGTGCGCGTATAGTCCGCCGATCGGGTCATTCATGGAGTTAACACGTCGAATGACTGTCACGGCGCGCGTCGCCCGCTAGAGTCTCTGACGTTTCCAGTCGTTAGTCCGCGAAGAACGGGGGGCGCGTGCTGTCAGCCATTGCCCGCCGGCTCGCCCATCCGCTGCTGCTCCTGGGTGTGCTGTGCACAGCCGTCGCGACCCTGCACTTCCGCTGGGGGCCGGACCGGGTCTCCCCGCTCTTCCTGATCGCCGTCCTCGTCTACCTGGCGGTCCTGGAGCGGGTGATCCCGTACCGGACCGACTGGCATCCGAGCCGACGTGAACTCGGCTGGTACAGCGTCTACTTCGCGCTGAGCATGGTCGGCGGCGCACTGGCCCAGGGGCTGGTGGCGACGCTGGTGCAGGTGCTCGGCCCGGCCCACCCGGCGCTGCCGTTCGCGGTGGAGATCCCACTCGCGCTGCTGGTCGGTTCGCTCGGCGACTACCTCGTGCACCGCTGGTCCCACCGCAACAGGTGGCTCTGGCGGCTGCACGGGGTGCACCACGTCCCGGACAAGGTGAACGTCGCGAACAACGGCGTGAATCATTTCCTGGACGTGTTCGTCGCGCAGTCCGTGGTGCAACTGTCGCTGGCGCTGATCGGATTCTCGGCGGATTCAGTGTTCGTGGTCGGAATATTCGTCCTGGCTCAGGGGTATTTCGTCCACGCCAACATCGAAGTCCGCATCGGTCCGCTCGGCCACGTCCTGGCCGGGCCGGAACTCCACCGCCTGCACCACAGCACCGACCTCGCCGAAGCCGGCCACTACGCCTCCGACCTCTCGCTCTGGGACCACGTGTTCGGGAGCTTCACCTGGCGGCCCGGCCGAGTGCCGAAGGCCGTCGGCCTCACCAACCCGGCCGCGTTCCCCGCCACCGGCGAACTCGGCGCCACCCTGCTGCACCCCTGGCGCCGGGCGAAGACCACCGAGCAGTCCGTCTGACACCCGGCCCGAGCGGCCGCTCCCACCTGCCCGTGTCCCCGGCGCCACGCCATCACCACCCCGGATTGGATCATGACCTCCTCGCCCTTCGCCGTGCCCCGCGAACGCATCGCGATCACCGGTATCGGCTGCCGCCTGCCGGGACACGCCAACGACCACCGGTCCTACTGGCGCAACCTGATCGAGGGCCGGGACTGTCTCACCGAGACGCCCGCCGACCGCTACGACACCGGCACCCTGGGCAGCAGGGACCGGGCCAAGCCGGGGCGGCTGATCGGCGGCCGGGGCGGCTACATCGACGGCTTCGACACCTTCGACCCGGACTTCTTCGGGATCAGCCCGCGCGAGGCCGAACACATGGACCCGCAGCAGCGCAAGCTCCTGGAGGTCAGCTGGGAGGCCCTGGAGGACGGCGGCCTGCGCCCCGGCGAGCTGGCCGGCCGGGAGGTCGGCGTCTACATGGGCGCCTTCACCCTCGACTGGAAGATCCTCCAGTTCGCCGACCTCGACTTCGCCACCATCGCGGCGCACACCGCCACCGGCACCATGATGACGATGGTGTCCAACCGGATCTCGCACTGCTTCGACTTCCGCGGGCCGAGCGTCTCGATCGACACCGCGTGCAGCTCCTCGCTGGTCGCGGTCCACCTCGCCTGCCAGAGCCTGCTCCGCGGCGAGACCGAACTCGCCCTGGCCGGCGGTGCGTTGCTGCACATGGCGCCGCAGTACACGATCGCCGAGACCAAGGGCGGCTTCCTCTCCGCGGACGGCCGCTCGCGCGCCTTCGACGCCTCCGCGGACGGCTACGTCCGGGCCGAGGGCGTCGGCGTGGTCGTGCTCAAGCGGCTCTCCGACGCGCTGCGGGACGGGGACCCGGTGCACGCCGTCATCCTCGGCACCGGCGTCAACCAGGACGGCCGCACCAACGGCATCACCGTCCCCAGCGCGGACGCCCAGGTCACCCTGATCGAGCGGGTCTGCGCCGAGGCCGGGGTGCTGCCCGGCAGCCTCCAGTACGTCGAGGCGCACGGCACCTCCACCCCGGTCGGCGACCCGATCGAGGCCGCCGCCCTCGGCCGGGTGCTCGGCGTCGGACGCCGCGCCGGGGACCGCTGCTACGTCGGCTCGGTCAAGACCAACATCGGGCACACCGAGGCGGCGGCCGGCGTCGCCGGGCTGATCAAGACCGCGCTCGCGATCAAGCACCGCCGCATCCCGCCGCACCTCAACCTGGAGCGGCCCAACCCCGGCATCGACCTCGACGCGCTGCCGTTCGAGATCCCGACCGCCCCGGTGGACTGGCCCGAGCACCGGGGCCCGGCCCGGGCCGGCGTCAACTCCTTCGGCTTCGGCGGCACCAACGCCCACGTCCTGCTGGAGGAGCCGCCGCGGCCCGGGCCCGCCGCACCGGTGGCCGAGCCGGCCCGCACGGTGCTGCCGCTGAGCACCAAGGACGCCGCCGGGCTGCCCGAACTGGCCGCCGCCGTCCGGCAGGAGCTCGCCGGCGGGTCGTCTCTCGCCGACCTCGGCCACACCCTGGCGCACCGCCGCCAGCACCTGCCCGAGCGGCTCGGAGTGGTCTACTCCACCCGGGAGGACCTGGACGAGGCGCTGGCCGCGTACGAGCGCGGCGAGGAGCACCCGCGGGTGGTCCAGGGCCACGCCCGGGAACGCCGGCAGCGCCGGCTGGCCTGGGTGTTCACCGGCATGGGCCCGCAGTGGTGGGGCATGGGCCGGGGGCTGTACGAGCACGAGCCGGTCTACCGGGAGGCCGTGCGGGCCGTCGACCGGGAGATCCGCGCGCAGGCCGGCTGGTCGCTGCTGACCGAGCTGGACCGCGACGAGGCGGACTCCCGGATGGCCGAGACCTGGCTGGCCCAGCCCGCCAACTTCGCCGTCCAGGTGGGGCTTTCGGCGCTCTGGCGGAGCCACGGCCTGCGCCCCGACGCGGTGGTCGGCCACAGCACCGGCGAGGTCGCCGCCTTCCACGAGGCCGGGGTCTACGACCTGGCCGACGCCGTCCGGGTGGTGCTCGCCCGCAGCCGGCTCCAGCAGCGCCTGGCCGGCACCGGCACCATGCTCGCGGTCGGCCTGCCGGAGGCCGAGGCGGAGCGCCGGATCCGCCCGTACCGCTCCCAGATCTCGCTCGGCGCGGTCAACAGCCCCTCCGCGGTGACCCTGGCCGGGGACGCCGAGGCCCTCGGCGAACTGGCCGAGGAGCTGCGCCAGCAGGGCGTCTTCGCCCGCCTGCTGGACGTCGAAGTCCCGTACCACAGCGTGCGGATGGACCCGATCCGCGGCGAGCTGGTGGCCGCGCTCGCCGCCATCAAGCCCCAGGCGGCCCGGCTGCCGCTCTACCTCACCGCCCGCGAGGGGCTCGCCCGCGGGCCGGAGCTGGACGGCGAGTACTGGTGGCAGAACGTCCGCAACCCGGTGCGCTTCCGGGCCGCCGTCGAGCGGATGGCCGAGGACGGGCACGGACTGTTCCTGGAGCTCGGCCCGCACCCGGTGCTCGGCCACGCGATCCGCGAGTGCGCGGAGCAGGCGCACACCCTGCCGTCGATCCGCCGGCAGCAGGACGAGCCCGAGCGCCTCGCCCGCAGCCTCGCCGAACTGCACACCCTCGGCGTCGAGTTGAGCTGGGACGCGCTGCACCCGGCCGGCCGCCCGGTGCCGCTGCCGGCCTACCCGTGGCGGCGCGACCGGTACTGGGTGGAGCCCAAGCCGGTCGAGCAGGTCCGGCTCGGGCGGCTCGACCACCCGCTGCTCGGCCGCCGCACCGCGAGTGCCCAGCCCGGCTGGACCGGCACCCTCGACCCCGAGCGGCTGCCCTACCTGACCGACCACCGGATCGAGGGCCAGGTGGTCTTCCCGGCCGCCGGGTACCTGGAGATGGCCGCCCAGGCCGTCCGCACCCTGACCGGCGGCACCGAGGTGACGCTGGCCGAGATCGAGCTGAACCGGGCGCTGTTCCTCTCCGAGACCGAGCCCGTCCCCGTCCAGCTCGGCTACGCGCCGGAGGACGCCCGCTTCACCATCGCCTCCACCCCGGCCGGCGGCGAGCCGACCGTGCACGCGGGCGGCCGGGTCCGCACCGGCCAGCGCCGCTCCTACGGCCCCGCACCGGACCTGGACGCCCTGCGCGCCCGGGGGCGGCACCTGGACGGCCCGGACTGCTACCGGCAGCTGGCCGAACGCGGCTACGACTACGGCCCCGCCTTCCAGGCCATCGCCGAGGTGTGGGCGGGCCCCGGCGAGGCGCTGGCCCGGATCCGGCCGACCACCCAGCTCGGCCCGGACGCGGCCGACCACCACCTCCACCCGGTGCTGCTGGACGGCTGCTTCCAGACCCTGCTCACCACCCGGCTGGCGGTGCCCGAGGGCGGCAGCGTTCGGCTCCCCGTCTCGATCGCGGAGGTCCGGCTCGACGCGATCGGCGACCGCCCGCTCTGGGTGCACGCCACCGTCACCCGGGACAGCGGCGAGGAGCTCGTCGGCGACCTCGCGCTCTACACCGAGGACGGCACCCCGGTCGGCCGGGTCACCGGCTTCCGGGTCGCCGACGTCGCCCAGGCCCCGGCCTCCGTCGGGCTGTCCACCATCGACGGCTGGCTCACCGAGGTCGACTGGGTGGCCGCCGCCGAGGCGCCCCTCGACGAGACCCCCGGCGACCTGCTGCTCTTCGCCGACGAGGGCGGCCTCGGCGACCGCCTGGCGGCCCTGGCCGCCGGGCGCGGCACCCGCTGCCACCTGGTCCGGCCCGGAGACGAGTACCGGCACGGCGAGGGGCACTCGACCGTCCGGCCCGACTCCGCCGAGGACGTCCGGCGGCTGCTCGCCGACCTCGACCCAGCCTTCGGCACCGTCGTCCACCTCTGGAACCTCGACCAGCCCGCGCTGGCCGCCACCGCCGCCGACCGGCTCGGCCCGCTCGCGACCCTCGGCGCCTACTCCCTGATCACCCTCGCCCAGGCCCTGCCCGCCGCCCGCCCGGACGGCCGGCTGCACATCGTCACCCGGGGCACCCAGCCCGCCGCCCCCGGCGACCGGGTCGAACCGCTCGGCGCCCCCGCCTGGGGCATCGGCCGGGTGCTGTGGCAGCAGGAGCTGGTCGCCCAGCGCGGCACCCTGATCGACCTCGACCCGGCCGTCGACGCCGCCGAGCAGGCCGAGGCGCTGCTCGCCGAACTCGCGGCCCGGGACGAGCAGGAGATCGCCCTGCGGGCCGGCGTCCGGCTCACCAGCCGGCTGCGGCAGGCCGAGGGCCTCACCCGCCCGCTGCCGCCGGTCCTCCGCCCCGACGGCAGCTACCTGGTCACCGGCGCCTTCGGCGCGCTCGGCCGACTGCTCTGCCGCACCCTCGTACGGCGCGGCGCCCGGCGGCTGATCCTGGTCGGCCGCACCGCCCTGCCGGAGCGCTCGGAGTGGGCGTACACCGACCCGGACACCCCCGTCGGCGAGCGGATCGCCTTCCTGCGCGAACTCCAGGCGCTCGGCGCCGAACCGCTGCTCGCCCCGGTCGACGTCACCGACGAGGCCGCCCTCGCGGGCTGGCTCGCCGACTACCGGCAGCGCCAACTTCCGCCGATCCGGGGCGTGTTCCACCTCGCCGGGCAGGTCAAGGACACCCTGCTGGCCCAGATGGACCGTCCGGCCTTCGACGCCGGCTACGGCCCCAAGGTGGTCGGCGGCCACCTGCTGCACCGGCTGCTGAGCGACGAACCGCTCGACCACTTCGTGCTGTTCGCCTCCGTGGCCTCGCTGCTCACCACCGCCGGACAGACCAACTACGCGGCCGGCAACGCCTTCCTGGACGCCCTGGCCCACCACCGCAGGGCCGAGGGGCTGCCCGGGCTCAGCCTGGACTGGGGCCCGTGGGCCACCGGCATGATCGAGGAGCTGGGCCTGGTCGCCCACTACCGCGACGCCCGCGGCATGAGCTCGCTGCCGCCGGACGCCGGAACGGCCGTCCTGGAGCGCGTCCTCGGCCAGGACCGCGCCCAGCTGCTGGTCGCCACCGTGGTCGACTGGCCGACCTTCCTCGCCTGGTACCCGGCGCCGCCGCCGCTGGTCGCCGACCTCGCGGCGAGCGCCGCCGAGCAGGCCCCGGCCGAGACCGGCGGCTTCCTGGACGCCTACCGCGCGGCCGACCCGCAGGCCCGCCGGGAGCTGGTGGCAGACCGGCTGACCGCCGCCGCCGCGGCCGTGCTGCGGATCGCCGCCGAACGGATCGACGCCGACACGAGACTCGGCGCGCACGGCCTGGACTCGCTGCTCGCCATGGAGCTGCGCGCCCGGGTGCACGGCGAACTGGGCGTCGCCCTGCCGGTGGTGGCCCTGCTCAGCAACGGCAGCCTCGGCGACCTGGTCGACCTGCTCACCGAGGGCCTGGCCGAGCGGCTCGCCGCCGCCGGCGGCCCGGCCGAGGCCGAGGTGGAGCTGTACGCCGACGAGTCCCGCTTCCCGCTCACCCACAACCAGCAGGCGCTCTGGTTCCTGCGCCTGCTGCACCCGGACGGCTTCGCGTACAACATCGGCGGCGCCGTGGAGGTCCGCGCGGAGCTCGACCCGGAGCTGATGTTCGGGGCCTTCCGGTTCCTGGTCGCCCGGCACCCCGAGCTGCGCGCCGCCTTCACCGCCGAGGAGGGCCGCCCGGTCCAGCGCATCCGGGAGGAGGTCGAGGCCGACACCGGGCTGTTCGACGTCGAGGGCCGGCCGTGGGAGGAGATCCACGACCTGATCGTCCGCGAGTACCGGCGGCCGTACGACCTCGCCGAGGACCCGCTGGTCCGGCTGCGGCTGTTCCGGCGCGGGCCGGACCGCTGGGTGCTGATGAAGGCCGTCCACCACATCGTCTCGGACGCGATCTCCACCTTCACCTTCATCGAGGAGCTGTTCGAGGTCTACGAGGCGCTGCGCCAGGGCCGTACCCCGGAGCTGCCCCCGGTGCCCGCCCGCTACCTGGACTTCCTCAACCGCCAGAACCGCTTCCTGGCCGGCCCCGAGGCCCGGCGGATGCTCGACTACTGGCGCGGCCACCTGCCGGCCGAGATGCCGGTGCTGGCGCTGCCCACCGACAAGCCGCGCCCGGCCGTGCAGACCCACAACGGCGCCTCCGAGTTCTTCCAGCTGGACGCCGAACTCACCGCCCGGGTACACGAGTTGGCCCGTGCCAACGGCGCCACCCCGTTCATGGTGCTGCTCAGTGCCTATTACCTGCTGCTGCACCGCTGGTCCGGGCAGCCGGACATCGTGGTCGGCAGCCCGGTCACCGGCCGCACCCAGGAGGAGTTCGCCTCGGTCTACGGCTACTTCGTCAACCCGCTGCCGCTGCACGTGAGCCTGGCCGGGGAGCCGACCGTGGCCGACCTGCTGGCCCGGGTGCGGGAGAGCGTGCTCGGCGGGCTGGACAACCAGGAGTACCCCTTCCCGCTGCTGGTCGAGCAGTTGGGGCTCCAGCACGACCCGAGCCGCTCCGCGGTGTTCCAGGCGATGTTCATCCTGCTCACCCACAAGGTCGCCGTGGAGCGCTTCGGCTACCGCCTGGAGTACATCGAACTCCCGGAGGAGGAAGGCCAGTTCGACCTCACGCTGTCCGCCTACGAGGACCGCGCGGACGGCTGCTTCCACTGCGTCTTCAAGTACAACTCCGACCTCTTCGAGCCCGCCACCGTCCAGCGGCTGGCCGCGCACTACCGCAACCTGCTGGACGCCATGACCCGCGCCGCCGAGGGCGAGCCGGTCGGGCGGCTGCGGATGCTGGGCGAGGCCGAACGGCGGGAGATCCTCACCGGCTTCAGCGGCGCCGAGCGCCGGATCGAGCACGACACCCCGGTGCCGGAGCTGATCGCCAAGGCCGCCGCCGAGCGGCCGGAGGCGGTCGCGGTGGTCGCGCCCGGCCGGGACGGCGTCCGCCGGCTGACCTACGGCGAACTGGACCGGCAGTCCCAGCGCACCGCCGTACGGCTGCGCGAACTCGGCGTCGGCGAGGGCTCGGTGGTCGCGGTCTGCCTGGACAAGTCGCCCGAGCTGATCAGCACCCTGCTGGCGATCTGGCGGGCCGGCGCCGCCTACCTGCCGCTCGACCCCGGGCACCCGGCCGACCGGCTCGCCCACCAGGTCACGGACGCCGGAGCGGCGCTGGTGGTGGTCGACCAGCGGCGCCCGCTCCCGGCCGACCTGCCCGCCACACCGGTCACCCTGGAGGAGCTGGACCGGCCCGTGCTGGGGGGCGCCGTACCGCTGCCCGCCGCCGACCCGGACCGGGCCGCCTACCTGATCCACACCTCGGGCTCCACCGGCCGTCCGAAGGGGGTCCGGGTCGACCACCGCAACCTGGCCGCCGTCACCGCCGGCTGGCGCGCCGAGTACCGGCTGGACACCGAGGTCCGGGTGCACCTCCAGATGGCCGGCACCGCCTTCGACGTCTTCTCCGGCGACCTCGCCCGGGCGCTCAGCACCGGCGGCACCCTCGTCCTGGTCGACCGCGAGCTGCTCTTCGACACCGCCCGGCTGTACCGGGTGATGCGCGAGGAGGCCGTGGACGGCGGCGAGTTCGTGCCCGCCGTGGCCCGCGCGCTGCTGGCCCACTGCGAGCGCGAGGGCCTGCCACTGGACTTCCTGCGGCTGCTGATCGTCGGCTCCGACTCCTGGAAGGCCGCCGAGCACCAGCGGGTGCGCGCCCTGTGCGGCCCGCGGACCCGGCTGGTCAACTCCTACGGGCTGACCGAGGCCAGCGTCGACAGCACCTACTACGAGGGCGCCACCGACCGGCTGGAACCCGGCCGGATGGTGCCGATCGGCCGCCCGTTCCCGAACAGCGCCGTGTACGTCCTGGACCCGTACGGGGAGCCCGTCCCGGTCGGCGTGCCCGGCGAACTGTGGATCGGCGGCGCGGGCGTCGCGGCCGGCTACCCCAACGACCCGGAGCAGACCGCCCGGCGCTTCGTCACCCTGGACCTCGACGGCACGCCCGCGCGGCTCTACCGCACCGGCGACCTCGGCCACTGGGACGCCGCGGGCACGGTGCACCTGCTCGGCCGGATCGACAACCAGGTCAAGGTCCGCGGCCACCGGATCGAGCTGGGCGAGATCGAGGCCCACCTCACCGCCCGCCCGGAACTCGCCCAGGCCTGCGTGGCCGTCCGCCAGGACGCCCGGGGCGAGGCCGTCCTCGCCGCCTACGTGGTGCCCGCCGAGGGCACCGTGCTGGACCGCCGCGAACTGCGCCGCCACCTGGCCGAGCACCTGCCCACCGTGATGATCCCCTCCTACCTCACCGAGCTGCCCGCCCTGCCGCTCACCCCGAACGGCAAGGTCGACCTCGCGGCCCTGCCCGAGCCCAAGGCCGACACCGCCGGGGCCCAGCACGAACCGCCCGTCACGCTCTACGAGACCAGCGTCGCCGAGCACTGGCGGAACCTGCTCGGCCTGGACGAAGTCGGCCTCCAACACGACTTCTTCGAACTCGGCGGCAGCTCGATCCGGCTCATCGAGCTGATCCACCACCTCCAGAGCGAGTTCAACATCAGCATCCCGGTCGGCCTGCTGTTCAAGGTCACCACCCTGCACGGCATGGCCCGCACCGTCGAGCAGATCATCACCGGCGAGGTGGCCGGCGGCGAGCCCTACCTCTGGTTCAACGCCGGGGCGCCCGAGGAGCACACGGTCTTCTGCTTCCCGCCGGCCGGCGGCCACGGGCTGGTCTACCGGCAGCTCGCCGCACACCTGCCGGAACACCGGATCGCCTCCTTCAACTACCTGACCGGCGACGACAAGACCGCCCGCTACGCGAACCTGGTCGAGGAGCTGCACGCCGCCGGGCCGTACGTCCTGCTCGGCTACTCGCTCGGCGGCAACCTCGCCTTCGAGGTGGCCAAGGAGCTGGAGCGGCGCGGACGCACGGTGGCCTCGGTGCTGATGGTGGACGCCTACCGGGTCACCGAGGCCTTCGACCTCGGCGAGGAGCACCTTGCCGTCTTCGAACGCGAACTCCACGAGCACCTGCACCGCCACACCGGCTCGCGGATCGTCGCCCAGGAGACCCTCGAACAGGCCAGGGACTACCTGGAGTTCAGCAGCCGGACGCCCAACACCGGAACGGTCAGGGCCCAGCTGGACGTGGTCTGCGAGCGCGACCGGCTCTCCGTGCACGTGGGCGGCGAACCGGGCTCCTGGCACGGCGCCTCCACCACGGGCACCGCGGTGTACGTCGGGCACGGCGCCCACGCCGAGATGCTCGACGGGGACTTCGCCGCCCGAAACGCCGAACTGGCGGGCGCCATCCTGGCCGGGGGCACCGCCGATGGCCGCGGCTGACCGCGGGCCGGACTGGTCCGGCAGGGAGCGGGCCGCCGGCGGCCCGCCCCGGGTGATCGTGATCGGGGCCGGCCTGGCCGGCCTCGCCACCGGCTGCTACGCCCAGATGAGCGGCCTGGAGACCCGGATCTTCGAGAAGCACGTGCTGCCCGGCGGCTGCTGCACCGCGTGGTCCCGGCACGGCTACCTGTTCGACTACTGCATCGACTGGCTGATCGGCACCGCCGAGGGCACCGGCGCACACCAGGTCTGGAGCGAACTCGGCGCCCTGGACGGCAAGTCGGTGACCCGCTTCGACACCTTCAACCGGGTGGTCGACGAACACGGCCGGGCCGTCACCTTCTACGGCGACCCGGACCGGCTCGAGGCCCACCTGCTGGCCCTCGCACCCGGCGACGCCAAGCCGATCCGGGCCTTCTGCCGCGACCTGCGCCGCTACGCCGCGATGGAGCTGCCCTGGGAGCTCACCCCGCCGCCGCTGCGCACCACGGCGGAACGGCTGCGCACCCTGCGCGCCGTCCTGCCCGCGTTCCGGCTGTTCTGGCGCACCGCGACCACCCCGATGAGCGGCTTCGCCGAGCGCTTCCAGGACCCGCTGCTGCGGCGGGCCTTCCCCAACATGTTCCTCCAGGAGCCCGAGGGCTTCCCGTTGCTGCCATACCTCTACACCCTGGCGGCCGCCCACAACGGCAACGCGGGCTTCCCGCAGGGCGGTTCGCTCGGACTGGCCCGCTCGGTGGAGGAGCGCTACACCTCGCTCGGCGGGGTGATCGGCTACCGCTGCCGGGTCGAGCGCGTCCTGATCGAGGACGGGCGCGCGATCGGGGTGGAACTCAAGGACGGCACCCGGCACTTCGCCGACCACGTGGTGGCCGCCTGCGACGGCCCGACGGTGCTCGAACGGCTGCTGGAGGGCCGCTACTCCAGCCCCGCCACCGAGAAGCTGTACGGCGAACTGCTCGACAAGCCGGGCAACCTGTACCCGGCCGTGGTCTCCGCCTTCGTCGGCATCGACGGACCGCTGCCCGAGGGCGAGCCGCACAGCACCACCTACCTGCTGACGCCCGAGGACGGCGAGCGGCTGCCCGGCTCGCTCCAGCGCAGCCTGGTGGTGCAGCTGCGCTCCTCCTACGCGGACGGCTTCGCGCCGCCCGGCAAGTCGGTGCTGCACTGCACCTACTTCAGCGACTACCGCTCCTGGAAGGACCTGCGGACCGGCGACCGCCGGGCCTACCGGGCGCGCAAGCAGGAAGTCGCCTCGTTCGTCCGGGAGTTCCTGGAGCGGACGTACCCCGGGCTCGGCGGGCGGATCGAACTCGTGGACGTCGCCTCGCCGGTGACCACCGAGCGGTTCACCGGCAACACCTACGGCAGCATCCTCGCCTGGCAGGCCTTCTCCGAGGCCGAGGACGCCGCCAACCGGCTGGTCAACAAGGACCGGATGCGGCTGCCCGGGCTGAGCGGCTTCTCCATGGCGGGCCAGTGGACGGCGCTCGGCGGGCTGATCCGGGCCGCCACCAGCGGACGGTTCGCCGCGCAGTACCTCTGCCGGGAGCTCGGCCGGCCGTTCCGGGCCTGGCCCAGCGACAACCGGGAACCCTGGCACGCGGGCAAGTGGGGCCGCCTGCCGCAACTCGACCGCGCCACCGTGGGAGCGCCGGACGTGGGAGTGCCGGAGGCAGGCGTGGCGGAAGTGGGTGCGGCGGAGTGAGCGGGACAACCAGCGGCGGCCGGCAGAGCATGGTCATCATCGGCGGCGGGCTCGGCGGGCTCTCCACCGGCTGCTTCGCGCAGATGAACGGCTACCGCACCCGGATCCTGGAGATGCACGAGATCCCCGGCGGCTGCTGCACCGGTTGGGACCGCGGCGAGTTCACCTTCGACTGCTGCATCAGCTGGCTGCTGGGCAGCGGTCCGGGCAACGAGATGCACCAGATCTGGCTCGAACTCGGCGCGCTGCAGGGCAAGCGGATGCGCAACTTCGACGTCTTCAACGTGGTGCGCACCCGGGACGGCCGGGCGGTCTACTTCTACTCCGACCCGGACCGGCTGGAGGCCCACCTGCTGGAGCTGGCCCCGGAGGACGCCCGGCAGATCCGGCAGTTCTGCGGCGGGCTGCGCAAGTTCCGCCTGGCGCTGGCCCGTTACCCCTTCCTCAAGCCGGTCGGGCTGATGGGGCGGTGGGAGCGGACGCGGATGCTGGCCTCCTTCCTGCCGTACTTCAACGTGATCCGGCGCTCGATCACGGTGCTGATGAGCGACTACTCGGCGAAGTTCCGCAGCCCGCTGCTGCGCGAGGCGTTCAACTTCATCCTGTACGAGAAGCACCCCAACTTCCCGGTGCTGCCCAACTACTTCCAACTCGCCTGCCACGCCGGGCAGTCGGCCGGGGTGCCGGAGGGCGGCTCGCTGGGGCTGGCCACCTCGATCGAGCAGCGCTACCGGCGGCTGGGCGGCGAGATCACGTACAACACCAAGGTGACCGGGATCCTGATCGAGGACGACCGGGCGGTGGGGGTGCGGCTGAGCGACGGCCAGGAGGTGCGGGCGGACATCGTGGTGGCCGCCTGCGACGGGCGGACGACCATGATGGACCTGCTCAAGGGCCGCTACCTGAGCGACACCTACCGCCGGCTGTACACCCAGACCATCACCGAGCCGGGCATGGTCTTCCCCGGCTACGTGACCGTCTTCCTCGGCCTGCGCCGGCCCTTCCCGGCCGGGGACCCCTGCACCACCTACCTGCTGGAGGACGAGGTCGCCGAGCGGCTCACCGGCATCCGGCATCCGAGCATCAACGTCCAGTTCCGCAGCCGCCACTACCCGGAGCTGTCGCCCGCCGACACCACCGTGGTGTACGCCAGCTACTTCTGCGACATCGCGCCCTGGCGGGAGCTGAGCACCGGGCCGGAGCAGGAGCCCCGGGTGCGGCGCGGCGAGGAACTTCACACCCTGCCGGTCGGCCGGGGGCGGGAGTACCAGCGGGCGAAGCGCCGGGTGCGCGACACCATCGTCGAGTACCTGGACGGCCACCACCCCGGGCTGCGGGACGCGGTGGCGGTCAAGGACGTCTCCACCCCCCTCACCCAGGTCCGCTACACCGGGAACTACAACGGGACGGTGCTGGGCTGGCAGCCCTTCGTGGAGAGCGGCGAGACCCTGGAGGAGGAGGTCAAGCGCAACGGCCCGGGGCTGCCCGGCCTCGCGAACTTCTACCTCTCCGGGGTCTGGGCGACGACCGGCGGGCTGATCCGGGCGGCGGCGGCCGGCCGGCACGTCGTCCAGTTCATCTGCCGGGACGACGGCAGGCCCTTCAGGGCCGAGGTGGACGACAGCGCACCGCCGCCCACCCTGCTCATCGAACCGGTCGGCCCCGCCGACCGCCAGTTTGGAGTCACCTCGTGAGGATCGAGAAGTGGGTCGTGCGGGAGCACGTGGACGGCGTGCCGGACGTCGAGCGGATGTACCGGAAGGTCGTGGAGGAGGTGGACGTCCGGCTCGCGGCGGACGAGATGCTGCTGCGCACCCGGTACGTCTCGGTCGACCCGTACCTCCAGGGCATCGCGCTGGACACGCCGATCGGCGACCACATGGGCGCGGACTCGATCATGGAGGTGGTGGAGGCCGGGCCCGCCGCGCGCTTCGGCGTCGGCGACCTGGTGCAGGGCTTCGGCGGCTGGCGCAGCCACCTGGTCAGCACCGGCGCGCCGAGCTTCTGGCAGACCGGGACCTTCCCGATGGTCTTCCCGGCCTTCCGCCGGCTGGACCCCGCCGACTACGGCGATGACCTGCCGCTGACCACCGCGCTCGGCATCCTGGGCGGGCCCGGGATGACGGCCTGGGGGACGGTGGAGAAGTTCCTCGACGTGCGCCCCGGGTCGACGGTGCTGGTCAGCGGGGCCTCCGGGGCGGTCGGCTCGCTGGTCGGGCAGCTGGCCAGGCACCGGGGCGCCCGGGTGATCGGCACCACGGCCTCGCCGGAGAAGGCGGAGCGGCTGTGGGAGCTGGGCTTCGAGGGGGTGCTGCTGTACCGCGACGGCGACGCGCCGGAGCGGCTGCGGAAGGAGTTGGCCGAGCTGGCGCCGGAGGGCATCGACCGGTACTTCGACAGCCTCGGCGGGGCGCTCACCGACGTGGTCTTCGGGATGCTCGCGGTGGAGAGCCGGGTGGCCGTCTGCTGGCAGTGGGGGAGCCAGGTCGGCGGGGACTGGGCGGGGCCGCGGCTGCTGCCGATGATCATGTTCCCGCGCACCACGATCCGCGGCATCTTCTCGCTGGAGTGGTTCACCGAGGAGAACTGGGCCGCGCTGCGGCGGGACCTTGGCGCACTGGTCCGTAGCGGGGAGCTGGCGTACCAGGAGACGCTGCACCGGGGGTTCGACAGCATCCCGGCGGCCTACCGCGGCCTCTACCTGGACCGTTCGGCGAACCGGGGGAAGGTGCTGGTCGAGCTCTGAGCGGACGGATGTGCGGCAGGGCCCTTCGGCGGATGTGCCGAAGGGCCCTGGCGCGCGGTCAGCCCAGGGTGAACCAGGTGCTGCGGGACTTCTTCCACTCGGGGTGGGTGAGGTCCTTGGCGGCGGTGCCGTCGTTGTAGAGGTCGGCGGAGCCGTCGTCGGTGATCAGCTGGGCGCGGGCGCCGGGGGCGTCCAGGTCCGGGACGTCCGTGACGGCCTCCCAGGCGCCGTAGTCGCTGGTCGGCAGGTCGATCAGCTTGGTCGGCTTGGAACCGGGCTGCCCGTTCCAGCGGTAGAGCGCGTACGGGGCGGAGTTGTCCTCGGCGGACCAGGAGCCGGCCACGATCAGGTACTGGCCGAGGTCGTTGCGGCGGATGTCGCGGACGGACAGCCCGCCGAGGTCCAGCTCGACCGGATCGCCGAAGGTCGCGTGCGCGGCCGAACCGTTCACCAGGGACGGGAGGTTGGTGACCGGGACGAGCAGCGCCCGGCCGCCGGTGACGGCCGGCGTGAGCGGCGCGCGGAAGCCGATGTAGGCGGTGCTGGTGCTGCCGGGGGCGAACTCCAGGCCCTCGACGTTGAAGCCGTCGATCTGCTTGGGCGCCTGGCCGTCGGCGGCACCGGCCGCGAAGCCGTAGCGCTTGCCGTGGGCGTCGTCCCAGGAGATCAGGTCGTCGCGCAGGCCGTGGTACGAGCCGGCCAGGGACAGCTGGGTGTCGGCGCCGGAACCGGTGACGGTGGTGGCGAAGACGGTGTGCCGGTCGGGCTTGACCACGCCGTCCTTGTTGTTGCCGAGCGAGCCGGTCCAGTAGATGGTGTTGCCGACCCGGGTGGCGGCCTCGATGTCGATCTCCTTGGAGACGCCGAGGGCCGAGTTGAAGTCCCAGGTGCGGACCGGCGCACCGGAGTTGTTGCGGTCGTACAGGCGCAGGGTGTTGGACTCGTCGTCGCCGACCACGATGAAGCCGCCGCCCGCGTCCACGGCCGCCGAGGCGTCGCTGGAGCCGGTCAGGTAGCGGCTGGTCGCCGAGGACTGGACGGCGGGGGAGGCGGCGTAGTGCAGGGTGCGGGTGGCGCTCTTGCCGCCGAGGCCGGTGACCTTGATGGTGAGGTCGGCGTAGCCGACGCCCTGGGCGGCGACCGCCAGGGTGCGGGCGCCGCCGGTGCCGCTCACCGTCACGTCGCCGGTGCGGGCGACGGCGCTGCGGGTGGTCGCCGAGGCGGCGACGGTCAGCGCCGAGGCCGCGGCGCCGGACTGGGCGACCGTCACCGTCACGGTCGGGTCGCCGGTGGCGCCGACGGCGCCGGACAGGTACCCGGCCGAGAAGGTGATCGTCGGGGTGCCGTACGAGGCGGCGCCCGCCGGGAGGGCGGGCAGGGCGAGCACGGGCACCGCCGCGACGGCGACGGCGAGCGGCAGCAGGCGGCGGAGGGAACGCGACACGGTGGCTACCCTTCGGCAGGAGGCGGGAGTTGACGGAGGGTGCAAGCCTGCTGGCGCTCGGCGAACACCGACCCTACGGCGACCTTACGAGCAGGGACGGGCAGGCGAACAGCACGCCTCGCGGCGGTGAAGCACCGTGCGTTCAGCCGGTGATGCCGGCCGCCCGCAGGCGGCGCTCGACCGCGTCCCAGTCGGGGGCGACCGGCTCGGTCCTGCGGGTGCCGACGCCCTTGTCCTTGAAGCCGCTGGAGGTCGACACGCAGACCACCGGGCCGCCGGAGAGGTCCGGCTCGCCGAGGCTGCGCAGCCCGGCCAGACCGGCCGCCGCGGACAGCTCCGTCCACAGCCCCGCCCGGGCCAGCTCCCGCTGGGCGTCGGCGAGTTGGCCGTCGTCCAGGGTCAGCGCCCGGCCGCCGCTGGAGCGGACCGCGAGCACGCCCCGGTAGCCGCTGACCGGGGAGGTGATCGAATAGGCGTCGCTCGGGCCGACCGTCACATGGGTGGCGGGCAGGCCGTCGGCGATCGCCCGGGCGAGCGGACCGGAGGCGGCCGTCTCACAGGAGTGGATGCGCGGCACCCCGGCGGTCAGGCCCAGCCGGTGCAGTTCGACGAATCCCTTCCAGACGCCGAACAGCAGCTCGCCGTAGCCGGTCGGGACGAACACCGCGCTCGGCAGGCCGACGTCCTGGAAGATCTCGTACGCGACGGTCTTGTAGCCCTCGGGGCCGTACGCGTGCCCGGTGTGAGTGGTGGTCAGGTTGCTGACCGGGTGCAGGCCCAGCCGGTCCACCACCTGGCGCAGCAGCGGCCAGCGGGCCTCCCACGGTACCGGGAGCACCACCGCGCCGTAGGCGTTGAGGAAGGCGTCGACGTTCGGCGGCGTGTCCGGGCCGGTGAACACCACGCAGGGCAGCCCGGCGCGGGCGGCGTAGGCGGCGGCCGAGGCGCCGTGGTTGCCGGAGGAGGCGACCGCGAGGCCCGGCGCGCCGGCGCCCACGGCGGCGCTGGTGGTGCAGCGGTTCAGCCGGTCCTTGTGGCTCCAGGTGGGGTTGCGGGACTCGTCCTTGACGTACACCCCGGGCGAGACCTCCACCAGCGGGGTGGCGCCCTCGCCCAGGCCCGGCGCGAGCAGCGGTGGCAGCAGCGGGGCCCAGCGCTCCAGGCCGCCGCGCACCGGGGCGGGGGCGAACAGGCCCGCCGGGTCGGCCTTGTCGTAGGCGTAGTCGACCTCGACGGGGTAGGAGACGTCCTCGGTGCTGGTGCGCGGGCAGCCGGCGGTGAGCGGGGGCCAGAGCGGGTAGTCGAGGGCGGGGTCGCCGAGGGAGCGCTGGCCGGTCGCGAGGGAGTCTTCTGTTGGCATGCCAGGAGACTAGCCGGGCGGCCGCCCCGCGGTCCGGCGGTTCGGCGGGCCGCGGCGCGAACCCGTTCGTGGGGGACCGGTTCCGGCTGTTCCGGGCGTTCCGGGCGGGGCGGGTCCGGATCAGGCGCTCTGGCGGACCGCGGAGATGTCGAACTCCAGGACGACCTTGTCGCCGACCAGGACGCCGCCGCCCTCCAGCGCCGCGTTCCAGGTGACGCCGTACTCCTTGCGGCTGATGGTGACCGAGCCCTCCAGGCCCACCCGGAGGTTGCCGTACGGGTCGACGGCGTTGCCGGTGTACTCGAAGTCGATGGTGACCGGGCGGGTGGTGTCCTTGATGGTGAGGTCGCCGGTGACCCGGAAGTCGCTGTCGGAGCGCGCCTCGACCGCGGTGGAGCGGAAGGTGATGTCGGGGAACGTGGGGGCGTCCAGGAAGTCGTTGGTGCGCAGGTGCTGGTCGCGCTGCTCCACGCCGGTGTCGATGCTCTCGGCCTTGATCACCACCTGGCCGGAGGAACGGGACGGGTCGGCGCCGTCCAGGTGGGCGGTGCCCTCGAACTGGTGGAAAGCGCCCCGGACCTTGGTCACCATGGCGTGGCGGGCGACGAAGCCGATCCGGGTGTGGGTGGGGTCGAGGACGTAGTCGCCGGTGAGCTCGGAGAGGTTGGCGGTCATGGTCGGCATGCCTCCTGGTGCGGGTCCCGGGTCTCGGCCCGGGGCTGGTCGGGCGGTCCCCGGACCACGCTAGGGGCAGTTCCCGCGGGTCGCGCGTCGGGCTGGGCCTAAGTGGGGCACGGGGTGGGAAGGCTCGCGGGGTACGCCGGAGGAACGGGGAGACGAGGGGGCCGGATTGGACAGCGGGATACGGGCGATGGTCGACGCGGTCGGCGAGGCGGAGCGGCAGGTGCGGGAGAACGCGCTGCCGAAGGCGCGGGACAGCGCCCGCGAGAGGGTCCCGGAGAAGGAGGAGGCGGCGCTGCTGGGTGCGCTCGCCGGGCTGGTGGAGAGCATCGGGGAGCTGGCGGGCGCGGTCGGCGGCCGGGTGACGAACCGGGACACGGCCAGGACGTACACGGTCGCGGGCAGGCGGCTGCGGAGCGAGGCCGGCAACCTGCGGGGCGACGAGGACGAGACCGCGGCGCGGTCCAGGTGACCGGCCGCCGGTGCCCCCGGCCGGGGGCACCGGCGGTGTCGCTCAGCGGTGGCTCGGGAACTGCACCACCTGCTGGTAGGTCGGGCGGTTCTGCCAGGTGGTCTTGGCGTCCGTCACGCCGCCCAGCGGGCGCTGGATGATCGTGTCGGCGCACCACTGGTCGCCGGCCGCGCAGTCCGCGTCGCCCGGGTAGACCTGGGCCGGCGTCCGGGCGGCGGCCTGCTTCAGGGTGGTCAGCAGGACGGCGCGGCAGGCCGCGAGGTCGCCGCCGCCGCAGAACGGCCGGGCCAGCGGGCCGGCCACCCGGTCGCCGAGGACGGCGCGCAGGTCCTTGTCCAGGTAGCTCCACCAGCCGTACTGGAAGGCCGAACCCTTGTGCGGGATGGCCTCGTTGGCGCTCACCGGGCCGCCGCCGGGGCCGGTCTGCCCGCCCGAGGGGGACTCGTTGATCTGGAGGGCGCCGGTCAGCGCGCCGAACAGCGGGTCGCCGAGGCCCGGCCGCATGACGCCCTCGGCGACCAGCGGCCACCAGGCGTCCATCACCCGGATCGCGGTGGCGTCCGCGTAGCCGTGGCTGCCCGGTGAAGTCTCCTTCCGCTGCCCTCCGTTGGCGAGCCAGGCCTCCAACTGCTGCAGGGCGGTGAGGGTGGCCTGGTCGGTGACGGGCGCGCTGCGCAGCACGCGGATCAGGTCGGGCAGCACGTCCTCGGCTCGCAGGTCGGCCAGGGCGGCGCCCTCCATGGCCTGGGTGAGCGAGACCCGGCTCACCTTGCCGCCGTTCCCGAGCAGGGACTTGACCCGGTCGTCCAGCAGGTTGCCGCGGTGCACCGAGCCGTTGCCGAAGCCGGCCGAGGTGTAGCCGTTCGCCTGCTTGTTGTTCCAGGAGATGTAGTAGTCCTGGTTGACGGACTGCGGGTGCTCGGCCGCCGGGGTGTACCGGGCGGTGTTGGCGACGGGGTCGAAGTCGGCCCATTCGTAGGCGGGTTGGGCCTTCACGGGGAGCCCGGGGTCGACGCCGGGGGCGCGGACCGGGTTGCTGCCGGAGTTGTAGTACGCGATGTCGCGCGAGTCGGCGTAGAACCAGTTGAAGGTGTAGTTGATGTCCTGCGCCGCCTGCTGGAACCCCGCAGCGTCGTGCACCGCGCCGGGGTCGTTCAACTCCTGGAAGCCGATGATGGATTCGGCCTCGTGCCGGTAGGTGGAGCGCAGCGAGGTGAAGGCGACGGGTGCGCCGCCGACCGTGCCGCGGGCGGTGACCAGGCCGTACCGGGAGCGGTTCATCACCAGGGTGTAGGACCCGGCCGGGGTGGAGTCGGCGGTGGTCGGGTTCCAGGCGTTCTTGCGTTCCAGCCGGTCGAAGGGCAGGCACTGGCCGTGCCAGCTATAGGAGTTGGCGGCGGTGGTGACCGGGGAGCCGTCGGTGGTGCAGAGCGGGACGGCATAGGTGTCGGTGATGTCCTGCCCGGCCGAGGTGGCGCTCCAGGCGTAGTCCTGGCCGCGGCCGAGCTGCACGTAGAAGCTCAGGCCGGCGAAGGCGGCGCCGCGTGCGCTGATCCCGGGGCCCTGGATCTCCTCCAGCATCAGCAGTTGCGGGGCGAAGTAGCCGGTCTGCGGGCCGAACACGGCCACCGGGTGGCCGTCGTCGGTGCGGGCGCCGGAGACCAGCAGGGCGTTGGACATGCCGTGCCGGGCGGTGAGCAGGTTGCCGGGCAGGACGCCGTTCGCCGCGGTGGTGGCGGAGTCGGCGGAGCCGGTGGCGTCGTACACGACCCGCTCGGGCACCACCGAGCCGGGGTCGGGCAGCGCCTCGCCCTGCGGGTGGTCGGGGACGGTGGCGTACGGGAAGCTCTGCCCGTCGTGCAGGGTCTGGACGGCCTCCGGGTCGTCCGCCTCGCGCAGCGACGCCCAGACCGCGTCCCCGGCGTCCTTGCCGTACCGGGCCTCGGCGGCCGACTTGACCTGGGCGGAGGCCAGTTCACCACCGCCGCCGGAGCCGAACAGGGCGCCGACCACGGAGGCGAGGGCGACCAGGTCGGTCAGCTTGAACGGTTCGATCGAGCCGGCGTTGGTGATCGGGTCGATGTGCCCGGTGAGGTCGTACTCGCCCGGGAAGGTGCGGGCGTTGTAGGACTCCTTGGCGTACTGGTTGACGCCGTCGAGGTAGGCGTTGGCGTCGGCGAGGGCCTGGGTGGCCCGGCCGCCGCGGGCGGCGATGGTGTCGATCTGCTGCTGGAGCTCGGCCTCGGTGTACGGGGCGGCCTGCCAGAAGGTCTGCTCCAGCTGGCGGTTGGCGGCGGCGCCGCCCGCGAAGCCGGACAGCTGGCCGCGGCCGACGTGCCGGAAGAGGTCCATCACCCAGAGCCGGTCCTGGGCGGCGGCGTAGCCCGCGCCGAACTCGGTGCCGTAGCGGGTGGTGCCGGTGATGTGCGGGACGCCGGTGGCCTTGTCGCGCACGATGGCGACGTCCGGGCGCGGGCTGGTGGTGCTGGCCACCTGGTCGGCGGGGACGCCGAAGGAGGCGTCGTTGAAGAAGTCGCGCAGCTTGGCCTCGGTCAGGCCGGGGTAGCCGGAGGCGAGGGAGGCGTAGGGGCCGAGCTGGTCGTCGGTGTGCGCGGGGCGGGTGCCGAAGGCCCGGTTGAGCAGGATGTCGGCGAGGGTGGCGTTGCCGTTCTCGCCGGGCGGCAGGATGTCGGCGCAGTGGCCGCCGCAGTAGTCGTTGGCGGCGGCGGTCGCGGGGGCCGGCGCGGCGGCGGTGGGGGTGGTGGTGAGGGCGGCGGTGACGAGCAGGGCCGAGGCGAGGGCGGTGGCCGGGAGTCGGAGGGAGCGGGGGCGGGGGCGTTGGTGTTGGCGTGACCGCAAGGCGGACTCCTCCGTCGAAGTCTCACGGAAGAGTCGACGGTAGGGGTGCTACTGGCCGGTTGGCTAGTGGCGTGCATGCCATTTCCCGTACGGGGGAGCGGAGTTGGCCGTCCGCGGGTCGGTCGGGAAGGAACGGCGCCGCACCTGCCGGGCTCAGTCCGGAGGTGCGGCGCCGGGTCGGTGGCGCGTCGGGTCAGGGCTTGAGCACCAGGCGGATCGGGTCGCCCTCCTTGTGCTCCAGCGCCTCGACCGCACGGGCCGCCTCGGCCAGCGGGAAGGTGCCGCTCACCGAGCGGGAGAACTCCAGCCGGCCGCCGCGGACCAGGTTGACCAGGTCGACGACGTCCTGGCCCTCGGAGCCGTAGTGGCCGCGGATCTGCTGGCGCAGGTAGCTGACCAGGGTGCCGTTGGTGACGGTCAGCGGCTTGTTGGTGAGGCCGACCAGTACCAGGCGGCCGTGCTCGCCGAGGGTGGCCATGGCCTGCTCGCGCACCGGGGCGACCCCGGCGAAGTCGAAGGCGACGGACAGCGGGCGGCCGCCGGTGGCCTCGCGCAGCAGCCCGGCGAAGCCCGGGTCGGCCGGGTCGAGGGCGGCGTCGGCGCCGAAGGCCAGGGCGCGCTCGCGGGCGGCCGGCAGCGGGTCGACGGCGACGATCGGGAAGGCGCCGATCGCCCGCAGCAGCTGCACGCCGTGGGCGCCGAGGCCGCCGACGCCCCAGACGCCGACCGCCTCGGCCGGGCGTACGGCGCCGGTGGCGGTGATCGCGGCCCAGGGGGTGGAGACCGCGTCGGGGATGAAGCAGGCCTGCTCGAAGGGGAGTTCGTCCGGTATCGGCACCAGGGTGGTGGCGGTGGCGAGGGCGTACTCGGCCCAGCCGCCGTCGTAGTCCACGCCGCGGGTGTGCACGACGCCGTCGCGGGTCTCGCCGGCCTGCAGCAGCACCCGGTCGCCGACGGCCGTACCGGTCACGCCCTCGCCGAGGGTGTGCACGGTGCCCGCGACCTCGTGGCCGAGGGTGACCTTGTCGCCCTTGAGGTAGAGCGGCTTGAGCATGCCCTCGATCAGGTGGACGTCGGAGAGGCAGACGCCGGCGGCCTCCACCTTGATCAGCACCTCGCCCGGGCCGGGGGCCGGGACGGGGACCTCCTCCACGGCGAAGGCGCCCTTCGCGACGTCGAGCCGGCCGGCGAGCATCGTGGCGGTCATCGGGACTTCCCTTCTCACGGGGGCGGCGGGTCGGGGGAGTGCCCGCCGCTCCGGAAGTTACTTGTTATTCAACAAGCAAGTTCACACTAGCATGGTGGCATGTCTACGCACGATGAGGACCGAACCGGTGGGGCGGGGGCGCTCCGGGAGGCGCCGGCGCGCCGCACCCAGGCCGAGCGGCGCGCCCGGGCCGAGTCCGCGCTGATCGCCGCCGCCGCCCGGCTGATCGCCGAGCACGGCAGCACCGGGGTCACGCTGGCCAGGGTGGGCGAGGAGGCGGGCTTCAGTCGGGGCCTGGCCACCCACTACTTCGGCTCCAAGGCCGCGCTGCTGGCGCGACTGCAGGAGGCGGCGCTGGCCGAGGCGATGGCGTCGGCCGCACCGGCGCGCAGCGGGGCGGGGGCCGCCGACGAGCTGTGCGGGTTCGCGCGCGGCTGCCTGGAGGGCGTCCGCAACCCGACCGACCTGGGCCGGGCCTTCGTGGTGCTGGGGGCCGAGGCGCTCGCCGGGGCCTCGGAGCTGACCGGCGCGGTGGCGGAGCTGGACGCCCGGACCCGGGCGTGGACGGCCGAGGTGGTCGGGCAGGGGCAGCGGGACGGGGAGGTGCGTCCCGGTGTGGACCCGGTGGCCTTCGCGCCGGCCTTCGTCGGGCTGCTCAAGGGGCTGGTGGTGCAGGCCGCGGCCGCGCCGGAGGCCTTCGACGTGGGGGCGGCGGTCGCGGAGTCCGAGCGCTGGATCCGGCTCGCGCTCACCGCGGGCTGAGGCTGCGGAACGCAGGCGGCCGGGCGGTCCGCGCCGCTGTCGGCCGCTCCGCGCGCAACCCCCGCTGACCTCGCCGTTCGCCGCGCGGACCGGATCCGTACGGCCTGGATATCCTGATCCCATGAGCGACAACCTTCCCCCGTGTCCGCAGTGCTCCAGCGAGTACACCTATGAGATGAACGCCCTCATGGTCTGCCCCGAGTGCGGCCACGAGTGGGTGCCCGGCGGGGCCGACGAGGCCGGAGCGCCGGCCGGCGAGCGCGTGATCAAGGACGCCGTCGGCAACGTGCTGAGCGACGGCGACACCGTGACGGTGGTCAAGGCGCTCAAGGTCAAGGGCAGCGTCTCCGGCATCAAGGCCGGCACCAAGGTGCGCAACATCCGCCTGGTGGACGGCGTCGACGGGCACGACATCGACTGCCGCGTCGAGGGTTTCGGTGCGATGCAGCTCAAGTCCAGCGTGGTGAAGAAGGCCTGACCACGGGCCCGAACGGCCGCGCCCCGCCGGGAGGGACTGACGCTGTTGGTTAATTCGGGGTGGCGTTACTCGGCCCCGCTGAGCATCAGCTCGGCGGGGCCGAGTACTGCGAAGTGGCTGGTGCGGGTGCGGGCTCGTGGTGTTTCGGTGAGGTGGGCGTCGATGCGAGCGAGATTGATCGCAGCGCCGGTACGCTCACTTCCGGCCGCTGGGCCCGGGCGACGGCCGAACGCGCGGCGCAGCGGCTCGCCGCCGAGGAGGCGGCCGAGGAAGCCGAGCGGACGAAGGGGATGGTGGACGCCTGATGGAGCGCCTGGACAGCGGCGGGCACCCGGAGGGGAGCGGGAGCGAGGCCGGAGCGGCGGCCCGGGTCTGGCAGGGGATGAACGCCCTCGTGCTGGAACGCTACGACCGCCGCAAGAGCGTCGCCGAAGCCCTCGGCATGAGCTTCAGCCGGGTCAGGGCGCTGCGCCGGCTCGTCGCCGGCCCGATCACCCTGCGGGAGCTGGCCGAGCGGCTGGGCGCGGACCCGCCGTACACCAGCGTCATCGTGGACGACCTGGTGCGGCGCGGCCTCGCCGAGCGCATCACCAACCCGGTCGACCGGCGCTCCAAGCTGGTCCACCTCACCGAGGAGGGCGAGGCGAAGGCCGCGATCGCCACCGGGATCCTCAGCACCCCGCCGGACGCGCTGCTCGCGCTGCCGCCGGAGGACATCCGCGTGCTCGACCGGGTGGTGGCGAAGCTGCTGGGCTGAGCCGCCCCTGCCGACCCGTTCGGCGGTGCCGAGCCCGCGGCGGAAGGGCCGTCACCGGATCCGCTCCGGTGACGGCCCTTCAGAACTCCGGGGGGGGGAATTCCCCGGCGGGCGCGGTTACTTCGCGCCGAAGGCCTTCTCGATGTCCTCGACGACCTTCTCCGCCGCGATCGGGCCGGAGCTGCTGCTCCACACCTGGCCGTCGACGCCCATGAGCTGGTTGGTGCCGACGGCCTTGAGGCGGGTGAAGGCCTCCTGCTTGCGGGCGGTCTCCAGGGCCTTCTCGCCCTCGGCGTTCAGGGTGGCGACGAACACCCGGTCGGCGTCGGCCTTGTTGAGGTTCTCCAGGGACAGCGGGTCCGAGTGGGGCTGGGCGCCCAGGCCGTCGGCGATCGGCATGGTGCCGGCGCCGGCCTTCTTCAGCAGGTCGCCGGGCATGTTGGTGGTGTTCATCACGATCGGCCCGTTGGGCATCCAGCGCATCACCACGGCGCTGCCGCTCTTGCCCTCGCCGGCCTTGGCGGCGCGCTTGTCCAGGGCATCCAGCTTGGCGGCCAGGTCGGCCTTGTGGCCGAGCGCGTCGCCGTACACGGCGAGCACCTCGCGCCAGTCGCCGGCCTTGGGGACGATGGTCGGGGCGACCGCCGAGAGCTTGTCGTACTGGGACTTCTCGATGCCGGAGGAGGCCAGGATGAGGTCCGGGGTGGCCTTCAGGATCGCCTCGAGGTTGGGCTCCTTGACCGTGGCGACCAGCGGGATGCTGTCGGCCTTCAGGTAGGCGGGGGCGGTGGTGCCGCCGCGGCTGGAGCTGGTGCCCACCGGGGTGACGCCGAGCGCGAGGGCGGTGTCCAGCGAGGTGTCGCCGAGGGCGATGACCCGCTTGGCCTCGGCCGGGACCTCCACGGCGCCGAAGGCGGTGTCGATGCTGCGCTTGCCGCCATTCGCGGCGGCGGTGGACGAGGAGCCGGAGTCACCCGCGGACCCGCCGGACCCCGAGGAGCCGCACGCGGTCAGGCCCAGGGAGAGGGCGCCGACCACGGCCGCGCCGAGCAGGGTCTTGGTAAAGCGGGTGCCAAGCATGGGTGTTCTCCGAGAAATGGTAGTTTACGGGCGAACCGTTTTTCTGAGGTTAGCCTAACCATACGTAAGGCCCTGACGGGGAGGCCCGGTGTGACATTCCGATCACTCCTGCTGCGCGGACTGCTGCCCGCCGGCGCGATACTGCTGCTCGCCGTACTGGCGAGCCTGCTGCTCGGCGCGGGCGACGTGGGACCGTCACGGGCGCTCTCCACCCTGCTCGGTGACGGCGACTCCGACTCCCGGTTCACCGTGTTCCACCTGCGCGCCCCGCGCACCGCGGTGGCCCTCGCGGTGGGGCTCGCGCTCGGCGTGGCCGGCACCGTCCTCCAGGCCGCCGCCCGCAACCCGCTGGCCGAGCCCGGCCTGCTCGGGGTCAGCACCGGCGCCTCCTTCGCCGTCGTGATCGCGATCGTGCTCGGCGCCAGCGCCGCCAGCGTCGGCCCGTACGTCGCCGTACTGGGCGCCGGCGCCGGCTGCCTGCTGGCACTCGGCGCGGCCCGGCTGCGCGGCACCGGCGACGACCCCGTCCGGCTGGTGCTCGCCGGCGCGGCGCTGAGCGGGCTGATGAACGCCGGCTCCTCCGTGCTGCTGCTCTCCGACGCCCGGGCCGCCGACGAGATCCGGTTCTGGACCATCGGCTCGGTCGCCGGCCGCGGCACCGACCAACTGCTCGCGGTACTGCCGGTCCTGCTGCTCGGCCTGGTGCTGGCGCTGCTCTCCGGCCCGGCGCTGACCGCGCTCAGCCTCGGCGACGACGTCGCCACCGGCCTCGGCCACAAGCCCCGCCGGGCCCGCGCCCTCGCGGTGACCGCCGTCGCCCTGCTGGTCGGCGCCGCCACCGCGATCGCCGGACCGGTCTCCTTCGTCGGCCTGGTGGTGCCCTTCGCCGCCCGGGCCCTGGTCGGCCCGGACCTGCGCCGGCTGCTCGTCGTCTCCGCCCTGCTCGGGCCGGCCGTCGTGCTGCTCGCCGACGTGGCCTCCCGGCTGGTCGCCCGCCCGTACGAGATGCCGCTCGGCGTGATGACCGCCCTGTGCGGCGCCCCCGTGCTGGTCGCCGTCGTCCGCTCGCACCGAATGCCCGCGCTGTGAAGGCCCCTGTGAAGGCCCCTGTGAAGACCACCGCAGAGAACGACGCAGAGAACGCCGTGGAACCCGACGGCCCCTCGGCCGCGACCCGGCGGCCGGCGCCGCCCGTGCCGCCCGGCACCCGGCTGCTCGCCCTGGGCGGCCGCTCGGTGCTCGTCCCGGTCCGGCCGCTGCTCGGCTGCACCGTCCTGCTGCTCGCCGTGGTCGCGGTGACCGCCGTCTGCCTGGCCGTCGGCGAGACGAACCTCGACCCGGTGACCGCCCTGCGCGCGGCCTTCGGCGACGGCACCGCGCGCGACGTGCTGCTGGTGGAGAAGCTGCGGCTGCCCCGCGTCGAGGCCGCACTGGCCGTCGGCGCGGCCCTCGGCGTCGCCGGCTGCCTGATGCAGACCCTCGCCCAGAACAGGCTGGCCACCCCGGACACCGTCGGCTTCAACGAGGGCGCCACCGCCTTCGCGGTCGCCTCCGTCACCGGCGTCGCCACCCAGCTGCTGCCCTCCGCCGCCGCCCTGGCGGGCGCCGCCACCGCCGCCTCGCTCGCCTTCGCCCTCGGCGGCGGGGCCGGCCGCAACGGCTACCGCTTCCTGGTCGTCGGCCTCGGCATCGGCGCGGTCTTCGGCGCGGTGACCAACCTGATGCTCTCCCGCGCCGCCATCGACTCCGCCAACGCCGCCTACGCCTGGACGGTCGGCACCCTCAACAGCCGTGACGCCGACGCCGTCGGCTACCTCGAACTCGGCCTGCTGGCCTGCCTGCCCGCCGCCGTGCTGCTCGGCCGCCGGCTGTCGCTGCTGCGCTTCTCCGACGCCGTCGCCACCGGGCTGGGCGTCCGGGTGCGCGGCCTGCGGGTCGGCGTCCTGCTGGTCTCGGTGGTCTGCGCGGGCCTGGCGGTGGCCGTCGCCGGACCGCTCGGCATGATCGCGCTCGCCGCGCCCGAGGCCGCCCGCCGGATCGCCGGACCGCGCTGTGTGCCGGTGCTCACCTCGGCCGTCGCCGGAGCCGCCTTCACCCTGCTCGCCGACCTGATCGGCCGCACCCTCCTGTCGCCGCTGGAGGTGCCGGCCGGCCTGGTCACCGCCGTCGTGGGCGGCCCGTACCTGCTCTGGCTGCTGCTCACCACCCGTCCCCGGAGGACCGCATGACCGCCCGCCCCGCGACCGCTGAATCCTCCGGGACCGTGACGGCCGCCGACGGAGCGCCCCGGCTGGCGACCAGCGCGCTCAGCCTCGGCCACGACCGCACCATCGTGGTGCGCGAGCTCGACCTCGAACTGCCGCAGCGGCAGGTCACCGTCATCGTCGGCCCGAACGGCTGCGGCAAGTCCACCCTGCTCGGCGGCCTCGCCCGGACCATCGCCCCGCGCTCCGGCGCCGTGCTGCTCGACGGCAAGCCGCTGACCTCGCTGTCCACCCGCGCCATCGCCCGGATCATCGGCCTGCTGCCGCAGTCCGCCACCGCCCCGGACGGGCTGACCGTCCGCGACCTGGTCCGCTACGGCCGCCAGCCGCACCAGGGCCTGCTGCGGCAGTGGTCCGCCGCCGACGCCGAGGCGGTCGAGCACGCGCTCGCCGCCGCCGACCTGCACGAGCTGGCCGACCGCCCGCTGGACACCCTCTCCGGCGGCCAGCGCCAGCGCGCCTGGATCGCCATGGCCGTCGCCCAGGACACCGACATCCTGATGCTGGACGAGCCGACCTCGGCGCTGGACATGGGCCACGCGCTGGAGGTGCTGGAGATGGTGCGCGGCCTGACGGCCGAGCGCGGCCGCACCGTCGTCCTCGTCCTGCACGACCTGACCACCGCCTGCCGCTACGCCGACCACATGGTGGCCATGCGCGACGGCCGGGTGGCCGCCCAGGGCGCGCCGCGCGACATCGTCACCCCGGAGCTGGTGCGCGAGCTGTACGGGGTGGAGAGCGTGATCCTCACCGACCCGGTGCACGGCACCCCGGTGGTCTGCCCGGTCGGCCTCGCCCCCCGGGTGCGCTGACGCCGGCGGGCCGGTCAGCCAGTCAGCCGGCCAGGCCCGGCAGCACCAGGGCGCCCGGCAGCTCCGCCAGGGCCCAGCCGGGCAGGATGAGCTTGCCCCGGCGCCGGCCGCTGCCGACCAGGACGTACGGGGCCGCGGCCACCGCCTCGTCGATCAGCAGCGGCCAGCCGCCGGGCAGGCCGACGGGGGTGATGCCGCCGTACTCCATGCCGGTCAGCTCGACCGCGGTGTCCATCGGCGCGAAGGACGCCTTGCGCGCCCCCAGCTGGGTGCGCACCGCCCTGTTGACGTCCACCCGGGTGGTGGCCAGGGCCAGGCACCCGGCCAGGGTCACCTCCCCGGCGCGCTTGGCGGCGACCACCACGCAGTTCGCGGAGAACTCCGGCGGCACGTCGTAGGCCGCGCAGAACACGGCGGTGTCCGCCTGCTCCGGGTCGCTGTCCACGTAGAGCACCGAGGCGGCCGCTCCGGGCGCGTCCCAGTTCTTCAGCGCGTCGGCGACGGGCGCGGCGAGCTCCGCGCCGAGCTCCAGGGCCGGTACGGCGGTGGCGAAGTTCCCGAACGGCGGGGCGGTGGACTCACTCATGGACCGGACTGTAGCGCGCCCGGCCACCCGGTCGGCCGTACCCGGCTGCCGTCAGCCGTACGGGAGGACCGCGGTCAGCCGTACGGGACGACGGCGACCGGGCAGTGCACGTGGTGGATCGCGGCGTGCGCCACCGGGCCGAGGTGGTGGTGGCGCAGCGGCATCCGCCGGATGCGGCGGCCGACGACCAGCAGCCGGGCCGTCGCGGCGGCGTCCACCAGCTCGACGGCGGCCTTGCCGCGGATCAGGTCGGTGCTCACCGTCACCTCGGGGTGCCGGGCCTGCCAGGGCTCCAGGGCCCGGGCGAGGCCGTCGTGCTCGACGGCCGAGACCTCACCCTCCAGCCCGCCGATCGCCCCGTAGGACATGTACTCGCTGCCGGCCGGCGGGGACCAGACGTGCACCACGCGCAGCGGCGCCGAACGGAGCGCGGCGGCCTCGAACGCGAAGGCCAGCACCTCGTCCGCCGGGTGCGCCAGGTCGAGGCCGACCGTCACCGCGCCGTCCGGTTCGTCCCCGCCGGCCCGGATCAGCACCACCGGGCAGTCCGCCCGGCGCAGCACCTCCTGGCTCACCGAGCCGACCAGGAAGCCGCGCAGGGTGCCCAGCCCGCGCGAGCCGAGCACCAGCAGGGCGGCCCCGTGCGCGGCGGCCTCCAAGGCCTCGACGGGATCGCCGGCCACGGAGCCGGCGGTGACCTCGACCTCCGGCGCGAGGGTGCGCAACTCGCGCTCGCGCTCGGCGAGTTGAGCCAGTGCGGAGTGGTCGCCGGGCCTGCTCCCGGGGGCGATCTGCTTCGGCCGGGGCCAGGCCTGGAGGACGTCCAGGCGCAGGCCGCGGCGCTGCGCCTCGTGGGCGGCCCAGGCGGCGGCGGCCAGGCTCTCGGGTGAGCCGTCGAATCCGACGACGACGGGTCCGGTCACGGCGTGCTCCTCGGTTCCGGTGCGGCCCCAGCCCCCGGAGGTCTCGGTGCGGCCAGTATCCGCGCCGGCCCGGACCGGCGCCTCCCGGAGCCGTCGCCGGTCGCGGTGGGTGACGGGACGGGCCCGGTTCCGCCGTCCGGCTGGTCGGCCGGGCGGCGGCGCGGCACGCCCGGGCCGGGCGGGGGCGCCGGGCTAGGGTCGGCCGAACCGCCGCGTGCCGGTCGCGCCGTTCCGAGCGCTCCGCCCCAGCCGGTCCTTTCAGCCCGGGAGAACGATGCCGAGGGTCCCCACGTTCCGCTCGCGGTGGGCGGGCGCCGCCGCCGGACTGGCCGTGCTCGCCGCCGCCCTGGTGGGCTGCGGGGACGGTGGGAGCGGCGGCCCGGTCACCCTGAACTGGTACAACTTCCCGGACGACTCGGGTGCCCTCCAGCAGGCCGCCGACCGCTGCGGGCAGCAGTCCGGCGGCCGCTACACGATCCGCTACAACAAGCTGCCGCGCGGCGCCGACGGCCAGCGCCAGCAGCTGGTGCGCCGGATGGCGGCGCACGACACCGGCGTGGACGTCCTCGGCCTGGACGTCACCTGGCCCGCCGAGTTCGCCGAGGCCGGCTGGATCCGCGAGTGGACCGGGGCGATGCGCGAGCGGGCCACCGCCGACACCCTCGACGCGGCGGTGCGGACCGCGACCTGGCAGGACCGGCTGTACGCCGTGCCGTACAACTCCAACACCCAGCTGCTCTGGTACCGCGACGACCTGGTGCCGACCCCGCCCGCCACCTGGGCGGAGATGCTCTCCCAGGCCCGGGAGCTGGACCGCGAGGGCAAGCCGCACCTCGTGGAGATCCAGGGCGCCCAGTACGAGGGGCTGACGGTCTGGTTCAACACGCTGGTCACCAGCGCGGGCGGCTCGATCCTCACCCCCGACGCCCAGGGGCCCTCGCTCGGGACGCCCGCCGTCACGGCCGCCGGGGTGATGCGCGACCTGGCGGCCTCGGTGGCCGCCGACCCCTCGCTGTCGAACCAGATGGAGGACCAGAACCGGCTCGCGATGGAGTCCGGCACGGCCGCCTTCGAACTCAACTACCCCTTCGTCTACCCCTCGATGAAGGCCAACCGGCCGGAGCTGTTCCCGCACTTCCGCTGGGCGCCGTACCCCGCGGTGAGCGCCGACCGCCCCGCCAGCGTCACCATCGGCGGGATCGACCTCGCGGTGGGCGCCTACAGCCGGCACCCCGACCTTGCCGCCGAGGCCACCCTCTGCCTGCGCGACCGCGACAACCAGCTCACCAACGCGCTGAAGGGCGGCCTCCCGCCCTCGCTGCGGAGCCTGTACGAGACGGCCGAGCTGACCGCCAGCTACCCGTTCGCCGCCGACGTGCTGGCCGCCCTCGACTCCGCCAGCGTGCGGCCGCAGACCCCGGCCTACCAGAACGTCTCCATCGCGATCTCGCACACCCTCTCCCCGCCCGCCGGCATCCACCCGGAGAAGGACGTGGCCGACCTCCGCGGGCAGATCCGGGACGCCCTCGGTTCGAAGGGGCTGATTCCGTGACACCGCCCGTTCCCGGGCCACCGCCCGCTGAGGCCGCGGCCGGCCAGGGACCGGCCGGGCCCTCGCGCGGCGCCCGCCAGGAGAGCCGGCTGGGCCTGCTGCTGTGCGCCCCCGCCGTGGTCGTGATGCTCGCCGTGACCGCTTACCCGATCGGCTACGCCGTCTACCTGTCCCTTCAGCGCTACGACCTGCGCTTCCCGGCCCAGGCGCACTGGGTCGGGCTCGCCAACTACGGCGCGGTGCTGACCTCGCCGTTCTGGTGGCAGGCGCTCGGCGTCACGGTGCTGATCACCGCCGTGTCGGTGGCCGTCGAGCTGGTGCTCGGCCTGGCGCTCGCCCTGGTGATGCACCGTACGGTCTTCGGGCGCGGGACGGTGCGCACCGCGGTGCTGGTGCCGTACGGGATCGTCACCGTCGTCGCGGCCTACTCCTGGCAGTACGCGTGGACCCCGGGCACCGGCTACCTGGCCGCCCTGCTGCCGGAGGGCAGCGCCCCGCTGACGGAGCAGTGGCCGGCCGTCGGTCTGATCATCCTCGCGGAGGTGTGGAAGACCACCCCGTTCATGGCGCTGCTGCTGCTCGCGGGCCTGGCCCTCGTCCCGGACGAGACGGTCCGGGCGGCGATGGTGGACGGCGCGAGCTCCGGGCAGCGGCTGCGGCTGGTGATCCTGCCGCTGATGAAGCCCGCGATCCTGGTCGCGCTGCTCTTCCGCACCCTGGACGCCTTCCGGATCTTCGACAACATCTACGTGCTGACCAGCGGCTCCAACGGCACCGGCTCGGTGTCGATCCTCGGCTACGACAACCTCTTCACCGCGCTCAACCTGGGCATCGGCTCGGCGATCTCGGTGCTGATCTTCGTCTGCGTGGCGCTCATCGCGCTGGTCTTCGTCAAGCTGTTCGGCGCGGCCACGCCTGGCGCGGAACCGGAGCGGCGATGAGCGGCCGGCCCGCCCGGGCCCTGACCGGCTGGGGCATCGCCAACCTGGTGGTCGTGCTCTACGCGCTCTTCCCGGTGTGGTGGATCGTGGCGCTGTCCTTCAAGGACCCGAGCACCCTCTCCGACGGCGCCTTCGTGCCCCGCCGGTGGACCCTGGCCAACTACCGCGGCATCTTCCAGACCTCGGAGTTCACCCGCGCCCTGGTCAACTCGATCGGCATCGCGCTGATCGCCACCACCGTCGCCGTCGCGCTCGGCACCATGGCCGCGTACGCGGTCGCCCGGCTGCGCTTCCCCGGCAAGCGGCTGCTGATCGGGGTGTCCCTGCTGATCGCGATGTTCCCGCCGATCTCGCTCGTCTCGCCGCTGTTCGGCATCGAGCGGGCGCTGGGCCTGTTCGACACCTGGCCCGGGCTGATCATCCCGTACATGACCTTCTCGCTGCCGCTGGCGATCTACACGCTCTCGGCGTTCTTCCGGGAGATCCCCTGGGACCTGGAGAAGGCGGCCAAGGTGGACGGCGCCACGCCGTGGCAGGCGTTCCGGCTGGTCATCGCGCCGCTGGCGGCGCCGGGGGTGTTCACCACCGGCATCCTGGTCTTCATCTTCTGCTGGAACGACTTCCTGTTCGCGATCTCGCTGACCTCCACCACCTCGGCCCGGACGGTCCCGGCCGCGATCGCCTTCTTCACCGGGAGCTCCCAGTTCGAGCAGCCGACCGGCTCGATCGCGGCGGCCGCGGTGATCATCACGATCCCGATCGTGGTCTTCGTGCTGCTGTTCCAGCGCCGCATCGTCGCCGGGCTCACCGCCGGCGCCGTCAAGGGCTGAGCCCGACATCGAGTTTTCCCAGGATGGGTTTCCCAGGAAGAGCCCGCCCCACCCGGCGGGCCAGGAAGGCGGACCGTGGCCGAGATCGTCCTCGACGGCATCACCAAGCGCTACCCCGACGGCGCCCTCGCCGTGCGCCACGTCGACCTCACCATCGCCGACGGCGAGTTCGTGATCCTGGTCGGCCCCTCCGGCTGCGGCAAGTCCACCACGCTCAACATGATCGCCGGGCTGGAGGACATCACCGAGGGCACCCTGCGGATCGCCGGGGAGGTGGTCAACGACCGCGCGCCCAAGGACCGCGACATCGCGATGGTGTTCCAGAGCTACGCCCTCTACCCGCACATGAGCGTGCGCGACAACATGGGCTTCGCGCTGCGCCTGGCCAAGGTCGACAAGGCGACCATCGCCGCCAAGGTCGAGGAGGCCGCCCGCGTCCTGGACCTCACCCGGCACCTCGACCGCAAGCCCGCCCACCTCTCCGGCGGGCAGCGCCAGCGGGTCGCGATGGGCCGGGCGATCGTCCGCGACCCCAAGGTCTTCCTGATGGACGAGCCGCTGTCCAACCTGGACGCCAAGCTCCGGGTGCAGATGCGCACCCAGATCGCCGCCCTCCAGCGCCGCCTGGGCACCACCACCGTCTACGTCACCCACGACCAGGTCGAGGCGATGACGCTCGGCGACCGGGTGGTGGTGATGCGCTCCGGCGTCGTCCAGCAGGTCGGCTCGCCGCAGCAACTGTACGACGAGCCGGTGAACCTCTTCGTCGCCGGGTTCATCGGCTCGCCCGGCATGAACTTCCTCGGCGCCGCGCTGGAGCACGGCGCCCTGCGCACCTCGCTGGGCGACCTGCCGCTGGACGACCGCACCCGGCGCGCCCTGGAGGGCGCGGACGCGCCGCGCGAACTGGTCGTCGGCATCCGCCCCGAGGACTTCGAGGACGCCGCCCTGGTCGAGGGGCACGCCGGAGGGGTCACCGTCACCGTGACCGTCGAGGTCCGGGAGTCGGTCGGCTCGGACGTCTACGTCCACTTCGCGGAGGAGGGCGGCCCGGCGGCGGCCCGGGGCCCCGGCGGCCTCGCCGGACTGGCGGAACTCGCCGAACTGACCGAGCTGGCCGAACTCGCCGCCGACTCGGGCCGGGCCGACACCGGCATGCGGGAGCACCGGGTGGTCGCCCGGCTGAACCCCGCCACCCGGGCCGCCGAGGGCGGCCCGCTGGACCTGCGGGTGGACACGGCGCGCATCCACGTCTTCGACCCCCGCACCGGGGCCAACCTGACCCACCCGGAACGTTCGTAGCGTGGTACGGAAGGCCCAACCCCCGGCCGGCGCGCGGTGTGCCTGACCGTTGCCGTACCGGACCCGACTTACATTGCCCGGTTATGGGAGAAAATGTCGGAATCAGTCGCCGATCGGTGCTCAAGGCCGTCCCCGGAGCCGCCCTCGCGGCCGGCTCCGGCGGGATCCTCGCCCGGCCCGCGGCGGCGGCCGCCGCCTTCCCGCAGCCCGTCGTCCGGCGCGCCCGGTCGGCCCACGGCGGGCCGGCGGCGGTGCTCGAGCAGACGCTCGACGTACGGTTCACGACGCTCTCCGTCCCGGGCTACGGGACGGTCACCACGCGCACCTACAACGGGACCATCCCCGGGCCGACCCTGCGGGCGCGCGCCGGGGACGTGCTGTGGCTGACCCAGGTCAACGGGCTGCCGCCGAACCCGGTCGAGCCGGCCGGCCCAGCCGGGATGTCCGGGATGCCCGGGATGTCAGGCCCGGCGCACCACGGCGGCCACAACCGGCCGCACCGCGTGAACACCTTCAACCTGCACACCCACGGCCTGCACGTCTCGCCGTCCGGGCGCGCCGACAACATCCTGCGCGCGTTCCCGCCGCGCACCGCCGACGAGGCCGCGGCCGGAGCCCCGGAGCCGCGGTACCTGACCACCGTCCAGATCCCGGCCGGCCATCCGGCCGGGACGTACTGGTACCACCCGCACGCGCACGGGGCCACCACCGAACAGATCGCCGGAGGGATGGCCGGGGTCATCGTCATCGAGGGCGACGTCGACGAGGTGCCGCAGATCAAGGCCGCCGCCGACCTGGTCGTCTGCATCAACGAACTCCGGCTCAAGGGCGGCAGGGTCCCCGACTTCACCTCCGGCGACGCCCTGGCCGCCGTCCCGCCCACCTTCACCGTCAACGGCGAGGTCAACCCCGTCCTCGTGCTGCGCCCCGGCGAGGTCCAGCGCTGGCGCCTGGTCGCGGCGACCGCGTTCACCGCCCTCTCGCTCCAGGTCACCGATGGAGAACAGAAGTTGACGCTGCACCAGATCGCCATGGACGGCGTGACCTTCCCCGCGCCGGTCGCCGCCGAGGTGGTCCCGCTGGGCGTGGGCAACCGCGCCGACGTGCTGGTCCGGGGCGGCGAGGCCGGGACGTACGAACTGCGGGCCAAGGGCGTGCCCGTCCCGCTGATGACGGTCGAGGTGGCGGGGGAGGCCGTCCAGCCGCCCATGGAGCTGCCGACCTCGCTGCCGCAGGGCATGCCGTTCCTCGACGAGAAGGACATCGCCAACCCCGGCGGCGACCGCAGGGTGGTCTTCCACGTCGACCCGAAGGTCTTCGCCCAGCCGTTCCCCAACGCCTACCGCGTCCTCGGCAGCCACCCGACCCCCGCGGCCGACCCCGGCGGCGACCTCACCCGCGACCCCGCCTACGGCCTGTTCGACCCCGAGTACGTCAACCACACCCTGGAACTCGGCACCGTCGAACGGTGGACCATCCACACCGACGAGACCATGCCGATCTTCCACCACCCCTTCCACCTGCACACCAACCACGTCCTCGTCACCCACCGCAACGGGGAACGGCTCGACCCGCCGGTGTGGCAGGACACCGTCGACCTGACCGGCGGCAAGCCGGGCGACACCGTCACCCTCCTGGTCAAGTACGAGGACTTCACCGGCCGCACCGTCCTGCACTGCCACCAGCTGCAGCACGAGGACCTCGGGATGATGCAGCTGGTCGAGTACGTCCGGCCGCGACGGCCGGAGCCGGCCGGATGGCCGGGGTGGCCCCAGCAGCCCGGGTGGCCGGGGTGGCCGGGCCGGCCTCGTCCGCTCGATCACTGAGCGCTGCCGGGCGCCGGCGGCGGCGGCGCAGGAAAGCTCCTGGAACGTGCGTTCGGAGCCGGATCCCGGGGTAGACCAGTCGTACAGCGGCCGTGCGATTCCGGCTGCTCCAGCACCTCGGGCGGTGCCGCCGGGGCCGGTGCCACCGGGGCCGCGCCCGCAGTGGCCGGGCACGGGTCCCGGGGGAGAAGTCCGTGACACGCCGCACGAGGTGCGGGCCGTACGTGGCGCCGGGCGCTCACCCCGGCGCCCAGGAGCGATCACGTGTCCGTCCACCTGGAAACAGCCGGCTGGGAAGCGGCCCCCTCGGGCCTGCCGCCCGACCTCCCGCGACGGCCCACGGCGGCCGAACTCCGCCGCATGGGGAAGTCCGAGGCGCGGGAGCTGAGCGATGCGCTGTTCGAGCGGCTGGCCGGGCTGGTCCGGGAGACCCGCGCCTACAGCTACGTCCGCGGCACGATCATCGAGCTCAACATGCCGCTGGTGCGCTTCATCGCCGCCCGCTTCCGCCACCGGGCCGAGGACATGGAGGACATCCTCCAGGTCGGCACGATCGGCCTGATCAAGGCCGTCGACGGCTACGACCCGCGGCGCGGCGTCGAGTTCGTCACCTACGCGATCCCCACCATCACCGGCGAGATCAAGCGGTTCTTCCGCGACACCTCCTGGCCGGTGCGCGTCCCGCGCAGCATGCAGGAGCTGTACCTGTCCGTCGCCCGCGACTCCGACCGCCTGGAGCAGGAGCTCGGCCGGCTGCCGCGGCCCGAGGAGATCGCCGAGGACCTGCACCTCACCGTCGAACAGGCCACCGAGGGGCTGCTGGCGGGCCGGGTCTACCGCCCCAGCTCCCTGGACGCGCTGCGCGACCAGGACACCGACGAGACCGGCAGCGCCCTGCTCGACCGGCTCGGCGGCTGCGACCCCGGCATCGAACTCGCCGACTTCCGCACCGCCGTCCGCCCGCTGCTGGCCCGGTTGCCCGAGCGTGAGCAGACCGTCCTCAAGCTGCGTTTCTGGGACGGGTGCACCCAGTCCCGGATAGCGGACCGGATCGGCGTCTCCCAGATGCACGTCTCCCGGCTGCTCAGCGCCACCCTGGCCTGGCTGCGCGAGGAACTGGAGGACCGGGACGCGCCCGGGTGGGGCGGCGGGGAGCCCGAGGCCGTCGCTTCCGGGGGCGGGCTTGACGGCGGGCCCGGGAGCGGTTCCGGCGGCGGGCGCGAGGGCGGCGGCTGAGGCGGTGGGGCGGGCCGACGTGCGGGGTGGGGACCCGGGGTGCGGTTTCGCTGCGTGATCGGCGCATACTTTCCGTAAACACACGGAGGTGCTCATGCCCATGGTGGATGTCGCTGCCCTCGGCCGACTGGTCGCGGAGTACGAGGC
Organism: Kitasatospora sp. NPDC001119; assembly: GCF_053598475.1. Taxonomy (NCBI): domain Bacteria; kingdom Bacillati; phylum Actinomycetota; class Actinomycetes; order Kitasatosporales; family Streptomycetaceae; genus Kitasatospora; species Kitasatospora sp. NPDC001119. The sequence goes on from NZ_JBSFKI010000021.1 coordinate 71,344, forward strand.
CCTGTCCCCGTCGAGCTCGCCGGAGGCCCGGCAGCGGTTGCGCGACGTCTGCTACACGATCGGCATCTACACGGGCGAGGCCGACGCCGTCCGCGCGGTCGCCCGGGCCCGCATGCTGCTGGCCCGTCAGGGCCCGGCCGACGGCGGCGGGGCGGCGGCCGGAGCCCCGGCGACCGACCGGGCCCGGGCGGCGCTCCTCGCCGAACTCGGCGACCTCGCGGCCCGCGAGCGGGTACGGGCCGCGCCCCTGCCCAGCCTGCACGACGTGGTGCAGCTGACCAGGGTCACCGTCCCGGACTGCGTGGGCGCCGCCGTGAGCACCTGGCACGACGACGGCTCGGTCGAGACCTTCGCGGCGACCCCGTCCTACCTGCTCGCCCTCGAACGCGCCCAGAGCGGGGCGGACGGCGGCCCGCTGCCCCGGCTCCGCCGCCAGGGCGAGGGCCAGATCGTCGTCCGGCTCGACCCCGGCCGGCCGGACCGGTTCGCCGACCGCGCCCGGCGCTGCGGCGTACGGGCCGTGGCCGGCGCGCACCTGCGCACCCACCCGCACGGCTGCACCGTGTTCAGCGCCTACCTGCGCACCCCGGTCGACCCCGGCACACCGGCCCTCGGGCTGGTGGAGGTGCTCGCCCTCCAAGCGTCGGCCGCCCTCGACCGCTTCGCGCTGTCCCGGGCCGTGGCCGACCTCCTCGACCGCCGGCACGCCACCGGCCTGGCCATCGGCCTCACCGCCGAGCGGTTCGACGTCACCCCGCACGCAGCGCTGAGCCTGCTGGTCGGAGCCGCCCAGCGACTGGGCACCGACCTCGCCACGGTGGCCCGGCACCTCGCCGACGGCGACCGGCCGCGCACCGCGCCCGGCGAGCGGAGCGGCTCGTAGCGCGGGCGCGGGACGGTTGCGCCGGTGCCGGACGGTTGCGCCGATGCCGGACGGGCAGGCGTACAGGAAGGGGGGCGGAAGGCGTGCAGACGGGCGCGCGCAGACGGGCGGGAAGGCCCCGGCCGCGCCGTACGAGGAGGTCGTCATGAGCATGGTGAAGGAATCCGTGGACGTGGCCGTCCCCCTGCACGCCGCCTACAACCAGTGGACGCTCGCCGAGGAGTTCCCGCGCTTCATGGAGGGCGTCGACTCGGTGAGCCGGCTCGACAGCCGCCACAACCACTGGCAGACCAGCATCGACGGCATCACCCGCGAGTTCGACACCGAGATCGTCGACCAGGAACCGGAGGAGCTGATCGCCTGGCGGGGCATGGACGGCGAGGCCGAGCGGAAGGAGGTGGTGACCTTCCGGCGGCTCGACCCGGGCCACACCCGGGTCACCCTCGCCGTCGACCTCCGGCCCGCGGGCCCGGGGGAGCAGGCCGCCGACGTCCGGGGCGAGGTCGACCGGCGGGTGAAGGGGGATCTGAGGCGGTTCAAGGAGTACGTCGAGGAACGCGCGCGGGGGAGGGGCGGGGCGGGTTGAGCCGGCTCCGTCGGCCCGTGCGGCTTCCGTCGGCCCGCGTCGGCCCCGTCAGCCCGCGTCGGTCATCGCGTCGGCCCGCGCGTCGGCCCGCGCGTCGGCTCGGCGGAGGTCGCTCCAGTGCGCGAACGCGGCCACCGAGCCCAGCGCGGGCAGCGCCGCCGCCGCGAAGATCCCGAACAGGTACTCGCCCGACAGCGCGGTGAACGCCAGCAGCAGCACCTGCACCCCGGCCGTCGCCGCCAGGAGCCTCCAGCCGGGCCGCGGGCGCCAGACCCCGCGCACCGCCAACGCGTTGATCCCGGCCATCGCGAACCCGGCGGCCCCCATCACATACGGCACCCACTGCGGCTTCGGCGCCACCTCGTCCTCGAACCCGGTCCCGTTGTAGAACAACGGGACCGCGATGCAGAAGAACATCACCACCGCCACCGTCTCCAGGATCAGCAGCACGGTCGTCGCAGCCCGCGACAGCCAGGAGAGAGCGGTCATGGTGGGGAGCCTTCCGGGAGTTCGGTGTTCTGTACTGCGACACCCGGGGAGCCCGGACCGCAGCGGTCCATCGCCACTGGAGGAATGGCACGACCGCGCGACGGGCACGTCCCATGACGCCGCCCGACCCGGCGGCCTCGGCACCGCAGCATAGTCAAGAAATGGCAAAGGCTGTTGTGCGGTGCAGGTCGGAGGGCGTCCTCCCCGCAGGCACGGGGGCGGCCACTGAAGGGGACGGTTCGGCCGCCGATGCCGAAATCCGGTCAACTCGGCCGCCCAGGCGCAGGAGTTCGTCCGGATCGCGGGCGTACGGGGACGGCTGCTCCTAGGCTCGTCCGGACACCGTGGCGTGAGGGGGAGTGTCGTGGCCCGTAGGCCTGTTCGGCGGCGTCGGTCGACCGTCGCCCGCCGGTTGAAGCAGAACACGCCGCTGCTGGGGGCGGCCGCGCTGGTCGCGGTCGTGCTGGGCACGCTGGTGGTCCAGTGGCTGGCCCAACACCTGCTGCTGGTCGCCGCGTTCCTCATCGTCGGCGCGGGAGCGGGCGCCGCCGTGCTGCGCTCGCGGGCGCGGGCCCGGCAGCGGGAACTGGACGCGCGGACCGCCCGACTGCGGCACATCGGGCCGTTCCTGGCGATGACCCCGAAGGCCTTCGAGCACGCGCTGGCGGACCTGTGCCGCCGGGACGGCTGCACGAAGGTGAAGGTGGTCGGCGGGGCCGGCGACCTCGCGGCGGACGTCCTCGCCACCACCCCCGCCGGGCAGCGGATCCTCATCCAGGCCAAGCGGTACGGGCCGAGGACTTTCGTCGGCTCCCAGGACGTCCAGAAGGTCAACGGCACCTACCGCGACGTGCACCACTGCGACCTGGCCGCCGTGGTGACGACCAGCTCCTTCACCAAGGCCGCCGCCGCGTTCTGCGCCCAGGTCGGCATCCGCGCCGTCGACCAGCGGGCGCTCGCCCTGTGGGCGGACGGGCGGGGCGGGGCACCCTGGGTCTGAGTCACCGGCTCCCGTGTTCGAGGCCTGCCGGGGAGAGCAGGAGGCGGCGGCGCTGCCGGTCGACCTCGCTGACGAGGACCGTGAGTTCGTCACCGACCCGGACCATCCCTGACGGAGCTCCCTCGGGGGGCGAGGCGAGATCCCGCTGAGGGACCACACGTCGAAACTGTGCTCAGAGCTGTCGGCGGCCGCGAGCTTCGACGCAGTCGCGCTTTCCTCGATCAGGCCAAGCGCGTTTCGCCGCCGGGTGGTCGTCGGCGTCGGCGGCGGGCTGGGGGCGGGGTGGGTCCAGCCCCACCCCCAGGCGGGGTGCAGGTGGATTCTGCCGTCGCGCCGCCGTCCCTAGCGTTGAGCGCGTGCCGTCCGAGGTTGCGGGCGGGCGTGGTGATGCGGGGAGGGCGAGGTGTACGGAACGGTGCGCGCGGGGCAGGGACTCCGGTGTTGCGGCTGTCGGGGTTGCGCAAGCGGTTCGGGGCGCGGTGGCGGTGGGAGGTCGGTCTTCGCGCCGGCCAATCGGAGCTGGTTCCTGGCCCGGTACCTACCGGTGGCGGTCGGGTTCGTGCTGGGGGCGTGCCGGCTGACTCGCGGTCAGCGGGGGGTGGTGCCCGGGGGGACGTGCGAGCGGACGGCTGCGATCATGAACGGCCCGTACGACCGAATCCGACCGGAGGCCCCGTGAGCAGCCCGCAGACCCCAGCCGCCCGTGAGCCGGACACCGCCGAACCGGGTCGCGGCGCCGCGCGCGAGCTGCGCGCCGCCGTACGGGCGCTCGGGCGGCTCGCCGCCTTCACGCTGCTGATACCGGTCGGGGTGGGGCTGACGACGGTCTTCCTGCTGTCGTTCGTCATCTGGGGCTGCCTCGGGATCTTCCCGTTCTTCCCGACCGCCACCCGGATGGTCCGCTCCGCCGCCGGAGCCGCCCGGTGGGCGGCCGGCCACTGGTCGCAGGTGCCCGTACCGCCGCCGTACCGGCCGCGCCCGGCCCTGGAACGCACCCTCCACGGCTGGTACTGGACCGGCCACGACTACCACCGGAACCGCTGGTTCGCCGGCATGTCCCTCGACGTCCGCTGGCTCTGGACCGACCCGGCGACCTGGCGCGACGTCCTCTGGGTGCTCGCCGACCCGCTGGTCGGCGGCGGCATCGCGGCCCTGCCCGTGCTGCTGGTCGGCGCCGGCCTGTACGGGGTGGTCCAGGCGCCGTTGCCGTACGACCTGCCGTTCGGCGGCCCGGTCGCGCTGCTCCTCGGCCTCCTCGGCCCGGTGTCGATCGCCGCCGGACTCGCCCTCGCCCGGCCCGCGCTGCGCCTGCACGGCCGGTGGACCCGCGCCCTGCTCGGCCCCACCGAACGCTCCCGGCTCGCCCGGCGGGTCGAGCAGCTCACCGAGATCCGGCTGGACGCCACCGAGGCCCAGGCCGCCGAACTGCGCCGGATCGAACGGGACCTGCACGACGGCGCGCAGGCCCGACTGGTCGCGGTGAGCCTGCGCCTCGGCGCGGTCGCGGCACTGGTCGACCGCGACCCGGGCCAGGCGAAGCAGGTGGCGACGGACGCCCAGGAGAACGTCACCCAGGCGCTCCAGGAACTGCGCGACCTGGTCCGCGGCATCCACCCGCCGGTGCTCGCCGAACGCGGCCTCGTCGAAGGCGTACGGGCGCTGGCGCTGGACGTCCCGCTGAAGGTCGAGGTCCGGGCCGAACTGCCCGGACGGGCCGAGGCGCCGGTGGAGTCGGCGGTCTACTTCGCCGTCAGCGAGGCGCTCACCAACGCCGTCAAGCACGGCGAAGCCCGGCACGCCACCGTGCACCTCACCCACGCCGCCGGACTGCTCCGCGCCGAAGTCACCGACGACGGCCGCGGCGGCGCCGACCCCGACGGGGGCAGCGGCCTGCGGGGCATCCGGCGCAGACTGGCCGCGTTCGACGGTACGCTCACGCTGACCAGCCCCCCGGGGGGTCCGACCAGGCTGATCATGGAGCTACCGTGCGTGTTGTCCTCGCCGAGGACCTCGTCCTGCTGAGGGACGGCCTCTCCCTGCTGCTCAGTGCCCACGGGCACGAGATCGTCGCAGCGGTGGAGAGCGGCCCCGAACTGGCCGCCGCCATCGCCGAACACCGCCCCGACATCGCGGTGGTCGACGTCCGCCTGCCCCCCACGTACACCGACGAGGGCCTCCAGGTCGCGCTCGCCGCCCGCCGCGTACGGCCCGGCCTGCCGGTCCTCGTGCTCTCCCAGCACGTCGAACAGCTCTACGCCCGGGAGCTGATCGCCGACGGCACCGGTGGCGTCGGCTACCTCCTCAAGGACCGCGTCTCCAAGGCCGACCAGTTCGTCGACGCCGTCCACACCGTCGCCGCCGGCGGCACCGTGATGGACCCCCAGGTCATCTCCCGCCTCCTCGCCCGCAACGCCGACGACCAGCCCCTCGCCCTCCTCACCCCGCGCGAACGCGACGTCCTCGCCATGATGGCCGAAGGCCGCTCCAACGCCGCCATCGCCCAACGGCTGCACTTCAGCGAGGGCGCCGTCAGCAAGCACACCTCCAACATCTTCGCCAAGCTCAACCTCGGCGCCTCCGACGACGACAACCGCCGCGTCCTCGCCGTCCTCGCCTACCTCGACGGGACGCGCACGCCCTGAGGTGGCGTGCGACGCCCACGTGCCCGGAGTCTCTGTCGCACAGGGGACCGATGTGCCCGCGATGGTGATCATTTAGGAGTACATGGCGAATGTACTGAACATTCTCCTGGCTCCCCGTCAGGTGTAAGATGCGGCAACCATGGTTCCGCGCCGAGAGCAATACCAATGGGGGGCAGGCATGGCTCGCCGATGGGAAGCCGACCCTTCCGCTTCGTTGCAGAAACGCCTCGGGAAATCCGCCAAAGAACTGGAATCGTCCGACGGAAAGGACGAATGCCCGGACATCTGGCAGCTCTCGAACGGCGATGTCGCCGTCATCGGTCGCGACCTCACGGAGGACTACCGCGGGCGGCTCCCCGAAGGCGTCGTCCTGGGCCCGGGTGAGCGGCTCGTCGTCATCCCCGGCCTCATGGTGAGCACGGTGAAGGCGGACATCCCGGATGCCTGATCGGAACGCCCCCGAGCTGCGGCCCGAATGGGGCGAGCTCCTCGCCCGGGACGACTACAAGCGTGACTTCCGCGAGCGGGACGCGCTGATCCGCGGCCGGGACTCGTGGAAGTTGGAGCGACGCCAGTACTTCGAGGAGCAGGGCAGTCCGAGCTGGGAGGCCGCCCGGCGCGGCGACTGGGGCGAGGCGCTGCGACTTCTGGAGGACCGGCGCCCGGCGCTGCTCGCGATCGGGCGGGAGGACGCGGCGCGGCGGTCCTTCTTCCACCGGGTGCGGGTGGTCGAGCGGCCGTGGACGGACTACCTGCGCTGGCAGCTGCACTCGCTGCGGATCCGAGCCGAATGCGGGGAGCGCGTCCGTATGGTCGACGCCGTGGAACTGGCCGATTCCGAGGAATTCGGACAGCTGCCGGAAATCGTCGTTCTCGGCGGCCGTACGCTCTATCAGGTGCGGTATTCGGAGGCGGGAATTCCGGCCGGTGCGATCAGGCACACCGATCCCGATCTCGTCCTCCGGTGGGAGGGATATCTCGCGGATCTCCACCGGGTGGGCGAGGACGTTCTGGCGTACTTCGAACGTGAAGCCGCACACCTCCTCCCACCCGCATAGGAAACGGAGCGCAGTGGCAGACGAGCACGTCGGGTCCACCGGCGACCCCGGAAGCACGCGCTCCACCGTGTCCGGGTCCTCCGCCCAGGACGTGGTCCAGGCCAGGGACGTCAGCGGAGGCATCCACTTCCACGGCGGACCCGACCGGCCGAACAGCACCCCGACTCCGCGCCAACTACCCGCAGACGTACGCGGCTTCGTCAACCGTACGGTCGAACTCCAGCAGTTGAACGACGCCTTGGCGGGCGATCACCCGAACCCCGACGCCGCCGCTGCCGTCGTCGTCATCGCCGGAACCGCCGGCGCGGGGAAGACCTCGCTCGCCTTGCACTGGGCCCACCAGGCCCGGCACCGCTTCCCCGACGGCCAGTTGTACGTCAACCTCCGCGGCTACGATCCGGGTCGGCCCGTCACCGCCCAGGAGGCCCTCCACCGCTTCCTGACCTCCCTCGGCGTCGCCGTTCAGGCCGTCCCGCCCGATCCCGACGCGGCGGCCGCCCTCTACCGCTCGCTCCTCGCCGAGCGCCGCGTCCTGGTGGTCCTCGACAACGCCGCCAGTGCGCAGCAGGTCCGGCCGCTCCTGCCCGGCAGTGCCGGAAGCCTCGTCGTGGTCACCAGCCGCAGCCGGCTGTCCGGCCTCGCCGTACGCGACGGCGCCCGCCGGCTCACCCTGCGGACCCTGCCCGAGGCCGAGGCCGTCGCCCTGCTGCGGGCCGTCACGGCCGGGCACCGGTCCGAGGACGACCCGGCGAAGCTCACCGAACTCGCCCGTCTCTGTGCCCAACTACCGCTGGCCCTGCGCATCGCGGCCGAACGCGCCGCCAGCCTGCCGCACATGGGTCTGGACGACCTGATCAACGACCTCCGTGACGAGTCCGCGCTCTGGGACGCCCTCAGCGTGGGCGACGACGAGGACGCCGACGCCGTCCGTACGGTCTTCGCCTGGTCCTACCGGGCCCTGCCCGACCCGGTCGCCCGCCTGTTCCGGCTCCTCGGCCTCCACCCCGGCCCCGACTTCGGGCTCCACGCCGCGGCCGCCCTCGCCCACCTCACCCCCAGCCGGACCCGGCAACTCCTCGACTCCCTCGTCGGCGCCCACCTCGTCGAGCAGAGCGCGCCCGACCGCTACCAGTTCCACGACCTCCTGCGCGCCTACGCCACCGACCAGGCCCAGCACGAAGAGACCCCCGCACAGCGCCAGTCGGCCCTGCGCCGGGTGCTCGACTGGTACCTGCACACCGCCGACGCCGCCCAGCGGTGGCTGCGGCCGGCCGAGGCCCGGCTACCGCTCGACCCGGTGTCCGACGGAGTCCGGCCGGCGGCCTTCGCCGACTACAACGCCGCCGTGGACTGGGCCGAGCGCGAACGTGTCAACCTCCTCCAGACCGTCCACGCCGCCTCCGCCGCGGGCGAGGACCGGCGGACCTGGCAGCTGGCCGCCGTCCTCTGGAACGCCCAGGCACCCTCCGCCCCCGGGGCGGACTGGCTCCCGGCGGGCCGGCTCGGACTGGCGGCCGCCGAACGCCTGGACGACACCGCGGCCCGCGCCCTGCTGCTCACCGACCTCGGCATGGGGCACACCCGGGTCAATTCCCTCGGCGACAGCCTGGAGTGCCACCGCAGAGCCCTGGCGCTCTGGCGCGAACGCGGCGACGTGCTCGACGAGGCGCACTCGCTCAACCTGCTGGGACTCGTCCACCTGCACGGCCGGCAACTGGACGGCGCCGCACAGTACTTCGAGCAGGCCCTCGCCGCCTTCCGGCCGTTGGGCGAGGCCCAGTGGGAGGCCACCTCGCTCGCCAACCTCGCCAGCACCCACTACCGCGCCGGACGCCTCCCCGAGGCCGCGGCCGCCGTCGGTCAGGCGCTGGCCGCCCACCGCGCGCTGAAGAACCAGCGGGGAGAGGGAAACGCCCTGCGCCTGCTGAGCGACATCCGACGCGAGGGCGGCGACCAGGCCGGCGCACTCGCCTCGGCGCACGCGGCACTCGACATCGCCCTGAACCTCCGTGACCACCGCCTGGAGGGCTTCTGGCTCCTCACCCTCGGCGACGCCCAGCGGGCCGACGGCCAATCCGCCGACGCCCTCGACTCCTACCAGCGCGCCGCCGTCCTCCACCGCCGCCTCGGCGACCGCAGCCGCGAGGCCCTCGCCTGGTACGGCGCGGGCGAGACCTACCGCGGCCTCGGTCGTCACGCCGAGGCCGCCGCCTTCCTCCGCCGGGCCGCCACCGCCCACCACGAACTCGGCGACCGCTGGCACGAGGCGCTCGCCCTCGACGCCCTGGCGGCGACGGTGTCTGCGGAGGAGCCGGAGGCCGCCCGGCGGCACCGGACGGAGGCGCTCGCACTGCTGGACGGGTACGAGGATGCGCGGGCGGTCGCGGCGCGGGAACGGATCGCGCGGCGGGCGGAGACGGGCTGACGGCGGCTGTGGCGGGTCGTGGGGGCAGGGGGGCCGCCATGGCCGCTGGTGGTTCGGGGGCCGGAGCGGGTCTGGTGTGCGAGCGCCTCGACGGTGTATCGGCCGTCAGGCGGCGAAGGCGGCGAGGAGCTTGTCGGTGAGGCGGTCGAGGTAGTCGGGGGCGGTTGCTGTGTGGACGACGGCGAGGCGCCAGTACAGCGGGCCGGCGAGGAGGTCGAGGGCGAGTTCGCGGTCGAGGTCGGCGGGGAGTTCGCCGCGGTCGACCGCTCGTTCCAGTAGGTCGGTGGCCTTGCTGCGGCGGGGGTCGCGGACGGCGGTCAGCAGTACCTGTGCGAGTTCGGGGGTGCGGACGGCTTCGGCGAGCAGGTCGGGGATGATCTTCGCCGGGAGCGGGTGGCGCAGCGCGTCCGCGGTCGCGGTGAGGAAGGCGAGGACGTCGCCGCGCAGGGTGCCGGTGTCCTTGATCTCGGAGGCGTCCACGGCCACGGCGCGGATCAGGGCGACGGTCATGTCGAGCTTGGACGGCCAGCGGCGGTAGATGGCGGCCTTGCCCGCACCGGCCCGCTTGGCGACCGTCTCCAGGGAGAGCCGGGCGTAGCCGACGGCCGCCAGTTCCTCGAAGAAGGCGGCCGCGATCGCCTCGGTCACGGAGTCCTGGAGCACCGGCCCGCCGGGCGTCCGGCGTGCGGGGGGCGTGGCGGCGTCGGGGGCCGCGGAGGTGTCGGTGGTCGCGCGGGCCGGCCGGGGCGCGGGGGTGCTGGGCATGCCCCGAACCTACATCAGGCGGAACGCTTGCGTCTCGACTGGGTGGGGGCTAGCGTCATAGGCGAGACGGAACGGTTTCGTCTCGCCAAGACCCCGGGAGTGCACCATGCGATTCCTCTTCGAGGACGAGTCCTTCTCCTTCGAGACGCTCCGGGCGGCCGGATTCGCCGACTACGGCGGCGCCGACCTGGGCGAGGTCGTGGCCACCGCCCGGAACATCGGCGAGGGTGACGAGGAGGCCTGGCTGCGCGAGTGGAAGGCCACCGCGGAGCGCGTCCACGGCATCGGCAGCCGTGCCCTGGCGGCCGGGCACCGGGTCAGCGCCCGCGAGGCCCTGCTGCGCGCGTCGAACTACTACCGCACCGCCGAGTTCTACCGCCGCGACGACCCCGCGAACGACCCCGAGGCCAAGGGCCTGTCCGCCCTCTCCCGGGAGACCTTCGCCGCCGCGGCGGCCCTGATGGACACCCCCGTCGAGGCCGTGGCCATTCCCTACGAGGGCACGCACCTGCCCGGCTACCTGTTCCTCGTCGACGACTCCGGCGCCCGGCGCCCAACCGTCCTGTTCACCAGCGGCTTCGACTCGACGCTGGAGGAGGCGTACTTCGCCGTCGCCGCGGCCGTGTTGCGCCGCGGCTACAACGTCCTCGCCTACGACGGGCCGGGCCAGGGCGCGGTGCTGCGCGAGCAGCAGCTGGTCTTCCGGCCGGACTGGGAGGCCGTGGTGACCCCGGTGGTCGACTACGCGCTGACCCGCCCCGAGATCGCCGCCGACGGGCTGGTGCTGTTCGGGTACAGCCTCGGCGGCTACCTGGCCGCCCGCGCCGCCGCCCACGAACACCGCCTGGCCGCCCTGGTGTTGGACGACGGCGTCTACAACTACCGGGAGGCCCACGACCGGTTCCTGCCGCCGTTCCTGCGCGAGTGGATCGAGGCCGGCCGGGACGACCTCGTGGAGCCCGTCATGGGCCTGTTCATGCAGGTGAGCACCCAGGTGCGCTGGGCACTGCGCAACGGGGTGTGGACGTTCGGCGCCGCGTCGGTGGCGGACTACATCCGCCGTACCGCCGACTACACCCTCGACGGCGTCGCCCGGCTCATCGACTGCCCCACCCTCGTCCTGGACGCCGAGAACGACCAGTTCTTCCGCGGCCAGCCCCAGCAGGTCCAGGCCGCGCTGACCTGCCCGCACACGCTCGTCACCCTGCCCGAGGCCGAGGGCGCGGGCGAGCACTGCCACATGGGCGCCATGTTCCGCCTCCACCAGGTGGCCTTCGACTGGCTGGACACCACCCTGGCCGGGGCCGCCCGGCCCGCGAGCTGACGGGGGTCGGACGGGAGGGCGTCACCGCTGGTGGGCGCCCGGGGAGGGAAGGCGGGTGGCGGTGTGCCCGGTCGCCCACGAACCGCGCGGGCGGTAGCGTCACCCGTGGTCGCCAGGGCGTTACGGTGCGCGCCCGGTGGAGGGCGCCGGCCGGGCCCTGGGACAGGCCCGCCGTCCCTTCCGTCGACCCGACAGGAGTCGCCCCCATGGCCGTCCCCACCGACTTCGACCAGCACGCCACCGGCTACAGCCTCCCGCACGCGTACTGGCTGGCCAAGGCCGCCGAACTCGCCTACCAGGACGAGGCCGCGATCGAGGAGCAGGCCCGCGCCTGGGGCTTCGACACCGTGCGCCACCACCAGACGCGCTTCACCCCGCCGTTCCCGCTGCAGGACACCCAGGCCTACACCATGGCCGGCGACAACATGATCGTCACCGCGTTCCGCGGCACCGAGCCCGCGCAGATCCGCGACTGGCTCACCGACTCCACCACCCCGCCCTGGCCGGGCCCCGCCCGGACGGGCTACGTCCACTACGGCTTCGCCGAGGCCCTCGAATCCGTCTACCCGGACGTCGCCAAGGCCCTCTCCGACCTGCGGACCGGCGACCAGACCGTGTGGTTCACCGGCCACAGCCTCGGCGGCGCCCTCGCCATGCTCGCCGCCGCCCGGCTCGACCTGGAGGAGCCGAGCCTGGCGGCCGACGGCGTCTACACCTACGGCCAGCCCCGGACCTGCGACCGGCTGCTCGCCGCCGCGTACGACAAGGGCCTGCGCGGGCGCACCTACCGCTTCGTGCACGGCAACGACATCGTCCCCGAGCTGCCCCCGGAGCCCGCCTTCACCCACGTCGAGGCGCTGCGCCACATCGACTCCGCGGGCCGCGTCCAGGAGAAGGTCCCGCTGGTCTCCGCGCTGACCGACCGGGCCAAGGGCCTGGGTGCCGCGGCGTTCTCCCCGGACGGCGAGGGCATCCGCGACCACCTGATGCGCAGTTACCTCGCCGCGCTGGAGAAGGCCCTGGCCTGACCGGCGCGGGCTGGAGGGCTCGCGCCGGGGCGGGGGCGCACGGGACGGGCGCGGGCCCGGTGATCTTGGACGGATAGGCTGCCGTGAACTCAGGTCCTCGCGGTGAGGACGGAACTGACGAGGATCGGTGGTGTACGGACATGATGGGACCGGCGCATTCGCTGTCGGGTGCGGCCGCTTGGCTGGGGGTGGGCGCGGCGGCGGCCGGGATGGGGGAGCCGATGCCCTGGCCGGTCCTGCTCGCGGGGGCGCTGATCTGTGCGGGCGCGGCCCTGGCGCCCGACCTGGACCACAAGGCGGCGACGATATCCAGGGCGTTCGGGCCGGTGTCCCGGGCGCTCTGCGAGGTGATCGACAACCTCTCGTACGCGGTGTACAAGGCCACCCGCGGCAAGGGCGACCCGCGGCGCTCGGGCGGCCACCGGACGCTGACGCACACCTGGCTCTGGGCGGTGCTGTGCGGGGCGGGCGCGGCGGCGGTGGCCGTGTACGGCGGCCGCTGGGGCGTGCTGGTGGTGCTGTTCGTGCACATGGTGCTGGCGATCGAGGGGCTGCTGTGGCGGCACGCCCGGGTCTCCAGCGACGTCCTGGTGTGGCTGCTGGGGGCGACCAGCGCGTGGATGCTCGCGGAGGTCCTCGACAAGCCCGGCAACGGCTCGCAGTGGCTGTTCGAGGAGCCCGGGCAGCAGTACCTCTGGATCGGGCTGCCGATCGCGCTCGGCGCGCTGGTGCACTGCCTGGGCGACGCGCTGACCGTCTCGGGCTGCCCGGTGCTGTGGCCGATCCCGATCGGGCGCCGGCGCTGGTACCCGATCGGGCCGCCGAAGGGCATGCGGTTCCGGGCCGGCAGCTGGGTGGAGATCAAGGTGCTGACCCCGGTGTTCATGGGGGTCGGCGGGGTGTGCGGGGCGGGGGCGCTCGGATTCTTCGGCAACGGTTGAGGTCGATGGCCGGGGTCGACTGCCGAGGTCAACGGCTGACGTCAACGGCTGAGGTCGGAGGTCGTCCGGCCGGGTGAGAGTCGGGGTGCCCTCGGCTGGGTAGGCATGGCCGGTGCGGGAGGCTGGGCCTCCGGCGCCGGGGGCGTGTCCGGTACTTCTCGCAGCCGTGGGAGCGTGGCAGATGACGTCCGTACCGGGTGAGGTGGCGATCGTCACCGGTGCCGCGAGCGGGATCGGCCGGGCGGCGGCGCTGCGGCTGGCCCGGGCGGGCTGGGCTGTCGCGGCGGTCGACGTCGACGCGGCCGGTCTGGACGCGTTGGTGGAGCAGGCCCCGGGGGTGCGCCCGTACGTCTGCGACGTCACGGACTACGCGGCGGTCTCCGCCGTGGTCCGTGACGTCGGCCGCGAACTGGGCCCGCCCCGTCGGCTGGTGCACTGCGCGGCCGTCGGCGTGATGGGTCGGCTGCTCGATCGGGACCCGGCGGACACCCTGCGCCTGACGGACGTCGTGTACGGCGGCACGCTCCGTACGGTCCGGGCGGTGGTGCCGGTGATGGCGGCGCGGGGCGGGGGTCAGGTCGTGCTCTTCGGGTCCATCGCCGGCTGGGTCCCGGCGCCGATGGGCGGGGCGTACGGTGCGGCCAAGGCGGCGGTCCACTTCCTCGCCGAGACCGTCGCGGCCGAGCACCGGAAGGACCGGATCCAGGTCGTGTGCGTCTGCCCGCCCGCGGTGGAGACGCCGATGCTGGCGCGCCTTCGGACGGACACCCCCGAACTGATCGGTCAGCGCCGGGGGTTGAGCCCGGAGGAGGTGCTGGACTCGATGGACCGCGCCCTCGCGCGGGGGCGACTGTGGGCCTTCCCCGGGCGTGGCACCCATGCGATCTGGACCGCCCGGCGGCTGGCGCCCCGCGTGGTCAGCGGCATCCTGGGCCGGGTCCTGGTCGGGAAGTAGCCGGGGCGCCGGTCAGGGGGTAACCGGGTAGCGGCCGCTCAGCGGGCCGCGAGCAGGCCGTCCACCAGGGCGTCGAGGCCGTCCCGGTAGGTGTCCTGGGCGGTGAGCGGCGCCCAGCGGTCCGCGAGCCCGGCCAGGCGGGGGAGTTGCTCCGGGTCGAGGTCGGCGAAGACCTGCTGACGGTGGGTCGGGCGGTCGTCGGCGGGCTGTCGGCGGGCCGTCGACGTGCGGACCATGATCTCGCCGGCCGTGTAGTACCAGATGGCGCGGTAGCCCTGGACGGCCCGTTCCGGGGACAGGCCGCAGGCCACCAGGCCGTCGACGATCTGCTCGACGAACCAGAGCGAGTGGGCGGACATCAGGCTGTCCCCGGTCAGCACCTCCACGATCCACGGGCAGGCGGCGAGCGCCTCGTGGATGGCGGCCGCCGCGGCGACGACCCGTGCGCGCGGCTCGGCCGGGAGCGAGGTCGGTCGCAGTGTCCGCGCGGCGTAGTCGTCCAGCAGCAGGACGAGCAGCTCCTCCTTGTCGCGGACGTGGTGGTAGAGCGCCATCGGCGTGCTGCCGACCTCGGCGGCCAGGCGGCGCATGGTCAGCCGCTCGACGCCCTCCTCGTCCACGATCCGGCGGGCCGCCGTGACGACCTCCTCCCGGGAGATCCGGGGAGGCCGACCGGTGGCCTTGCGCCGCGCGGCGGGCTGCGCCGCGGCGGGCCGCGCTCCGGCCGACTGGGGGGTGGCGGGCGGCGGGGTGGAGGGCTGCTGCATGCCCCCATCATCACCCGGGACTCGACAGTGGGGATCGCCCAGGGTTACTTTCTATACATGTACAAAAACTCACGGGGACGCCCCGGCCGGGTGCTGGCGGCGGTGGCCGTCGCCCAGTTCGTCTTCGCCCTGGACATGTCGGTGGTCAACGTCGCCCTGCCCGCGATCCGGACCGACCTGGGATTCGCCCCGCTCGACCTCTCCTGGGTCGTGCACGTCTACGCGCTCACCTTCGGCGGGCTCCTGCTGCTCGGCGGCCGCGCGAGCGACCTGTACGGACGGCGCCGGCTGCTCCTGCTCGGCCTGGCCGTCTTCGGCCTCTGCTCGCTCGGCGGCGGGCTGGCCCAGGAGCCCTGGCAGCTGGTCGCCGCCCGCGCCGGGCAGGGCGTGGGCGCCGCGGCGGCCGCCCCGGCCGCGCTCGCGATGCTCACCACCACGTTCACCGAAGGGCCCGGGCGGGTGCGCGCGCTCGGCGTGTGGAGCGCGACGAACGCCGCCGGCGGCGCCCTGGGGGTGCTGGCGGGCGGGCTGCTGACCGAGTACGCGAGCTGGCGCTGGGTCATGCTGGTCAACCTGCCCGTCGTGGCGACGGCGCTCGCCCTGCTGCCCGCCGAGGCGCGGCCCGGAGAGCCCGTGAAGCCCGTACGGCGGGAGCGGCCGGACGTGCTCGGCGCCGTCCTCGCGACCGCCGGCATCGGGCTGCTGGTGTTCGGCGTGGTCCGCACCGACGTCCGGGGGTGGGGCTCCCCGGCCACCCTGGGGACGCTCGCCGCCGCCGGCGCCCTGTTGGCCGCCTTCGCCGTCACCGAGGCCAGGACCGCCGCGCCGCTGCTCCGCCTCGGCCTGCTGCGCAACCGCTGGGTGGCCGGTGCCAACGTGCTGGTGTTCCTGGCCGCCGCCGGGCAGTTCACCGCCTTCTACTTCGTCTCGCTCTACCTCCAGCAGGTCCTGGGCCTGGGCGCCGCCGCCACCGGCCTCGCCTTCCTGCCCTTCTCGGCCGGACTGGTCGCGGGCACCGTGCTCGCCACCCGCGTCGTCGCGCGCCGCACTCCGCGGGCCGCCCTGGTGCCCGGGGCCGTGCTGGCCGCCGCGGGCCTGGCCTGGTTCGCGCTGATCAGCCCGGACGGCGGCTTCCTCACCGACGTCCTCGGCCCGTCGCTGGTCACCAGCGTCGGCACCGGACTGGTCCTGGCCCCGGTCGCCGCCGCCGGGACCACCGGTGTGGCCGCCCGCGAGGCCGGGATGGCCTCCGGCCTGCTCAACAGCTCGCGCCAGCTCGGCGGCTGCGTCGGCCTGGCCGCCCTGGCCACCGTCGCCGCGCACCGCACCGGCGGCGCCACCGACCCGGCCGCCCTCAACGACGGCTACGCCACCGGACTGGCCGTCACCGCCGGGCTCTTCGTCCTCGCCGCGGTGGTGGCGGTCGCCGTGCTGCCCCGGCGGCGGCCGGAGGCGCCGGGCCTCCCCGACCCGCTCACCCTCGTAGCGGAGAGCCCCGCAGAAAGCTCCGCACGGAACCGCGCCGAGAACCGACTGGAAGGAACCCGCTCATGACGACCACGCCGATCGAGGCCGTGGACCTGTTCTCCTCGGCCCTGCACATCCACCCCGACGGCGACGTCCGGGCCACCGGGCGGCGGATGACCGGCGGCGACGCCGGGGCCTGGCAGATCGCGACCTTCCACGTGGAGAGCGACACCGAGGTCCACGCCGACCACTGGGAGATGCACCCCGAGGCCGAGGAGGCGGTCTGCTGCCTGGCCGGCGGCGTCCGGCTCTTCCTCCGCCCGGTCGAGCCCGGTGAGCCCGGCGAGGCCGAGTCGGTGGTACGGCTGACGGCGGGCACCGCCGCGATCGTGCCCCGGGGCCGCTGGCACCGGTTGGAACTCGACGCCCCCAGCGACCTGATGTCGATCACCCTCCGGACGGGTACCCGGCTGGAGCCGCGCACCGAGGCCGGCTGACCGGCGCGGCGAGGGCCGTGGCAGGGTGGTCCGGCACGCGCCGGACCACCCTGGCATGTCCGCCAACACCCCTTGCTGACAAGGGGATTGACGTCAGGCCGAGGGTGCGTCGGAGTCGGCGATCCGCGCCAGCAGGGCGGCGAGCTCCCCGGGCATGGACAGGAACGGGGAGTGGCTGCTCGGCAGCCGGTGGACGGTGTCGGCGCGGGCCGCGAGCCGGTGCTGCTGGGACAGGTCGAGGGCCTGGTCCTGGTCGCAGACGACGTAGCTGGAGGGCACCGTGCGCCAGCCCGCCGTGGTCACCGGCTCGGTGAAGGACCGGACGCTCTGCGGGCTCAGTCGGGCCACCGCGCGGTCGGCGACGTCGGCGGGCACGTCGGCGTAGTACTCCTGGCGGGCGTGGGCGACGTCCGGCGGGGTGTGGCCCGTGTCGTCCTCCGGTGAGGGAATCCCCAGGAAGGAGAACGCGCTCTCGCCCACGTCCAGTTGGAAGGCGGAGACGTACACCGCCCGCACCACGTTGGCGGCGCCCGCGACGGCCTCGGTGGCGGGGGCGCCGCCGTAGGAGTGGGCGACCGTCACCACCGGGCCGTCGATCCGCCGCAGGTGGTCGCGGATCACGGCGGCGTCCTCCAGCAGGCCCGCCGACCGGGCGCCGTCGGGGTGGGCGGCGGAGCTGGGCAGGTCCACGGCGTGGGAGTGCCAGCCGTCGGAGGCGAGGGCGGCGCGCAGGGGGTCCCAGCACCAGGCGCCGTGCCAGGCGCCGTGGACCAGCAGGAACGTGGGGCGGTCGGGGCCGGCGGTCACAGGCGGGTCCTCCGTCGTACGGGGCGCGGGCGGTGGGCCCGTCCGAGTATCCGTGGTGAACGTGACGGCGGTGTGACGCCGGGCGTGTCGCCGTCGTACCCGGGCCGGCCGTCAGCGGCCTCCGGTGGCGACGGCGGCGGCCGCCGCCGTCCCGGTGAGGCCGTGACGCTCCGCCAGCACGCCCGCCTGGAAGCGGCTGTCCGCGCCCAGGGAGCTGTAGAGGCCGGCGATGTGCCGTCGGCAGTTGCGCAGCGAGAGCCCGAGCCGGCGGGCGATGACCTCGTCCTTCAGGCCGTCGGCGAGCAGCCGCAGGATCGTCGTCCGGAGCTCGTCCGAGACGGCGCGGGCGACGGCCGGGCCGCTGCGGAAGGCCTCGCCCTGGTGCCAGAGCGTCTCGAAGGAGTCGGCCAGGTGGGCCACCACCGACGGCTGGTCCACCAGGACGAGCCCGTCGGTCCGTCCCCGCTCCGGCAGGAAGGCGCTCTCCCGGTCGACGACCAGCAGCGGGCCGCAGCTCTCCCCGGTGGTCCGCACCTCGGCGCCGGCCCGTTCCGCGGCCCGGGCCTGGCGCTGGGTGGGCAGGTGGAAGCGCGCGGGGTGCTGGTGGACGATCCGGACCCGCAGCGCGGGGTCGGTGCGCGGCAGTTCGGCCACGACCAGGTCGGCCAGCGCCGCCGCCGTCGGGTCGCCGCCGGGGCAGCAGAGGACGACCTCCCGGCGGGCCCGCAGCAGCCGGTCGCCGACGATCGCGTGTACGGCGCCGTGGTCCGGCGGCACCTCCTCCGGCCGTACGGCGGGTGCGCCGGTCTCCGGCCGCCCGTGGACCGCCTGCGCGGCCGTCCACGACTGCTCGGCCCGCCACGACTGCCCGGTCACGGGCCGGACCGGTGCGGGCCGGTCCTGGCGGACGGCCCAGGCGTAGAAGGCGACGGTGCCGTCGCCCGGCCCGGCGGCGGGGGTGGTGGGGGTCGGGACGGAGCCCAGTGGGGCTCCTGGTGCGCGTGGGGTGAACGCGATGTGGACGGTTCCACGTTCTCTCATGACAGCCCTCTTGACAGCTGGTGGCGGCCGACGGTCGACGGTCGCGTCCGGCGGTCGGTCGGCCCCGGAAACGGTTGTTCGATCGTCGTCAACGGTCGCGGCGGCCGCCAGGGGGCGAGGGGGCCAGGAAGTTGTTGGCCGACTGAGGAGGGGTGGATGAATCCGGTGAAAACGGACGCGGTCCGGTCGTCGGGGCGGGAGGCCCTGCTCGATCGCGAGACGCGGCTGGTCTACGAGTGGGCGGTGCGGCACCGGCGGGTCGAGCCCGCCGACCTGGCGCGGATCTCCGCCGACCTCGGGCTCGGCGAGGCGCGCTGCCGGGCGGCCGTCGACCGGCTGGCGGCGCTGTGCCTGCTGGTGCGGCGGCCGGGAGCCGGGCCGGGCTGCTTCGCGGCGGTCGGCCCGGAGGCGGCCGCCGCCCGGCTGACCGGACGGGAGGAGGCGCGGCTGCGCATCGCGGAGGCCGAGCTGGGCCGCCGTCAGGCCGCGCTGGCCGGGCTGCGCGCCGAGGTGGCCTCGCTGGAGCCGGTGTACCGGGCGCAGGGCGGCGGCGTGGACGGCTCGGTCCGCCTGCTGGAGGACGCCCACGCGGCCGGTTCGGCGCTCGGCTCCGTGGTGGGCGCCGCCAAGGAGGAGGTGCTGACCGTCCAGCCGGGCGGCGGGCACCCGCAGGCGGACCTGACGGAGGCGCTGCCCCGGGACCTGGCCGCGCTGGGGCGGGGCGTCCGGCTGCGGAGCCTGTACCAGCACCCGGCCCGGTTCGACCCGCCCACCCGTTCCTACGCGGAGCTGGTCATCGCCGCGGGGGCGGAGGTCCGGACCCGCGCCGAGGTGCCGGCCCGGCTGGTCGTGGTGGACCGGACCACGGCCTTCGTGCCGGCCCGGCTCGCCACCGGAGCGGCGCTGCTGGTCCGGGAGCCGTCCCTGGTGGCGTACTTCGTCGGGCTCTTCGAGCACGAGTGGAGCCAGGCGGTCCCGTACGACACCGCGCCGAGGGCTGCCCGTACGGTGTCCCGCGAGGTCGAGGACGTGATCGCGGTGCTGCTCGCCGCCGGGGAGAAGGACGACACGATCGCCCGGCGGCTGGGCATGTCGACCCGCACCTGCCGGCGCCACATCGCCGAGCTGCTGGCGCGTCTGGGTGCGCAGAGCCGGTTCCAGGCCGGGGCGTTGGCCGAGCGGGCCGGGCTCACCGTCCCGGCGGACGCCACCGGGCCCTGCTGAGGCCGGCCCCACCCGGCCGGGGACGGCGGACGGAGGTCCGGGCACGGCCGACGAGGGCCCGGGTACGACGGACGGAGGCCCGCCGGGTGGTCCCGGCGGGCCTGCGCGTCGTCGGTCGGAGGATTACTCCGCCGCCTCGACCGGGGCGCCGAACGGCAGGTGCAGGTCGGTGCTCCAGTGGCTGAACGGGACGGCCGCGTCGTCCTGGGCGGCCTCGAGCGCCTGGAGGGAGAGGATCGTCGACATCAGAGACCGGCCTCCTCGGCGACGGGCGCCTCGGCGCGGTAGTGGGCGAAGCTGCTCCAGTGGCTGTTGGGCTCGACGGCGCCGGTGCCGGTCTCGCTCTGGAGCCCCTGGAGGGCCAGGATCTGGGTCATGGTCGTTCCTTTCCGTGGTGGTGTCGGCCACCGGGTGGCGGCCGTGGTGGTCCCCCGGGTCCCAGGGGCCTCGAAGCCTCAGGGCCGCGAAGCCTCAGGACCGGGGAAGTCGGTGATGCCGGGCAGCGGCACCGGGCCGAGGACGGCCTCGTGCAGCGCGACCAGGACTCCGGCGGCGCCGGTGGCCAGGTCCGCCGACAGGCGCATCGAGCGCCGGCCCGGGAAGGCGAGGTGGCCGCGATGGTTCATCACGTGCCACTCCAGCAGCCGCAGGTGGCGGTCGGCCTCGGCCCGGCGTCCGCCGCGCAGCAGGTGCAGTACCAGGCCGGCCCGGCCCTCGAACAGGCCGGCCGCCGCGATCAGGTCGGGGAGGCAGGCGCGGTCGGCGGCGGCGGTCGCCTGGGCGAACCGGCCGGGCAGCCGGCCCGCGCCGTCGGGTCGGTCCGCCCCGCTGTGCCGCGCCAGCTCGGAGATCAGCCGGGCGGTGCCCACGCCGCCCGCGGCCAGGTACGGGAGCTTGCGGCGATGGCGGTCCTCGACCAGGAAGAGCATCCCGTCGGTGACGTCCGCCTCGTCCAGTTCGCGGCCGAGCGCCGCCTCGGCCGCCGTCAGCCAGCGCCGCTCGCCGGTGTGCCCGTACAGCCGCAGGAACAGTGCGGCCTGCCCGCTCCAGCCGTCCAGCAGGCCGCGCAGCCGGGGTGCGGGTTCGTCCCGGGCCAGCTCGTGGCCGAGGGCCAGGGCCCGTTCGGCGAGCCGCTCGCGGCCGAGCACGTCGGCCAGGTCGAGCAGGCCGAGCGCGATGCCGGCCCGTCCGGAGCCGAGCCCCGGATCGGCCGGGGCCTCGGTGGCGAGCAGCCGCTCGACCAGCGCGTCGGCCTCCCGGGTCGCCCCGAGCCGGGCCAGCGTCCAGGCGATGCCGGTCAGCCCGTCGTACAGGCCGGGCGGCAGGTCGGCCGCGGCGTTCGCGCGGGCCACCAGCCAGTCGGTGTGCTCGGGCGGGGCGGGGCGGCCGCAGGCCCGGAGCGCGTACAGGACGCCGGCCGCGCCGTAGGACAGTCCCAGGCCGCCGTGGCCCGGGCCGAACTGTTCGACGTCGCCGGGGAAGAGGCGGTCCGTCCGGTCCGGGGTGGCCATCGCCAGGATGCCCGCGGCCAGCGAGTCCAGCACCGGGTGCCAGGCCTCGGTGTCCGCCGAGGGCTCCTGGGGCCAGGCCGGACGAGCCGGCCCCGCGGCGCCGTCGGCGGTCCCCGGAGCGCGTTCGGTGGCGCCCGCCGGCAGCTTCCCGCCGGCCGCCCGGTGCAGCGCCTCGGCCACCCCGGCCCCGAACCCGGCGGGCACGGGGTAGCGGCGGGAGATCTCCCGGCCGGCCAGCTCGGCCTTGCCCGAGTCCAGCCCGAGCTGGATGTTCAGCGGGAGGAAGAGGTAGAGCCGCAGCGCGGCCAGCGCGTACGCGTCCACGGCGGTTCCGCGCCGGGCCTTCGGCGAGACGAAGCCGGGCGCGCCCAGCGGGGGAGCGGCGGGGTCGTCGGCGGGGAAGGCGATCTCGAAGTCGACCAGCGCGCAGCGCCCGTCCGGCCGGACCATCACGTTGTTGGGGTGCAGGTCGCCGAAGACCAGCCCGCGCTCGTGCAGCGCCGCCAGCATGCCGCCGACCTGGTCGAGCACGTCGAGCGCCCAGTCGGTGTACGCGGCCAGCTCGGCCTCGTCCGGGTCGGGGTGGGTGAGCGGGCAGGTGCGGGTGAAGACGTCCTCCAGCCGCTCCCCCTCGATGTACTCCTCGACCAGGTAGTGGTGCTCCCAGACCTGCCGGTACTCGTACAGGGCGGGCACGAAGTCCACCCCGGCCAGCGCCTCCAGCACCCGGCGCTCGCTCAGCAGCCGCTGCACCGCGTCCCGGCCGGCGTAGTCGAGCCCGGCGTGCGGGCGGGCCTCGCGCAGCACCACCTGGCGGCCGTCGCGCCGGTCGGTGGCCAGGTAGATCCCGCCGCCGTTGGAGAAGTGCAGCGCCTTGACGACCTCGAACGGGAAGTCGGCCGGGGCCTCGGCCTCACGCGCGGCGTCGGCGGCGAGCTGGGCGGAGACGAGCTCCGGCACCGGCGCCCAGTCCGGCACGGTGAAGACGGTGCCCCGGGTGTCGGGCACCAGTGCGCCGTCCGGGCCGCGCATCGCCGGGACGCGCCGGCCCCGCTCGTCGGTGCAGTGGCGTTCGACGAAGGAGCCGTAGCGCAGGTAGAGCGGGCCCTCCCGGTAGCGCAGGTCGCTCAGGACGTAGGGGCCGGGGACGCCCTTCAGCAGGGTGGACAGGTCGTCCAGCACCCGGGCCAGCCGGGTGTCGTCCTCCGGGTAGAGCGTGATCAGCTTGCCGCTGGCGCGGCGGTCGGCGTACTTGCTGTTCAGGGCGAGCACGGTGGCCCGGCCGCGCAGGAACTTCCAGGTCAGCCCGTGCTCCAGGCAGTACGCCAGGACCTGCTCGACGACCTGCTCCGCCTCGTCCGGGGTGGCCGAGACGTGCACCTTCCAGCCCTGCTCGGGGAGTCGGGCGTGCGGCGGCCGCAGGCTGATCCAGGGGCCGTGCTCGTGGCGCTCCCAGCCCGGCGGCAGCGGGGCGGTGGCGGCGGCGAAGCGGTCGTCGGCGTGCTCGGCGCGGGCGGGGTCGTCGTAGAACAGCGGGTCGGCGAAGCAGTGGCGCTCGTAGCGGTCGTCCATGGTGCCCGCCTCAGCCCGCGGTCCGCGGCCGGCACCTGGACGCGCCCGCTCCGGTGGCCGGCCGGCCGTCGGATGTCGTCGTCATGGGAGCCCCCCGGGTGCGGTCGATCCCGCCGGTTGCGGGCTGCTTCCGACCCTGCCAGCCGGGGTGGGCGGGGTCGACGGGTCCGACCCGCCACCTTCGTGCCTGGCAGTTTGCGGGCGGGTCCTGGAGGCGGCGGCTGTTCGCCCTCGCTCAGCGGTGTCCGCCGACGCCGGTGGCGGCGGCCGCGACCGGTGTGCGGTCGGGCTCCGGGCGCTGGTCGGTGTGCTGTTCGGTGCGCGGCTCGGGGGCGAGGTAGCGGCTGCGGACGGCGGCGACGATCTCGGCGCTCGCCCGCCCGTCGCCGTAGGGCGAGGGGAGCTGCGCCAGCCGTTCACCGACGGCCTCGTCGGCGAGCAACTCCCGCAGGGCGCGGGCGAGTTCGTGGCCCGGGCGGGCGAGCCGGGCGAAGCCGGCCCGGACGGCCTCGGGGCGCTCGGTGGAGTTGCGCACCACCACGAGCGGGCGCTTGAGCACCGTGCACTCCTCCTGGACCCCGCCGGAGTCCGACACCAGCAGCCGGCAGTGCCGGGCCAGGGCGAGGAACCCGGCGTGGTCCAGCGGTTCGATCCGGCGCAGCCGTGCGACCGGGCCGCGCAGGCCGAAGGCCTCGACGGCGGCCCTGGTCCGGGGGTGCAGCGGCAGCAGGACCGGCAGGTCCAGGGCGGCGAGCTGGTCGAGGATCTGGGCGAGCCGCGCGGCGTCGTCGGTGTTCTCGGGGCGGTGGATGGTGGCGAGCACGTAGCCGCCGGGGGTGACGGCGTGTTCGGCGACGATGCGGTGGGCCTCGGCGTCGGCGGGCAGGGTCGCCAGGGTCGCCTCGACGACGGTGTTGCCGGTGATCACCACCCGGTCGGCTTCGATCCCCTCGCGCAGCAGGTGCGCCGCCGCCGTCGCGGTGGGCGCGCAGTGCAGGTCGGCGAGCGGGGCGATCAGGCGGCGGTTGGCCTCCTCGGGCATGCCGGGGTCGAAGGAGCGCAGTCCGGCTTCGACGTGGACGACGGGTATGCCCGCGCAGTGCGCCGCGAGGGCGCCGGCGGCGGCGGTGTTGGTGTCGCCCTGGACGAGGACGGCGGCCGGCGGGCGGGCCGCGAGGTGGTCGCTCAACGCGCTGACCATCCGGCCTATTTGGCGTCCGCGCGGTTCGCCGCCGACGCCCTTCAGCAGGTGGTGCGGGCGGGGGAGGCCGTACTGGGCGAAGAACGTGGTGGTGAGGGCCGGGTCCCAGTGCTGGCCGCTCCAGACGATGCGGGCCCGCGGGCCGAGGAGGCGGGCCACTCCGGCGAGTTTGACGATCTCCGGTCGGGTTCCGAGGACCAGGGCGACGTCGGTCGAGGACATGGCGCTCCGAAGGGGGCGAGGGGGTGGGGTGGTGAAGTATCAGCAGACGATATGGGGGGATTCGTCAGAAAGATCCATAGGTGGGAACAATGTCACCCACTTGGCCGACAGGAGGCCGTCCGGGGTCCACCCGAGGCCGCCTCGGGAGCGGAACGGGCCCGGCGGTGGTTCGTGTGCCGGTGCATCAAGACCCGCCGTACCGGGCCCACTTGGCGGCCGGTCTCGCCCACGGATACCGGTTCGCCGATGCCCCCGCGCGGCCGGTTGCGGCAAACGGGTGATTTCCACCCGAATGGGCGCGGCGCACCTATCCGATCATCCGATCGGCCCAGCAACATACGGCTCCAGATCGCAAAGATCGGGATGACTCGGACATCACGACCCGACCTCACGAGAGGAACCACCATGTACGGACCCATAGGCGGCGGACTCCCCCCGACGGCGGCCGGCGGCGGCGTACTGGCCTCGACCGGCTCGCCCGGCCTCGGCTTCGCGGCCGCGGCCGGCACCGCCCTGGTGCTGGTGGGAGTCGCACTGCTGCGGCGCAGCCGACTGGCCGCCGACCGGGCTGAGCGGGCCGATCGGACTGACCGGACCGACCGGGCTGAGCGGACCGACCGGAAGCGCGACGGCCGCTAGCCCGCCGGACCGCACTGCGCCGCCCGCCGCCAACCCGCCTTCCTCCCAAGGGGTGTCCCCGTGACCGCAGACGTGTACCCACAACCCGCCCGGCCACCGGGGCCGGCCCGCCCGCCGCTGTCGCGGCCCGGCCGCGCCCCGCTGTCGGGCCGGGTGCTCGCCGGGGTGGCCGGACCGCTGCTGCTGGGCCTGGGCGGGGCCCTGGTCGCCGGTGAACGCGCCTACCGGTTCCAGGAGTTGGCCGGTGCGCGGTGGGTGGTCTCGCACGGGCTCGGCCTGCGGACCCTGCTGCTCGCCGCCCCCGACGCGCCGGTGCTGTACGCCGGCGACGCGAGCGGGTTCGGGCGCGGGATCGCCCTCACCACCGGGTGCGGCAGCGCGCTGCTGATCGCCCCGCTGGCCCTGCTGGCCGGAGTCCTGCTGCTGTTCGGCACCCGCGGGCCAGCCCGGGTCCTGCTGGGTTTCGTCCTGGCGGCCGCGCTGGTCCTCGCCGCCAACCTGGGCCGGCTGACGCTGATCGTCGCCATGCAGTACCGGTACGGCGACGAGGGGTTCGGCTGGACGCACGTCCTGTTCGGCTCGGTGCTGATGATGGCCGCCGGCCTGATCGCGCTGCTGCTCTTCCTCCTCCTGATCACCCGAACGTCCACCCGCGACGCGGAGGCCGATGCGCCGTGACCCTGCTCGACCTGTCCGTCTCCCTCTCCTTCGTGCTGGGGATCGGCTTCCTCGCCTACGTCACGGTGATCGTGCGCAACTTCCTGCGGGTCCGCCCGGACGCCCCGGGCGACCCGGACCGGTTCGACTGGCACTTCCTCATACCCTGCCGGGACGAGGAGGCCGTGATCGGCACCACCCTGGACTACCTCGCCGAGCACTTCCCCCGGGCGCGGGTCTGGGTCGTCGACGACCACTGCGAGGACCGGACCGCCGAGGCGGTACGGGCCCGGGCGGCCGAGGGACGGCCCGTCCACCTGGTGGACCGGCGGCTGCCGCGGGCGCGCACCGGCAAGGGCGACGCCCTGAACGCCGCCTACCGGGCGCTCGAAGCCCGGCTGCCGGAGGGCGCCGACGCCGACCGGGTCGTCCTGATCGTCCTGGACGCCGACGGGCGGCCCTCCCCGGGCATGCTGGACACCTTCGCCGGAGCGTCCTGCTTCGGTGACCCGGCCATCGGCGCCGTCCAGGTCGAGGTCCGGATGTCCAACCGCGACGTGGCCGTGCCGCTGCCCCACCGGGGGCGCCTGGCCAACCGCTTCGCCCGGCTGCTGGCCCGGCTCCAGGACATCGAGTTCCGCGGGCCGATCTCCGCCATCCAGATCACCCGCCGGCTCACCCGGACCGTCAACGTGGGCGGCAACGGCCAGGCCAACCGGCTCAGCGCGCTGCGCTCGATCGACCGGGGCGGCAGCGGCGGGCCGTGGGGTCGGGCGCTGCTGGAGGACTTCGAGCTCGGGCTGCGGATGATGCTGGCCGGCTGGCGCAACGGCTACACCACGACCGCCTGGGTGGACCAGGAAGCCCTGTGGAACGTAAGGCAGTTGATCACCCAGCGGGTCCGCTGGGCGCAGGGCTCGATGCAGTGCGCGCCGTACCTGCGCCGGGTCTGGAGCTCCCGGGAGTTCACCACGGCGGGCTTCCTGGAAGTCCTCTACTTCATGGTCCAGCCCTGGCTCCAGGTCGTCGGCCTGGTGGTCTACGCGGTGCCGATCGCCGCCTTCGGCTACAACGCGGTCTTCTACCCCGAGTTCGTGCTCGCCTTCCTCCGCCAGGGCGGCGCCGTGCTGATCGCGCTCTACCTGGTCGTCGGGGTCGCCGAGTTCGCCCTCTGGGGGCCGCTGTACCGGCGCCGCGGCGAACCGGGGATCAGCCGCCGGGCCGCGCTCGGCTACGGCCTGGCGCTCGCGGTCTACGCCGCGACCACCTACCTCGTCGCGGTCCGCGCCTTCTGGCGGATCGTGCGGGGCAAGGGCTCCTGGCAGAAGACGGCCCGTACGGCCGAGCCGCCGCCGGGTCAGGCCCCCGCGCCCGCCGCCCAGGAGATCGCCACCGCCTGAGCGGCCGAGACTTCTCCCCGGCCGGTGAGGCCGCGGCCGCACCGAACACCGCGGCCGGTCGGCGGAGTCGACGCACCCCCCCTTCCTGCCCCCTCCGTACGGCGGACACCTCCGTCCGCCGTGCCCCCGTCCGAAAGGCCCACCCGTGCGCACTCGTACCCGCAACCGTGTCCTCGCCGGAACCGCCCTCGCCGTCGGCGCCCTGTCCGTGGCGTCCCCGGCGTACGCCGCGCTGCCCGCCCCGGCGGCCGACGCCTACGTCGTCTCCACGGAGGCGTTGGGCGGGATGGTCGCCGTCGCGCCGTCGCCCGAGTCGACGTACCCGTCCGGCGGCACCCGGACCCTGGTCGGCCTCACCGTCGGGCCGGTCGCCACCACCTCCGTGCTCACCGCGAACACCGCCGGGAACCCGGTCGACGGCACCGCCTCGGCCTCTGCGACGGTCGACAGGCTCGGGCTCGACCTCGGTGTCGCCTCGGTCTCCCTGACCGGCGTCGACTCGACCTGCACCGCCACCCCCGCCGGGGCCACCGGCAGCGGCCTGATCGCGGGCGGGTCGATCAGCGTCGCCGGCATCCCGACCAACCTCCAGGCCAACGCCCCCGCCAACACCAGGGTCAGCATCCCGCTGGTCGGTTCGATCGTCCTCAACGAGCAGACCACCGACGCCAACGGCGTCCTCACCGTCAACGCCGTCCACCTCACCCTGCTGCCGTCGCTGAACGGCGCCAACCTGGTCATCGGGCACGCCCGGTGCGGCGGCGCCGAGCCCGCCGCCGCCGTGCCGATGATCAACCCGTCCGTCGCGGGGATGAGCGGCGGGGCGGTGCTCGCCGGTGTCCTGGCCACCGTCTACGTCCGCCGCCGCAACGCCCGGTCCGCCGCGTCGGCCGTCTGACGGGAGGCAGGGCGGCCGGCCCGGAGCAGGGGCCGGCCGCCCGCCGCCCGCCGCGGTCAACCCGGCTTCCGGTACCTCGCCCTGACGTGTGAGCCGCCGCCGCCGGGTGACGGGAAGGCCCGTCCCACCACCACCGGACCGCCCCGGCCGGTCCGCCCCGGCCCTCCGTACCCGGCATCGCGGGGTGCCTGCGGCCGGAGCCGTCGGACCCGGTCCGATCGCTCGCCTACCCTACGAACCGACCGGCCGTACCGGCCGTGGCCGCTCTAGGAGGAGTCCCGTGTCGTCCTGCGACCCCAAGTACGCTCCCGTCGGCGATGTGAGCGCGGCGCTCATGGTGATCGACTCCCGGCTCAAGTCCATCTACGACGGCAAGTCCGGGACGGACCCCGAGCACCAGCGGCTGGTCGACCAGCTCACCGGGTCCTTCGGCCCCGGCGAGGCCGAGGCGCTGGTGGAAGGCGCCTGCACGCTCGTCTACATGTACATGAACTGGCTGCGCACGGCCTTCGAGAAGCAGGAGGAGGACGTGATCGAGCACGCGGTCCCCAGCCTGGTGGCCACCATGCGGATGATGCCGAGGACCTTCAGCCCCGAGGTCATCCCCATCATGGCCGGCCTGCTCATCGCCGCCGGTACGGGCCTGAGCCCCAACCTCTGGCGCGCCCAGTACGGACCGTGGACGAAGGAGGAGATGAACCCGTTGGAGGCCATGGTGGTCCTGCTCGCGGAGTACATCAACCGGATCTCGGGCAACGGCGAGGACTTCGCCACCAGGCTGATCACCGACGTGCTGTCCCAGCTGGACTAGGAGCCCCGGCCCCGAACGCGCCAGTGGCGCCGCCCCGGGTGGGGCGGCGCCACTGGCGTCAGGTCGGTGTCAGGCGGGCGTCAGCTGTGGCGGCCCGGGCGGCGGTAGGCGACGAAGCAGAGGACGCCGCCGCCGAGGAGGGCGATGGCTCCGAGCGCCGCGACCAGGGTGTCGGAGGAGGAGCCGCCGGTGTGCGGCAGCTCGCCGCTCTCCGACGCGCTCGGGGTGTGGGAGTGGGTGGGGGTCGCGGTGGCCGTCGCGCTCGGCGAGGACGTCGGTGACGGCGACGGGGACGGGGACGGGGAGTTGGACGGGGACGGCGACGGACTCGGGCTCGGCGACGGGGAGGGGGACGGCGACGGGCTCGGCGAGGGCGAGGGCGACGGCGAGCTGGTCTGGAGGATCACGCCCAGGTCGAGGTCGAGGTCGCGCTGCCCGCCGCTGAGGGTGACGGTCTGGGTGATGCCGGTGGTCGGGTCGCCGTCCGAGTCCTTGCTCGGGTCGGTGCCGGCGTGCTGCTTGGTGACGGTGGCGCCCTTGGGCAGGGTGGTCAGGTCGAACTGCACCGCGTAGCTGCCGTCCGGCAGGTTGTCGAACAGGTAGTGCCCGGTGGCGTCGGTCACCGTGGTGACCGGCTTGCCGTCCTTGTCCCGTACGGGCTGCCCGTTGCCGTCCAGCAGGTGCACGGTGACCCCGGGGATGCCCTCGTCACCGGGCTTCTGGATCCCGGAGCCGTCCCGGTCGTGCCAGACGAAGTCGCCCAGCGCGTTGTTGGAGGGGGCGACGCGCTTGACCGCGACGCCGACCTTGGCGGGCTCGGCCGGCAGCAGCTGGCGGCCGGAGGCGTCGGTGGCGGTGTACGCGAAGCTGTTCCAGGCGTACTCGCCCTCCGGCGCGTCGTAGGAGGCGACCATCGGCCAGGTCAGGGTGAAGGACTCGCCGGAGGCCAGGGCGCCGGGGCGGCTGAGGCGGAACCAGGTGGCCGTTCCCGGCCCGGGGAAGGTGGTGCTCCAGACCGCGGCGCTGTTGCAGCCGGTGCGGTCGACCAGCAGCGGGTTCACGCAGGGGTTGGGGTCGGTGGCGTACTCGATCACCACGGTCGGGTCGTTGCTGGTGATCGGCTGGCTGAGCGACGGGGTCCAGGCGCTGCCGCGCGGGGCGTCCTGGGTGAGCACGTAGTTGTCGCCGGGGGTGGGGAGCTTGTCGTAGGCGATGAAGTCGGTGACCGGGTCCGGGGAGTCGTTGCGGACGGTCATCCGCCAGGACGTCTGGCCGCCGGGGGTGGCGGTGCCGATGGTCATGTAGTCGGCGTCGAGGTCCCCCTTGACCTCCTTGTAGGAGCGCAGCACCGCCGGCACGTCGACCTGGATCTGCGAGGAGGCGTGGCACATCAGCTCGGTGGTGTCGCCGTTGCCGTTGAGGTCGAGTACGTCGGGGGTGCTGCCGCTGTCGGAGCCGGAGTACATGCAGGCGACCGGGTGGGTGGGCTGGTCGACGGTGACGTAGACGTCGTTGGTCAGCGTGCCGGAGCGGATGCTGTCGGCGACCTGGACGTCGAAGAGCATCCGGTAGGCCATGGCGTCGTGCAGGTACGTCGAGTCGGGGGCGCCGGCCGGCCATTCCATCTTGACGAGCTGGCGCCCGTCCGGGCCCGGGGTCACGGTGATCGACGAGGGGGCCTTGGCGTCGGGGTAGTCGGGGTCGGGCCGGGCCGAGCCGTCGATGTAGACGACGCCGGCGGGCAGCAGGTCGTACAGGACGAGCGGGCGGTCCAGGTCGTGGGCGCTGCGGTTGTACGGGATGACCTGGAAGGTGGCCTTGCCGCCGGGGGCGGACAGCTCGCCGGCCACGGTGGTCTTGGCGGCGCCGAGGTTGGTGGCCTGGGTGATGGTGGTCCGGGCGCAGGCGTTGGCGTTGGCGGTGGTGGTGCCGTCGGTGGCGCTGGTGTCCACGCAGTTGGTCAGCGGCTCGGGGGCGGGGCGCCCGTCGTGGCCGGGGGTGGCGACCTGGGTGACCAGCTGCACCGCGTTGCCGGGGCTCCAGCCGGTGGGGATCGGGCCGTTCCAGGTGAGCTTGAGGCCGTCCAGCCACTGCCCGGCGGGGATGCCGAGCACGTCGTTGGCCGGGTCGCCCGCGCCCTGGGCGAAGGTGAGCCGCCGTGCGGTGGAGCCGTTGAACGGCGTGCCCGGGGTGAAGGTGTGCCAGGTGGGGTCGCCGTTGAGGCGGTACTGCAGGGTCAGTTGGATGCTGGTGGGGTTCCACGGCTCCAGCTGGAGGGACTGCGGGAAGATCCAGTTGTAGACGCCGTCGGTGCTGCCGGCCCCGGGGTCGGTGATGGTGAGGCTGGTGGCCGGGCCCGCGGTGTTGGTGGCGGACAGGCTGAAGGAGTTGAGGTCGCCGTTGGTGGTGGTGTCGCGCCAGACCTTGCTGGCGGTCACCACCACGCCGGTCACCGGGGGTTGGAACGTGTTGGTGGTGACGGACGAGGTGTCCAGCTGCCGTTCGGCCTCGGTGAGCGGCGCGCCGAGCAGGTCGACGGTGTTCTCGGAGGTGGTCCCGTCCGGGAAGGAGGCCGCCGGGTAGTTGACCACCAGGACGCCCGGGTTGCGGCAGCCGCCGCGCCCGTTGCCGGAGACGAACGGGCCGATGTCGTAGCCCCAGGTGTTCGGGCCGGGCGGCACCTGCGTCCAGCCCGGCGAGCGGCCGGTGTCCACCACCGCGCCGGGCGGCAGGGTGTCCAGCAGCCGGCTGCTGTCCAGGTCGACGTTGGGCACGTTGTCGGTGGCGCAGGGGGTGAACTGGTAGGTGACGGTGCGGTTGTCGCTGCTGGAGGTCTGGATGCCCTTGGTCACCGTGTACTGCGGCTGTACCTGGGCCGTGGTGTTCGCGGTGGCGGTCTGCGAGGTCTCGCCGGTGGCCGACATGGTGGCCGAGTTGGTCGAGGTGGCGCCGTTCGGGGTGGTGAAGTTCGGGTACTTCATCGTCACCGTGATGGTGGCGGTGGTGCCCGGACTGAGGTCCTTCAGCCTGATGTCCATCGTGCCGCCCATCGCGCCCGCGGCGGGCACGGTGGAGGCGGCCACGTCGACCGAGGACGGGTCCGGCGTCCAGCCGAGGAACTGCATGTTCGACGGCAGGGTGTCGAGGATGTTCCCGCCCGTGCACTCGGTGATGGAGCAGGTGTAGCGCAGCGTGTAGGTGACGTTCTCCCCCGGGGAGACGGTCGCCTTGTCGACGCTCTTGGTGAAGGAGATCGCGGCCTGGGCCGGTGGGGCCAGCACGCTGCTGCTCAGCAGCGAGCCGGCCACCAGCGCCAGGACCGAGGCGATCCGCCCGGTCCGGAATGGAAGTCGCATAGCGGGCAGTCCAGCCGATCGCCCCGGCGCACCGGTCGGCGACACGAGGGCCGGTCGCGGCGGTTCACCTGCTCGGCGGTCACCCGCCCGGCGGCAGCGCGGCCCGGGGCGGTAGGGCGTTCCGGGACGGTACGGCGTTCCGGGGGGCGTTCCGGCCGACGGGCCGGGCCGCCCCCGCCGAGCTCCCCCCGGCGGGCGGCGCAACCGGAGTGCCGGGCGGCGCGACCCGGGTGGCTCAGCCGAACATCACACCGGTCTCCCGGGCCAGGGTGTCCAGCCGGTACTGGGTGACGTGCTCGACGTTCGCCGGGTCGATCGTGCGCACGCCCTCGGCGGCGAGCCGCTCGTTGATCTCCTCCAGGTGCTCCTGGACGACCTGCTTCTCCGCCTCGGTGGTGCGGCCCTGGTGCGGCCGTCCGGCGTGCTCCAGGCCGGCGTGGTCGACCCGCTCCCGGCCGGCGGCGGGCGCCGCCCCGCGCACGGTGGTGGTCGCGGCCTCCCGCACGGCGGTGGGCGCCGCCTCGCGCGCGGCCGTCCGGGCGGCCGGGCGGGCGCCGCGCAGCACCTCGGCCATCGGCGCGGCCGAGGCCAGCCGGTCGAAGGTCGCCGCCTCCATCACCACCGTCTGCGGCTCCGCCCGGTCCGGGTGGTGCAGCTCGACGGTGACCAGGTCGAGCGCCAGCTCCCGCACGCCGCCCAACTCCCCGGCCAGCGCGTCGATCTCGACCGGACCGTCCGTCAGGTCGGGGTGCCGGAGCACCACCACCCGCACCAGGTCCGCGTCGCTCTCCGCGTGCTTGCCGGTCAGGTCCGAGAACCGGATGATCTTCTGGCCCATGTCTCCCTCTCCTGTGCCCCTGTGATCAGCCGAGAGCCTACGCCGGGATGATCATCGGCGCGCGCAAGCGGCCGGGCCCGGGGGAGCACCCCCGGGCCCGGCCTCACCTGTCGTGCATCCTGCCTTGCGTCAGTGGAGCGTCAGCGTGGTGCCGTCCCCCCTCTCGGGTGCCGTCCCCGCTCTCAGTAGCGCGGGTCCACCCGGTAGGTCGGGTAGTCCGGCACGTACCAGTGGCTGGAGTGCCAGATGCCGAAGGTGAACCGGACCCCGTGGCTGCCCCGCTTGTTGGCGGCCTTGAGGAACTTCTTGCCGATGCTCTTCATCAGGTAGGACAGCGCCCACAGGACCCAGCCGGCGGCCCGGGCGGCGATGTGCGGGAGCTTCTTCAGGATCCCGGAGATGCCCTTGGAGATCTTGCTGGAGACGACCAGCAGACCGCCGATGGTGTTGCCCTCGGCCCGGCTGAAGTTGGCGACCCACTTCTTCTTCCAGGACATGCCCGTCAGGTCGTCCATGGTGATCGGGTCGACCGGGTAGCCGTAGGCGTTCGGCGAGCCCTCCAGGACCGGGTCGGTCTGCAGGAATCGGCCGGTGGTCGGGTCGTACAGGCGCACGCCCATCAGGGTGAGGCCGGAGACGCTGTCGGCCTCGCGCTGCGCCCCGCCGAGCCAGCCGTACGCGGCCGAGCCGGTGGCGTCGACGACGTTGCCGTACTCGTCGTAGTGGTAGACCGCGAGGTCCTCGGTGCCGTCGGGGGACATCTGGACGGACACGTCGCCGTGCAGGTTGGTCAGCAGCAGGACCGCGCCGCCGTCGGTGCCGGTGGCGGCCGTGAGCCGGCCGGTCAGGTCCAGGACGTTGCGGGTCAGCTTGCCGGCCGCGTCCTTGGACCAGGTCGGGCTGTCGGTGCCGCCGTCGAAGTGCTTGGTGTCCTGCGCGGTGACGGTCCAGGTGCCGTCGGTGCCCTTGGTCTCCGTGGTGGAGAGCGCCAGGCGGCCGGCGGCGTCCAGGTCCCAGGTCTTGCGGGTGTCGCCGAGGGTCTCGGTGCGGACCAGGTCGTTGGTGTGGTAGCCGACCTGGGTGCCCTTGGGCAGGGCGGTAGTGCGGCCGAAGGCGTCGTACACGTAGCCGGCGTTGGTGAGGCGGTCGGCGGTGTCGTAGCCGTGGGTCTCGGCCTGGGTGACGGTGTCCGCGGTGGCCGGGTCGCAGTCGTCGGTGACGCTGGTGCGGTTGGTCCGGTTGCTGCTCCTGTCGAACGCGTAGGTCCGGGTGGAGCAGGCCAGGCCGGTGCTGTCGGCGGCCTTGGTGAGGCGGCCGGTGGCGTCGTAGGTGTAGCCGCTGGTGGTGCTGTTGCCGTCGCTCTGGGTACGGCCGGCCTGCTGTCCGTGGACGGTGAAGTCGGCGGTGTCGGCCAGCAGGACGGTGCCCGCCTGGTTGGTGTAGGTCTTGCCGGTCTGGACGCCCTGGCTGTCGTAGCTGCTGGTCAGGGTGTTGCCGCCGGGCATGGTCTGGGAGACCAGCCGGCCCTCGACGTCGTAGGAGGCGGTGAAGGTGCCGGCCACCGAGTCGGTCAGGGAGGTGGGCAGGCCGCGCGGGTCCTTGGCGGTGTCGTAGCCGTAGGTCACGGTGGACGGCACCGAGTCGGACTTCTTCACCGGGCGGTCGAGCTTGTCGTACTCGGTGGTGGTGACGTTGCCGGCGCCGTCGTCGTAGGAGACCTGGCGGCCGAGCCGGTCGTAGCCCTGGGTGACGGTGGCCTTGCCGTTGCTGGTGGTGGTCAGCTCGCCGTTGGCGGGGTCGTAGCCGAACACCGTGTCGGCGACCGCGGTGCCGGTGCCGCCGCTGATCGAGGTCTTCACGGCGCGCCCGGCCGTGTCGTAGCCGCGGGTGGTGGTGCGGGTGACGCCGTTGGCGGTCTCGGTCTGGACCGTGACGTTGCCCCAGCGGTCGTACTGGAAGGTCTTCGTCGGCAGCTGCGGCGGGTTGGCGCCGCCGCCGGCGATCTGCGCGGCCGGGGCGATCGAGCAGACCAGGTCGGCCCACTCGGGGTGGCCGGCGCAGGCGCCGGTCCCGGTGCCGGTGTAGTAGGTGGTGACGGTGGTGGCCGCGTCGGAGCCGGTGGAGTTCGGGCGGCTCTGCGAGGTCACCCGGCCGCTGGCGTCGTAGCCGGTGCTGGTGGTGATCTTCAGGCCGGCCGGGTCCTGGACAGCCGAGGTGGGCAGGCCCTGGGCCCAGTCGTAGCCGGTGGCGGTGGTCCGCGTGTCGGCGTCGGCGGCGTAGCCGTCGATCCGGGCGCCGACCGTCACCGAGGTGGTCATGTCGCTGACCGCGGCGTTCGCCGGGCGGCCCTCGTCGTAGCCGTTGACGGTGTGGGCGCGGGCCGGGACCTCGTCGCCGGCGGCGAGCGCCGGGGAGCTGCCGGAGGCGGCCACGCCGTGCTCCAGGGTGACCAGCTGCAGCGGGTCGTACTGCTCCAGCAGGCGCTTGCCGTCGGCCGAGTGGACCGAGGTCGAGGAGAGCACCTGGGCGCGGTCGGCCGTCGAGCGGCCGGCGATGCCGAGGGCGCGCAGCTTGTTCAGGTCGTTGCCGGTGGTGGCCAGGGCGAGGACGCGGTTCTCCGCGGAGAGGGTCCGCACCGGGCTGCCGTAGGCGTTGTACTCGGTGGTGGTGATGCCGCCGCCGGGGGTGGCGGTGTTGACCTCGCGGCCGGAGGCGTTGGTGTACGTCACCGAGGCGCGGTTGTAGCCGGCGGTGCCGAGCGCCTTGCCGTCGTGGGTGGCCGGGACGGCGTCGGGCGGCAGGACGGCGGTGGCGTCGGTCGGGGCGTCGCTCTGGCCCCAGGCCGCGACGTCGGACGGCGCCAGCGGGTACGGCGCGTTGGCGCCGCTCAGCGGGACGTCGTAGACGACCGAGGTGGTGGCGGTGCCGTCGGTGACGTCCTTGCTGCCCTGCTTGAGGGTGGGCCGGGAGGCGGCGAGCAGCATGCCGTCGCCGGCGGTGGCGGCGTTGCCGGCCTTGCCGTACTCCAGGGTCCACGGCAGCTCGCCGGGCTCGGTCACGGTGGTGACCCGGCCGGCCGCGTCGTAGCCGTACGCGGTCTTCAGCGCCGGGCTGATCCGCGGGTCCCAGACCTCGCGCAGCCGGCCCTGGGCGTCGTACGCGTACTGCGAGACGGCGACGGGGGTGGCGGTGGCGGCGCCGGGGTCGGTGGACCACAGGCGGATCTGCTTCACCTGGCCGGCCGTGTCGCCCAGGGCGGACGCGGTGGCGGTGGTGGTGTCGGCGTAGACGTACTCCAGCACCCGGCAGCCGGCCGTGGACGGCACGGCGGCGCAGTCGGCGGAGGCGGTCGCCGAGGACGGCGCGACCACGTACTTCGGGCGGGCCAGGGTCTTGCCGCCGGAGACGACCTTCTCCGAGACCACCGAGGTGGTGGAGTTGTCGCTGGGCAGCGAGGAGCCGGAGGCCTGCCAGGTGGTGGCGGCCGGGTCGACCTTGGCGAAGGTGACGGTGGTGCCGTCGGTGTCCTTCAGGGTGAAGGAGCCGGTGAGCGCACCGGTCAGGGTGAGGTTCTCGGCACCGGGCTCGGGCTTCCAGCCGCCGGCGCCGGTGGCGGTGAAGCCGGTCTCGGAGCCGTCCGCGGAGACCACCGAGAGGGAGGTCGCCGAGGTCTGGCGGACGTAGGAGTAGGCGGCGTCGGTGAGCTCGGCGGTGGTGCCGGAGCTCCACTGCGGGCCGAAGATCGCCGCCTGGCCCTCCTGGGCCGAGCCGTTGGCGGGCCGGCGGGAGGAGAAGGAGCGCTCGGCGTGCAGGCCGAAGGCCTCGGCGTCGCTCTCGGAGAGGGTGAGGTCACCGGTGAGGGTGTTCACCTCGCCCGGGCCGACCTTGGTCTCCGGCGCGGTGCCCGCGTTGCGGTCCACCGTGACGGTGTTCGGCTCGGTGGCGTCGGTGGCGGTGCCGTCGGTGAACACCGCGCGGACGTCGACCGGGCCGTTCTCGGCCAGGGTGTCGGTGATGTTCCAGGTCAGCGCGGCCGGCTTGCCGCCGGGGGCGGTGAACGGCCAGGCCGTCACCGGCTTGCCGTCGGTGGTGGCGACGTTGGCGACCGGGACGTCCTTCCAGGCGTCCGTCTCACCGCGCCGGTACTGGTAGCGCACCCCGGTGTAGGTGCTGTTGCCCTCGGCCTGCAGCGAGGTGCGGCGGGCCGGGCGCTCGCCCGCTCCCGGCGCGACCAGGGCGGAGCCCTTGCCGGCGTAGAAGGCGTACGTCCTGTCGGCGGAGATGTTGCCCGCGGCGTCCCGGGTGTGCGCGGTGACGGTGTGGGAGCCCGCCTTGAAGGTGAGCTTGGCGCTGACCGGGGCGCCGGTGGTGGCCGCGGTGACCCAGGCCCCGCCGTCCAGCCGGTACTGGATGTCCTTCACGTCGCTGGTCGGCGGGGTGAAGGTGAAGGTGCCGCTGTAGCTGCCGTTGGCGTCCGGGGTGCCCGCCCACTGGCCGGCCGGGAAGTCCCCGGAGGAGACGCTGGTCGCGCCCGGCGCCGTGGTGTCCACGGTGAAGGAGCGGAAGCCCGACCAGGCGCTGTTGGCGGTGCCGTCCCAGGAGCGCGAGCGCCACTTGTAGGCGCCCGGCGCCAGCTTGGTGCCCGGGGCCCAGGTGAACGTCGAGCCGGAGGCCGCCATGGCGGTGCGCCCGGACTGCAGCGCGGCCGTGCCGTTGGACGCCCAGACCTCGAAGTCCAGGGCGATGTTGCCGCCGTCGGGGTCGGTCGCCTTGGCGGACAGCGTCGGCGTGGCGTCGTTGGTCAGCGCGGCGTCGGCCGGGGAGACCAGCGTGGAGACGCCCGGCGGGGTGTTGTACGTGACCGACAGGTACGGCGTGTTGGACGTCGCGTTGCCGGAGTTGAACTTCTTCCAGCCGTACGGGTCGGACTCGTCGGTGGCCCGGATGCCCAGGGTGTTGTTGGTGTTGCCGTTGGCGGCCCAGGCCTTGACCAGCGCGGTGATGTCCTGGTTCACCCAGCCGTCGTTGCAGGAGCTGGAGTAGCCCTTGGTCGCGGTGGACGTCGCCCACTTCTTGTTCCAGCCGGGCTGGGCCGTCCAGCGGGTGGCCGTGGTGGCCGTGCCGGTGTCCCAGACCTCCCAGCTCTTCGCGGTGCAGGACCAGCTGTGGAAGTTCCACAGGTTGAGCTTGCCGCCGGTGATCTGCTTCCCGCTGATCTTCGCCATCGGGAACTGCAGGAACGAACGCGCCACCTGGCCGGAGCCGTTGTTGCCCAGCTTCAGCTCGGTCTGCGAGGAGACGTCGGTGGCGTAGCCCTGCTGGACGAAGGTGTCGAAGCCGACGCCGATGTTGACCGCCGGGTCGATGGTCACCGGGTACTTCGTCTTCGGGTCGTTCAGGAACGCGGCGTCCGGGGTCAGCGTCAGGTCGATCGCGTTCCCGTTCTGGACGACCTTCAGCGCGACCGGAGCGGTGCGGGTGTGGTCGCCGCTGCGCTCGTCGACCTGCGCGTCCCACATCACCGGGGCGGGCAGTTGGCCCTTCTCCTCGCCGGTCTTCGGGTCGAGGAAGGAGACCGAGTCGTCCGGGTTCTGCCGGGCCTGGAGGCCGGCCGCGTCCAGGGTGAGCGTCACGCTGCCGTTGGCGGCCACCGCCGAGCGGTCCTTGAGCTCCAGGAACTGCTCGAAGCCGGTCCGGGTGGACTCGATGACCAGGTCGGTGGCGGTGAGCGCGTCCGCGTACCGGGCCCTGGCGCCGTCCACGGTGGGAGCGGGCAGGGCGCCGCGCCAGGAGAGCGACATCGCGGTGCCGTTGCCGTTGTCCAGCGAGACCAGCGGCGTGGCCGGGGCCTGCTGGGCGCCGGCCGGGGCACCGGCGGCCTTGAACGCCGACGCGGCGGCGGGCGGGGTGGCGCCGGCCAGCGAGAGGTTGAGCGGGTGCCCCTTGGCCTTGACACTGCCGTCCGACTGCCGCGCCAGGTCGACGTCGATCGGCTGGAGCCTGCCGGACTTGTCCTTGTAGCGGACCGGGCCGGAGGCGAGGTCCAGCGTGGTGGTGCC
Source organism: Kitasatospora sp. NPDC001119 (assembly GCF_053598475.1). Lineage (NCBI taxonomy): Bacteria > Bacillati > Actinomycetota > Actinomycetes > Kitasatosporales > Streptomycetaceae > Kitasatospora > Kitasatospora sp. NPDC001119. The sequence continues at coordinate 110,407 of NZ_JBSFKI010000021.1, forward strand.
GTCCGGGTTGATCCAGCTGGTGGTCGACTCGGTGCGCTCGTCCACCACCTCGATCCGGCGGTTCTCCAACCGGGCCTTGAGGTGGGCGGTCGCGATGTCCTTGGCCTCGGCCGGGCCCAGGGCCTTGGCGGGCTTCGGGGACTGCTCCGTGGTGACGGCGACGGCCTGACCGGTCGTCATGATGACGGCGGCGGCCTCGACCGAGAGCACCACCGCCAGGGCGACGGCGGTGTGGCGCAGTACGCCGTTGCCGCGGCGAGGTGCGGAGGGGGGCGGCGAGCCGGCTTCGGCCCGCTGCCGCGGTGATCCGCCCGTGGGGCGTGACATGGAACTCCTCGACTGGTCCGTACGGGAAGGAAAGGTGGTCGGAAAACGGGGGGACGGCCGACGTGCTGATGGTGCGTCAGCCATGACGGGGTAAAGCGACAGCAAAGAACCGGCCAATCTCCCGGGCGGGAGGAACCGGTCGAAAGCTGCTTGGAAGGCGGGAAAGCGCCCGGGCGCGACGGCGGGTGGCCGACGCCCTCGGGTACGGCGCGGGCCGCAGCGGGGCTCGGTGCGTTTCAGCGCGTCCCGGCGCGTCCCGGCGCGTTCTTCAGCGGCGGCCGGACGGGAGCCGGACGGCCGCCGGCAGGGCCCTGGCCAGCAGGTTCCGCGCCCTCGACCGGGCCGCCGCCTCGTCGGCGGCGCGGACGTAGAGCACCAGGCCGACGCCCTCGGGCACGGCGCGGGCGCGCACGTGCTCCAGGCCGTCGTCCGGGGCGGCGCACGCCCACAGCGCGGCCTGGGCCTCCGCGGCCGCCGCCTCTCCCGAGGGGGCAGCGGCACCGGTCGGCACGGTCAGCTGGACTGCGAACACCGCAGGTCAGGCCTGCGTGACGGCGTCGTCGGCGGGCGGGGCGTCCCAGCCGATCGACCGGGCGGAGGGGTTGTCCCAGCCGATCCCGCCACCCGGCCCCTGGGTGGCGGACGGGGCGTCGGTGGCGGTCGTACCGGCGGCGAAGGCCGGTGCGGCGGAGCCGGCGAGGGCGAGGGTCAGGAGGACGGCGGCGAGTGGACGGACGGCCACGGCGGATTCCTGTTCTGTGCGGGAACTTCGTTGGGGGATAACGCAGTTCTGGGTGTCCGGGGAATTCGGGGAATGCGCGCACGGCGAATCCTCCCGGTCCGCGGGCCGCCACGGGAAGGGAATTCGGCGGGCAGGAACAGGACAGGCAGCATGCTGCAAAACCGCGAAGGGCGGCAGCGGCGGGGGCCGTTGACCGGATCATGCCCTTGCGAGGGGTTCCGGCCGGGGGAAAGATCGGCCCGGGCCGACCGGGCATACGGAATCGTCCACGGGGATCAGGGGTCGAGAAGTGCTGGAACTGCTGGGGTTGGACGCCACCGCGGAAGCCGTCTACCGAGGAATGCTCGCCGACCCGGAAGGCGGGGTCGCGGAACTCTGCGACCGGCTCGGCCTCCCCGAGGCCGCCGTGCGCGCGGCCCTCGACCGGCTCGCCGACCTCACCCTGCTGCGGACCTCCCGCGAGCGGCCCGGCACCCTGCGGCCGGTCAGCCCGGAGCGCGGCCTGGAGATCCTGCTGCGCCGCCAGGAGGAGGAACTCGCCCGTCGGCAGCAGGAGTTGGCCGCCTCCAAGGCCGCCGTCGCGCGGGCCCTGGGGGAGTACGCCAAGGTGCGGACCGACACCCCGGTGGGCGACCACGAACGGCTGCTCGGCCTCGACGCCATCCAGGACAAGCTGGAGGTGCTGACCGCCCGGCTGACCACCGAGGTCCTGGCGGTGATGCCCGGCGGCGCCCAGTCCGCGGCCAGCCTGGCCGCCTCCCGGCCGCTCGACGAGGACGCCCTGCGACGCGGCGTCAGCCTGCGCACCATCTACCAGGAGAGCATCCACGACGCCCCGGAGACCCTCGACTACGCCCGCTGGATGTCCGGCCTCGGCGGCGAGGTGCGCACCGCACCGGTGCTGCCACCCCGGATGCTGGTCTTCGACCGCAGCACCGCCGTGCTGCCGATCGACCCGGAGAACACCCGGGCCGGCGCCCTGTGCACCCGGGAGCCGGGCATCGTCGCCTCCCTGGTCGCCCTGTTCGAACAGACCTGGGAGACCGCCGTCCCGATCACCGACGACCCCGACGGCGCGCCGCCGCTGACCCTGACCACCGGCGAGCGCGAACTCCTGCGCCTGCTGTCCACCGGCCTCACGGACGACGCGGCGGCCAAACGCCTCGGCGTCTCGGTACGCACCGTCCGCCGCCAGATGGCCGTCCTGATGGAACGCCTCGACGCGGCCAGCCGCTTCGAAGCCGGCCTCAAGACCGCCCGCCGCGGCTGGCTCTAGCCGCCCGGCGGGGGGTCGGCTGCTGCGGCGGCCGCGGCGGCCAGGCGGTCCACCTCGACCCACTCGTCGAGGTGGAGGCCGTACAGGCGGGCCGGGTGGTCGGCGGCGGGGTGGGTGGGGAGGAAGGCGGGGGAGTGGCCGCGGTGGAGGTACCAGGAGCCGAGGCGGACCAGGGCGGCGCGGCGTTCGGCGGCGCTGGTCTCCACGGAGCAGCGTTCGGCGGCGTAGAGGCGCAGGAGGTCGTTGAGCCGGTAGCGGTCGCGGTCCTCGGGGGTGAGCAGGTGGGCGGCGGCCAGCCGGTCGAGGACGGGCCGGACGGCGGCGGGCGGGGCGCCGGCCAGGGCGGCGGCCGCGTCGGCGCCGATGCCGACGGCCGGGACGAGGGCGAGCAGCCGGAGCAGGTCGCGGGCCTCGCCGGGCAGTGAGCGGTAGGAGAGGTCGAAGGCGGCGCGGACCGCCGAGGTGTCGTCGCCCTCGATCTGGAGGGCGCTCAACCGGTGCTCCGTGTCGAGGAGTTCGGCGGCGTGGTCGGTGAGGCTGCGGTCCGGGCTGGCGGCCAGGCGGCTGGCGGTGACGGCCAGGGCGAGGGGCAGCCGGCCGCAGGCGTCGGCGAGTTCGGCGGCGGCGCGCGGCTCGGCGCGGGTGCGGTGCTCGCCGACCATGCGGGCCAGCAGTTCGAGGGCCTGGCGGGCGGGCAGGACGTCGAGCACCAGCGGCCGGGCGCCGTTGCGGACGGTCAGTCCGTCGAGCCGGGTGCGGCTGGTGACCACCGTGCGGCAGCCCGGGGCGCCGGGCAGCAGCGGGCGGACCTGCTCGGCGTCGCGGGCGTTGTCGAGGATCACGAGCAGCCGCCGGTCGGCCAGCCGGGAGCGGTAGAGCGCGGCCGCCTCGTCCGCCGCCGCGGGGATCCGGTCGCCGGGCACGCCGAGGGCGCGCAGGAAGCGGGCCAGGACGGTGCGCGGGGCGAGCGGCGCGTCGACGGAGTAGCCGTGCAGGTCGGCGTAGAGCTGGCCGTCCGGGAAGCGGTCGCGGACCCGGTGGGCCCAGTCGACGGCGAGGGTGGTCTTGCCGACCCCGGCCGGTCCGGAGACGGCGCAGACCGCGCACGCGGCGGCGGCCGGCCCGGCCCCCTGGTCCGCCGGGTCGGTGAGCAGCGCGTCCAGGGCCCGCAGTTCGGTGTCGCGTCCGACGAAGGTGGCCAGGGCGGGCGGGAGTTGGGCGGGCGGCGCCTGCACCTGCGCGGGTGGCGCCGGCGCGGGTGGTTCATCGGCCCGGGCCGGGGCGGCGGGCACCGGTTCGGTGGCCAGCAGCTCCAGGTGCAGCGCCCGCAGCTCGGGACCGGGGTCGAGCCCGAGTTCGTCGGCCAGCCGTTCCGCGAACCGGCGGTAGGCGGCGAGCCCCTCGGGGGTGCGTCCGGAGCCGTGCAGGGCGCGCATCAGCTGTCCGGTGAACCGTTCCCGCAGCGGGTGGTCGGCGACCAGCGCGGTGAGTTCGGGGACGGCCGTTCGGTGCCGGCCGAGTGCGAGTTCCAGGTCGAGGCACTCCTCCCAGGCGGTCAGCCGCAGTTCGTCCAGGGCGACGGCGCCCGGGGCGTCCGCGTCCACGGCGAGTCCGTCGAGGGCCGGTCCGCGCCACAGGGCGAGTGCGGAGCGGAGCCCGTCGACGGCCTCCGGGGCCCGCCCGGCGGCGGCTTCGGCGCGGGCGAGGGCGAGCCGGTCGGTGAAGTCACGGGCGTCCAGGCGGTGGCCGGTGAGCGTGATGCGGTAGCCGCGGCCGTCGGTGAGCAGGACGGGCGGCGCGTCCGGGTCGGCCTCGGCGAAGCGGCGCCGCAGCACCCCGGCGAGGTTGCGGACCTGGCGGGTGGCGGTGGCCGGCGGCCGCTCGTCCCAGACGGTGTCCACCAGGCGGGCGACCGGTACGGAGGAGTCCGCGTTGAGCAGCAGGGTGGCGAGCAGCCGCTCCTGCCGGGAGCCTTCGGAGGGGATGCGTCGGCCGTCGCCGGTCCACACCTCCAGCGAGCCGAGGATCCTGAACTCCAACGTCCCTCCCTGGGGCCCGCGGGGCCGGACCGGACCGGCCGCCGTGGAGGACGGGCGCGAGTCGTGACGAACTGATGATCAGATCATGCCAGTTGTGTGCGTTCGGTTGAGAAGTTTCTTGTGCACCGGCCGAAACGAGCCGGTCGCCCAGTGAGGACCCCGAACCCAGGAGCAGTCGATGAACCGTCTGAAGAAGGCCGTCGCCACCGCGACCGCCGTCGCCGCCGCCGCCCTGATCCCGCTCACCGCCGCCCCGGCCTCCGCCACCACCGGGCCGGCCACCCACCTCGGGATGACCTGGTCCGTCGTCTCCAACGGCCCCGACGGCACCGTCCAGGTCGGCGGCCCCGGCGGCAGCCCGAGCAACGCCTACAACGGCGACACCGCGCCGTCCGTCTCGCTGCCCGTGCTCTGCCTCAACGTCGACGGCAGCCCGGCCCCGTCCGGGATCAGCCTCGGCTTCTACAACGGCTGGGCGCAGGGCACCGTCGCCCTCAGCCAGCCGGTCAAGGGCTCCCGCCTGAACAGCCGGGCCGCGGCCGACAGCGTCTGCCAGGCCGGTTTCGGCGCCGGCTGGCGCGAGGCCGAGTTCCACGACGGCCACTACGGCACCGACCTGTCGCAGACCGGCGGCTGGACCTTCTGGGCCTACGGCAACATCCCCACCAACACCCGTTTCTGGACGGCCATCAACGACCAGCCGGCCAACCCCTGGAACTGACCGGACGCACACCGCCGGTGCGCCCGCCCTCCTGGCGGGCGCGCCGCGGTGGCCGGGTTCCGGGATTCGCCGACGGTCCGTCCGGGTACGCCGTACGCTCGGGGCGCAGGCGGTCGGCCGCCGCCCGGGACCCGGAGGAGGACGGCGTGAACACGGCTGCCGCACGGCAGGACACGGCTGCGGAACGCACCTCCCGGGGCGGGCCCCGGATCGACCCGCTGCTCGCCGACCGCGTCACCGAGGCGCTCCTCCTGGCGGGCCTGCCCGTCGGGTACGGCGGACACGGCCCCGGCGTCCAGCTGCGCCCGGCCCGGCCGTTCGACGACTCCGACGACTGCGCCGGCCTGATCGCCCTGCACTGGGAGCCCGGCCCCCGGCTGGCCGCCGCGGCGGCCATGGAGGAGTTCCAGCAGCCGGCCTCCGCCGCCGGCCGCGTCGTCACCAGCAGCATGCAGAACGCGCTGGCGGAGTTCCTGCCGGCCTTCGGCATCGAGGTCGAGGCCGGCCGGCTCGACGGGGAGACCAGGGTCGGCCGTACCAGCGGCCCCGCCCCGGCCACCGGACAGGACGCCGGCCGGGACACCGCCGCTCCGGCCGGGTCCCGCCCGCAGGACCTCGGCATCGGCGCGCACGTCGTCGACGCGGTGCGCCGCACCGCCGCGCTGGCCGGACTGCCGGTCGCCGACCACCTGCACGCGCCCGGCATCACCCTCGCCCCGTGCCGGCCCGTCGACGACGGCGACGACACCACCGGCGTCGCCGACCTCCGCTGGAACCCCTCCCGCCGCCTGTCCGCGGCCGCCGACGGCGACACCCCCGCCGCCGAGCGGGCCGCACGGGCCCGCACCGCCGTCCAGGACGCGATGCGGCACGCCTTCGGCGCCGTCCTCGGCGCCTGCGGCCTCGACCTCCAGTGGTGCCGCCCGTCCACGCTCCCGTACCAGCTGCGCGCCTACGGCGCCGCCGAGCAGCCGCCGGTACGCCACTGACGCCCGGCCCGCGCGTCCGGGGCGTCCGGGGCGTCGGCTACGGGGCCTCGGCTTCCTCCCGCAGCCCACGGACTGAGGGCCCGTGCGGTTGCGGCCGCGGTCGCCAGGGCGTGCGGAGGCGGTGGGCCAGGGCGCTGGCCGCCACGCAGAGGGCCAGCGCGGTCCAGAGCAGCGGGGGGTTCTGCAGGCCCAGGCCGATGACCGCCGGTCCGACCGCGTAGGACACCGTCCAGGTCAGCTGGAACAGGGACATGTACGGTCCCTCGTCGCCCTTGGGCGCCATGGCGACCGCCGTCGCGGCCGCGGTGGGCTTCGAGGCCAGTTCGGCCAGCGCCAGCACCACCGCCACGAGGACGGCGAGCGGGCCCTGGAGGGCGTGCGGGGCGGTGGAGACCGTCGCGGTGAGGGCGATGGCGCCGGCCGCCGCGCCGATCGACAGGCCCAGGACCCGCGAGCGGCTCCAGCCGGACAGCAGCCGGCTGATCCGCATCTGCAGGGTGGTGGCGGTGGCGTAGCGCACGGCGACCACGACGGTCGGCCAGTAGGCGGCCTGGTGGAGGCCCTCCACCAGGTAGAGGGGGAAGGCGACGGTCGGGATCAGCCAGGCCGCCGAGAGCAGCGTCTGGGACGCGATCAGGGACAGGAACGGCCGGTCGCCGAGCGCCGCCCGGGTGTTCGATCTCGCCGCCCGGAGCCCGGGCCGCTCGGCGGCCGGCACGGTCACCCCCAGCAGGAGGGCGGCCGCGAGGAGGGAGCTCGCGCTGTTCAGGGCGAGCGCGACCTCCAGGCCGTGCCCGCCGGCGAGCGCCATCAGGGCGGTCGCCCCCAGGGTGCCGACGCCCAGGGAGGTCGTCTTGAGCACGGTGACCGCGGAGAACCACTCGGTGAGCTCCTCCGGCTTCGCGAACCGCGCGACCAGGGTGGGCCAGGCGGCGCCGTAGAGGCGGTCGGAGGCCGTCACGAGGAAGGTGGCGGCCGCCACGGTGACCAGGTTCCCGGCCGCGAAGAACAGCCCGTACCCGAGCGCGGTCAGGACGTTGCTGACGACCAGGCAGGACTTGGGCCCGACCGCCTGGACGGCCCGTCCGCAGAGCGGCACGACGGCGAAGGACGCGAGCGACCCGACCGTCACGGCGGTGCCCGCGGCGGCCGCCGGGAAGTGCCGGACGGTGACGAAGAACAGCAGCGACAGCGGCAGGAAGACGCCGGAGCCGAACGTGTCGATCGCCACCGAGAGGAACAACCGCCGCTGCCGACGGAACCGCCCGGCCCCTGTCATGCCACCCCCACCTCGAACCCGCCCCCGACCGCCGCGCGGCTACCGCGTGTCGCGCAGCTTGAGAATGTACGTCGCGGTCAGCGCGACCGCACGGTCCTCGTCCCGCGCGAGCGCCTCGATGGCACGGGACGCCGTACCGCCCGGGACGTCCGCGAGCGCCTGGGTCAGCCGCCGGCGCGCGTCCGGCCCGACGTCCTCCCGGGCGAGGCGGTCGACCAGCCCGGCGGCGATCCGGTCCGCCAGCGCGGGGCCGCTCGCGGGTGCCGGACTGCCCACCGGAGCGGAGCCGTTCGCCAGCGCGCCCAGCGCGTCCGCCGCGTCGGCGTCGTTCGTCGCCCCGACGATCATGTCGATGAGCGTCGGGACCGCGTCGGCCACGCCGCGGGCCCCGAGCGCCAGGGCCGCGCACCTGCGGACCACGGCGTCGGGGTGCCCGAGGGCGTCCCGCAGCAGCGCGGTCGCCGTCCCGTCCGGCAGCTCGGCGAGGGACCGGACGGCCCGTTCGCGCACCTCGGCCGCGGACGAGTCCAGCCCCTCCGCGAGCAGGGCCGTCCCGTCCCCGCCCGACTGCGCCAGCGCCCACCGGAGCGCCCCGGCGACGATCGGGTCCGACTCGCCCAGCACGGCCTCGACCAGCGCCTCCACCGGCACCGCCGCGTCCTCGCCCGCGGACAGGGCGGCGCGCTGCCGCGCTCCCGGGCTCTTCGACTCCAGGGCCTGGAGCAGCGCGACGACCCGGAGGACCTCCTCCCACCCGGCGGGCTCCGCGGCGTCGATCCGCCGCAGCCGGGTGAGCAGCTCCGTCTCCGCCGCGATGCGCTCGCGGGTCCGGAGGATGAGGTCCTCGACGAGCTCCGCGGGCGCGAAGCCGGGATCGTCCAGGGCCCGACCGACGTCGCGCAGCGAGAGGCCCAGCGACCGCAGGCTCTCGATGTGGAAGATCCGCCGGATGTCCTCGTCCGCGTACCGGCGGTAACCGGAGCCGGTGCGCCCTGTCGGACGCACCAGCCCGAGCGACTCGTAGTGCCTGAGCATGCGGGCGCTGACCCCCGACCGCCGGGCGACGTCGCCGATCAACACTGCCTACCGTCCCTCCTGGCGGCCCTCGCCGAAGACCGCCGTGCGCTTCGCCTCCTCGACGGCGAGCTCGAACCCGGCGTCCGGGTCGTGCCACAGCCGTTCGGTGGCGAGCGCGTGCGCGCGCACCCCGGGGTCGGGGTCCGTCGTCGCGGCGCCCAGCGTCGGCAGCACCGCCTCCCCGAGCGCGACCAGCGCCCGGCTGAGGCTCAGCCGCGTCTCGCGTCCGCCGCGCCCGAGCTGAGCCGCCAACACTACGGCCAGCGCGGGCACCCCGTCCTCGGGTACGAGCACGACCGCGGCCCGCCAGGCGCTGCGGGCCACCTCCTCGTCGGCGTCGGCCAGCAGCGCCGGCGTGATCGCCGGCCACGCCCGCCGGTCCCCGATCTTGGACAGCGTGTGCAGGGCCTGGCTCCGGGCCTGCGCCCGCTCCGCGCGGACCTCGCCGAGCAGCAGCGGGACGGTCACCGCCGCCTCGTGGCGGGTGAGCGCCCAGGTGAGCATCTCGCGCACGGAGAACTCGGGCTCGACCGCGCACCGCCCGACGAGCGGGCGGACGAACCCCGCGTCCGGGTTCGTGCCGACGGCCAGCGCCGCCCGCAGGCGCACCGACGGGTCGTCGTGCTCCAGCCCGCGGAGCGCCGCCCGCATCGTGTCCCTGTCCTCTTCCGGCCTGGTCATCAGGACCACCTCCTGGGCCACAGTGAAGGGCTTGTCACGGTGTCAAGGTCAAGCGGATTCCGTGCGCGGTGCCCGCGACGGCCCGGGCGAGGGCGGGGCAGCGGTCGGGGCGGGCCGGTCGTCCGACGGCGGGATGGAGGGTCCGGTCTTACGGTGAATGTGGGGCTCTGCCGGTGCGGGTGCCCCGCTCCGCGTCGTCCGGAGCCCCTCCACCCGGCTGCTCGTCCCTCCGTCCCCGTCCCCGTCCCCCGTCCGCGAGGCGACCGCGATCGAAGGAGACCGTGTCATGGCCAGCAGTACGTCCGGAGTCGGCCCCACCGCCCGGGGCCGCGAGCAGTACCCCAACGCGTCAGGGTGGACCATCTTCGCCGGGGTCATGCTGATCACCGCCGGCCTCATGGCGATCTTCCAGGGCAGCGCCGCCATCACCCACGACAGTCTGCTCGTCGTCACCCGCAGCTACGTGTACGCGATGAACACCGAGGGCTGGGGATGGATCCACCTCATCCTCGGCGTCTTCGTCGTCGTGGCGGGTGTCGCGGTCTTCAGCGGCGCCGCCTGGGCCCGCATCGTCGGTCTGGTCGTGGCAGGGCTGGGGATGATCGCCAACTTCCTCTGGCTGCCCTACTACCCCCTGTGGGCCATCGTCCTGATCGCGATCGACGCCCTCGTCATCTGGGCCCTGTGCGTCGGAACGATCAAGACGGATCCGATCTGACGGACGGCACGGCCGCCGCTCCACGATCCGCCCCGGCCCCGGTGGGTCCCCCTCAGCGGCCCGGTGCGGCGCGGCGCCGCCGTCGAACCGTGTGCCGGACCGCCGTCGGTGCCAGCCCCACCCCCACGCTCACGGCGACCGCCGCCGCGGCCAGCAGAGTGGACCGCCAGGGCCAGGACGCGCCGGTCAGCTCCAGATGGGCCGAGGGGTACTCGGAGAACTTCGCGGTGGTCAGTGCCGTCCGGCGGTCGCCGTGCTCGGCGAGGTCCCGCAGGACCGGATCGAAGCCGAACTCCCCGGACCGCCGTCCTCCGCCGGGCAGTTCGGCGGCGAGCCCGTTGCGCAGGGCCCAGTCGCCCAGCGCACCGTCGAGGCCGGAGGCGTCCCTGACGCCGGGCACCACGAAGCGGTCCGCCCCGTGGGCGCCTCCCGTCGCGGGCCGGGTGACGAGGACCAGGCCGTGGCGGGTGGTGACGGTGTCGCCGGCGCCGATCACCAGCGTCCGGGTGGCGAAGGAGACCCCGCCGTACCCCTCGAAGGCGGCGGCCGCGTCGATCTCCTCGACGCCGTCGACCAGGCCGATGGCCGTGGTGGGGCGCAGCCACGGGAACGCGGCGTTGAGGGCGTACGGGAGGTCGCCGAGGGCGAGGTGGTTGGCCGGTATCGCGGTCGGCCCGTCCGGAGTCCAGCCGGGGTAGGCCAGGCCGGTGCCGATACGGGTCGCCTCCGCCTCGCCGGCCAGTTCCCCGACCAGCCGCAGCGCGCCCACGGTGCCGGAGGTGACGCCCGCGGTGGTGGTCACCCGCCCGTCCTCGACGTAGCGCCGCCCGCGCTGCCAGTCGACCTTCGGGTAACCGCGCTCCAGGGAGCCGATGTTGGACCAGAACGACGTGGCCTCGCGGCCGTCGAGCAGACCGGAGGCGGCCAGCAGCTCGGAGCCCGCGCACACCCCGAGGATCCGGGCGCCCTTGCGGTGGCGTTCGACGATCCACTGGCGCAGGCGCTCCTCGCCCGCGCCGGCGGGGTCGGTCACGGCGGGCACGACCACCACGTCGGGTTCCGGCAGAGTGCCGTCCGCCACCTCGGCCAGGGTGTGGTCGGGCAGCAGGTGGGCACCGCCGGACAGCGGGGAGACACGGCGTTCGGCGGCCACCGTGTAGACGAACATCGTCGGCGACTCGGCGAACACCTGGTAGGGCGCGAGGACGTCGGTGGCCACGGAGCCCTCGTTGCCGACCGCGACCGCCACGGTGATCCTGCCCTCCGGCACCGGCCGGGCGGTCGGCCACCCCCGGGCACCGGATCCGCGGGGCGCGGCGGCGAAGCTGTCCGCCATCGACGCGCTCACCCCCGCGAAGGCGATCCCCGCGAAGGACGCGGCCGCCAGACCCGTGCCCAGCAGCACCCGGCCGGTACGGCGCAGCGCCCGGTGCCCCCTGCGTGGCCCGGAACTCATCGTGAACAAGACATACCTCGACAATCCGGGCGCGTTCCGGCAGCACGGTGCCGTCGGCCCTCGTGGAAACGGGAAAGGGGAAATCGGAGGAGATCGGGGGAAACCGGTCGCAGAAGAGGCTCTGCGCCGAGGAGGCCGGGCCCGTCAGGCGGTCGGCCGCAGTGGCGCCCGCAGCAGCGAGGGCGGGGCCCCGAAGGCGTCGGCGACCACCCGGCGCAGCTGCCGGGCGTCACGGAACCCGCACCGGAGCGCGACCGCCTCCACCGTCAGGTCGGTACCGGACAGCAGGGCGCGGGCCCGCTCCAGCCGCAGTTGCCGCTGGTAGGCGAACGGGGTGAGGCCGGCGGCCGCGGTGAAGGCCCGCGTCAGACCGCGAGGGGACAGCCCGGCGATGCCGGCGAGTTCACGCAGGGTGAAGGCGGCGTCCAGATGCTGCGCCAGATGGTCCTGCACCCGGTGCACCGCGGGCTGGACGTGGTCCCGGTGCCGCAGGAACGGACTGATCTGTGCCGCGTCCCCGTCCCGTCGCAGGTACAGCACCAGCTCACGCGCGACCCGCCCGGCCAGCTCCGGGCCGCGCTCCCGCTCGACCAGGGACAACGCGAGATCGATCCCCGACGAGATGCCCGCACTGGTGCTGATCCGCCCGTCGTGCACGTAGAGCGCGGCCTCACGCACCCGGGCCCGCGGGTACCGGTCGCGCATCGCCGAGGTGAGCGACCAGTGGGTCGTGCACGCCCTGCCGTCCAGCAGCCCCGCCTCCCCCAGGACGACCGCACCGCTGCACACGGACGCCACCCGGGCACCCGCGTCGTAGGCCTCACGCACCCAGCGCACGACGGCGGGCGCCACCAGCCGGTCGGATCCGGTCAGCCGGGGGCCCGGCACGAGCACCAGGTCACCGGCTGCCGCCCGGCTCGTGTCCAGCGGCGCCAGCCCCGCCAGCCGCAGGCCCTGGGCGGACCGCAGAGTGTCCGCCTCGGCGACGTACTCCAGCCGGTAACCGCCGCCGAGCTGCGCCGCGGCGTCGAACACCTGCACAGGACCGCCGAGGTCCAGCAGATTCACCTCGGGCAGCACCAGGACCAGCACCCGCCCGGCACACCCGTCCGTCTCCTCGCTCACCCCGCCACGGTAGGCCGCGAGGAACCGCCCGCACGAGGTCTCCCAGGGGCGGACGGCGGACGGATCTGGCACTGGACGCGGCGGACGCCGGCCCGGCGCACCGGCCTCAGCACCGGCCGGTCAGGACGGCCGCCCGCCGAACTGCCAGTCGTGCACCTCGACGTCGGCGTACCGCTCCCGGGTCAGGACGGCGCCCGCCGCATCACGGTCCGGCGCCCGGAGCAACGCGGCCGTGCCCAGCCAGGCGGTGCCGTCGTCGGACAGCAGCGGACCGTAGGCGATCAGCCCGTCCCGGTCGGCCGGCACGGCGAGGTCGACGGCCGGCCCCGAGCCGAGGCCGAGCACCAGGTACCGGTTGCCGCCGGTCCGGCCGCCGGGGAAGTCCCACATGGTGCGCCCCAGCGTGTTGCTCCACCGCCGCAGCAGCACGTCCCGGTAGACGCCCGCCTGGTAACCCGGCTCGGCGAAGGCGAACGCCCGGGCCGCGGCGGCATCGGGCAGGTCGATGATGTGCACGCTGCCGGTGGGGGCGTCGCGGTCCTCGGTGAGGGTCGGGCCCCGGGCGATCAACTCCTCCGCGTACCCGTCCATGTAGGACCAGTGCTGTTCCAGCAGTTCGCGGCGCAACGTCCCGGAGCCGGGCCGGTCGCGGTGGTAGCAGAAGAACTCCATGCCCGTAGGGTCCCCTGAAGGAGGCGGCCAGGTCCAGGGCCCGCGTCGACGGCGGATTCCGACCGCATGCCTCCGTGACGGCCGCACAGGGCGGTGGCCCGGGAGGACTTCCTCCCGGGCCACCGCCCTCGGCCCGTCAGGACCGGTCCGGCCTTGTCAGGCTCACTCGCTCACCCCGCCCGCCCGACGCCTGCGCGCCCGGACCAGGAGGGCCAGCACCGAACCGAGACCGGCCAGCGCCGCACCGGTCGCGGCGTAGGGCCGGACCGACGAGCCGGTGTCCGGCAGCGGCCCAGCCTCGTGGTGCTGCTGGTGCCCGCCCTGCGGGTGCTCGCCGGGACCGGTGCTGCCGTGCTCCGGCCCCTGGCCGTTGCCGTTCCCAGTCCCGTTCCCGTTCCCGTTGCCGTGGCCACTGCCGTTCCCATTGCCGTTCTCATGGCCGGGCTTGTGCTCGTGGCACTCCTCCTTCTCGCACGGCGGCGTGCACCGGGCGAGCGCGGAGGACGGCGGAGTGGTCACCGGCTCGGTCCCGGGCGGCGAGTTCGGCGGCACGTAGGAGGCGGTGACCGTGTTGACGGTGTCCTCACTGATCAGGCTGGAGCAGTAGAACTTCTTCGTCTGCCCCGCGGCCAGATCGAACGTCCCGGCCGCCACCGTGCAGGACACCTCCTGGCGGTCGTTCAGCGTGATCCCGGTCAGGTCCACCGTGCCGGTGTTGGTCACCGTGATCTGCCAGAACGCCTGGCACTTGTCCGGCGCACACGGCTCCTCGGACGCCCCACCCTTGTGCAGCGTCACCTCCTTGCCCCACGGCCCGGCGCCGCCCTCACCGCAGTCGCCGGACTTGTCCGACTGGCAGACCTCCTTGTCGACGCTCAGTGACGGAACGTTGGTGCCGCTCACATCCACGCGCGCCTCGGACGGCGGTGTGGTGATCGGGGTGCCGCCGGGGCCGGGGAAGGACGCCGTCACCGTGTTCGTCGTCGGCTGGGTGACGCCCGGCAGGTTGCAGAACACCTGCTTGGAGGCGCCTGCCGCGAGGTCGAATGTCCCCGCAGTTGTCACGCAGGCCGGCGTCACGGAGTCGTTCAGCGTGATGCCGGTCAGGTTGACCGTGCCGTTGTTGGTGACGGTGATCCGCCAGTAAGCGGTGCTGTTCGGGGCGATGGTGGTGGTCTTGGCCCAGGGGCCGGGGCCGCCGTCACCGCAGTCGGCGGCGTTTGCGGAGGTGCAGACCTCCTTGTTGATGGCCAGGGACGGAACGTCGGCACTGGCCTCGGACGGGGGCGTGGTGATCGGGGTGCCGCCGGGGCCGGGGAAGGACGCCGTCACCGTGTTCGTCGTCAACTTGGTGACGCCCGGCAGGTTGCAGAAGACCTGCTTGGAGGCGCCTGCCGCCAGATCGAATGTCCCCGCAGCCGTGACACAAGCCGGCGTCACGGAGTCGGCGAGGGTGATGCCGGTCAGGTTCACCGTGCCGTTGTTGGTGACCGTGATCCGCCAGTAGGCGGTGCCGTTCGGGGCGACGGTGGTGGTCTTGGCCCACGGTCCCGCGCCGCCCTCACCGCAGTCAGCGGCGTCCGCGGAGGTGCAGACCTCCTTGTTGATCGTCAGCGAGGGGACGTCGACGCTCGCTTCGGAGGGCGGTGTGGTGATCGGGGTGCCACCGGGTCCTGGGAAGGAGGCCGTCACCGTGTTCGTCGTCAGCTTGGTGATGTCTGGCAGGTTGCAGAACACCTGATGGGACGCGCCTGCGGCGAGGTCAAAGGAGCCGGCGGCCGTCACGCACGACGGTGTGACGGAGTCGTTGAGGGTGATGCCGGTCAGGTTGACCGTGCCGTTGTTGGTGACGGTGATGCGCCAGTAGGCGGTGCCGTTCGGGGCGACGGTGGTGGTCTTCGCCCAGGGGCCGGCGCCGCCGTCACCGCAGTCGGCCGGGTTTGTGCTGGTGCAGACCTCCTTGTTGATCGTCAACGAGGGGACGTCGACGCTCGCCTCGGAGGGCGGTGTGGTGATCGGTGTGCCGCCGGGGCCGGGGAAGGAGGCGGTGACGGTGTTGGTCGTCAGCTTGGTGACGTCTGGCAGGTTGCAGAAGACCTGCTTCGACGCGCCTGCCGCCAAGTCGAACGACCCGGCGGCCGTCACGCAGGCTGGCGTCACGGAGTCGGTGAGGGTGATGCCGGTCAGGTTGACCGTGCCGTTGTTGGTGACGGTGATGCGCCAGTAGGCGGTGCCGTTCGGGGCGACGGTGGTGGTCTTCGCCCAGGGGCCGGCGCCGCCGTCACCGCAGTCGGCGGCGCTGGCGGAGGTGCAGACCTCCTTGTTGATGACCAGGGACGGAACGTCGGCACTGGCCTCGGAGGGCGGTGTGGTGATGGGTGTTCCGCCAGGGCCGGGGAAGGACGCCGTGACCGTGTTCGTCGTTGACTGCGTGACGTCTGTCAGGTTGCAGAACACCTGATGGGACGCGCCTGCCGCCAGGTCGAACGTGCCAGCAGCTGTGACGCAGGCCGGTGTGACGGTGTCGGTGAGGGTGATGCCGGTCAGGTTGACCGTGCCGTTGTTGGTGACGGTGATGCGCCAGTAGGCGGTGCCGTTCGGGGCGACGGTGGTGGTCTTCGCCCAGGGGCCGGCGCCGCCGTCACCGCAGTCGGCGGCGTTGGCCGAGGTGCAGACCTCCTTGTTGATGACCAGGGACGGAACGTCGGCACTGGCCTCGGAGGGCGGTGTGGTGATGGGTGTTCCGCCAGGGCCGGGGAAAGACGCCGTGACCGTGTTCGTCGTTGACTGCGTGACACCCGGCAGGTTGCAGAACACCTGATGGGAGGCCCCTGCCGCCAGGTCGAACGTGCCAGCAGCTGTGACGCACGACGGCGTGACCGTGTCGGTGAGGGTGATGCCGGTCAGGTTGACCGTGCCGTTGTTGGTCACCGTGATGCGCCAGTACGCCGTCCCGTTCGGGGCGACGGTAGTGGTCTTGGCCCACGGGCCGGGGCCGCCGTCACCGCAGTCGGCCGGGTTTGTGCTGGTGCAGACCTCCTTGTTGATGACCAGGGACGGAACGTCGGCACTGGCCTCGGACGGGGGCGTGGTGATGGGTGTTCCGCCAGGGCCGGGGAAGGACGCCGTGACCGTGTTCGTCGTTGACTGCGTGACACCCGGCAGGTTGCAGAACACCTGGTGGGAGGCCCCTGACGCCAGGTCGAACGATCCGGCAGCTGTGACACACGACGGTGTGACGGTGTCGGTGAGGGTGATGCCGGTGATGTTGACGGGGCCGTTGTTGGTGACGGTGATCCGCCAGTAGGCGGTGCCGTTCGGGGCGACGGTGGTGGTCTTCGCCCACGGGCCCGCGCCGCCCTCACCGCAGTCGGCCGGGGTGGCGGAGGTGCAGACCTCCTTGTTGATCGTCAGCGAGGGGACGTCGACGCTCGCTTCGGACGGGGGTGTGGTGATCGGGGTGCCACCAGGCCCCGGGAACGAGGCCGTCACCGTGTTGGTGGTGGATTGCGTGACGCCTGTCAGGTTGCAGAACACCTGATGGGACGCGCCCGCCGCCAGGTCGAAGGTGCCGGCGGCTGTGACACACGACGGTGTGATGGCATCGGCGAGGGTGATGCCGGTGATGTTGACGGGGCCGTTGTTGGTGACGGTGATCCGCCAGTACGCGGTGCCGTTCGGCGCGACGGTGGTGGTTTTCGCCCAGGGGCCGGGGCCGCCCTCACCGCAGTCGGCTGGGTTGGTCGAGGTGCAGACCTCCTTGTTGATCGCCAAGGACGGAACGTCAACGCTCGCTTCGGAGGGCGGTGTGGTGATGGGTGTTCCGCCGGGTCCCGGGAAGGAGGCGGTGACGGTGTTGGTGGTGGATTGGGTGACGCCGGTCAGGT
>NZ_JBSFKI010000021.1:127494-181272 GCF_053598475.1 Kitasatospora sp. NPDC001119
AGGGTGATGCCGGTGATGTTGACCGGGCCGTTGTTGGTGACGGTGATCCGCCAGTAGGCGGTGCCGTTCGGGGCGATGGTGGTGGTCTTGGCCCACGGGCCTGCGCCTCCGGTGCCGCAGTCGGCCGGGTTGGTGCTGGTGCAGACCTCCTTGTTGATCGCCAGCGACGGAACGTCGACGCTCGCCTCGGACGGGGGCGTGGTGATCGGGGTGCCACCAGGGCCCGGGAACGAGGCCGTCACCGTGTTGGTGGTGGATTGGGTGACGCCCGGCAGGTTGCAGAACACCTGCTGGGACGCGCCCGCCGCCAGGTCGAACGTCCCGGCGGCCGTCACGCACGAGGGCGTCACGGTGTCGTTCAGCGTGATGCCGGTGACGTTGACCGTGCCGGTGTTGGTGACGGTGATCCGCCAGTAGGCGGTGCCGTTCGGCGCGACGGTGGTGGTCTTGGCCCACGGGCCCGGACCCCCGGTGCCGCAGTCGGCGGCGTTGGCCGAGGTGCAGACCTCCTTGTTGATCGCCAGGGACGGGACGACGGCGCTCGCCTCGGACGGGCCCGTCCTGACCGGTGTGCCGCCGGGGCCGGGGAAGGAGGCGGTCACCGTGTTCGTCGTGGACTGGGTGACGCCCGGCAGGTTGCAGAAGATCTGATGGGAGGCGCCCGCTGCGAGGTCGAACGTCCCGGCGGCTGTCACGCAGGACGGTGTGACGGTGTCGTCCAGGGTGATGCCGGTGATGTTGACCAGGCCGGTGTTGGTCGCGGTGATCCGCCAGTAGGCCGTCCCGCCGGGGGCGAGGGTGGTGGTTTTGGCCCATGGCCCGGGGCCGCCGGGCCCGCAGTCGGCGGCGTTGGTGGAGGTGCAGACCTCCTTGAGGATCTCCAGCTTCGGCGCGCACTCGGCGCCGGGGATGACCTGGAGGGTGACGGTGTTGGAGGTGACGGGCGGCTGGCCGTTGGTGACGGCGGAGGCCTGGTTGGAGACGGTGGTGACGGAGCAGTCGGTGGAGACGGTGGTCTCGAAGCAGATCTGCGGCGCGTCGCCGACGAAGGTCACCTGCATCTGCGGGTGGTTGCCGGGGGTGAAGGACGACCCGTTGACGAGGGTGAGGTTGGCGATCACCTGGATCGGTGAGTCGCTGGTCGGGACGGACGAGATGTCCGCCGTCTCGGTGGTGGGGTTGAACGGGAAGGTGCCGATGGTGGTGCCGTCGGAGGCCAGGACGGTCACCGAGGACTGGGTGAAGTCGACGGTGGTGGGGTCGAGGCCGAGGAGGCTGACCGTGCCGTACGACCTCACGTGCCCGGTGGCCCCGTCGCAGTAGTACGCGGAGGGGTTGAGGCTGCCCTGGGCCTTGGTCTTCAGGCAGGGGGAGGCGCCGGTGATCGGGTCGATGGAGAACAGGTAGCCGGTGTCGCCGAGGCTGTACTTGCACTGGCCGTCGTAGGCGAAGCCGTACGGCCTGGTGTCGCCGCCGTTGACGTTGGGCGGGCCGTTGACGACGCCGTTGGTGCCGTACTGGGCGCAGGGGGCCTGGGTGTTCCAGTCGTAGCAGAACTCGGAGCTGTTGGAGGTGGGGGAGATGCTGAGGTAGATCCAGAACGGGAACTCGGTTTCGAGGTGTCCGTTGGGGGCGGTGATGGTGAGCGGCACCTGGAAGTTGGATTCGCCGGGGGCGACGTTGGTGCTGAGGAGGGTCTGCAGGCCGGGGGGCGCGGCGACGGGGTTGCCGGCGAAGTCGAAGCAGACGACGGTGCCGACCGGCGGGGTGACGGCCAGTTCGACGCCGCCGACCGCCGTGCAGACGCCGGTGACGGTGCCGGCCGTGTCGTACATCTCGAAGACGTTGTCGGCGCGGGCGGCTTCGGTGCCGGTCGGGGTGACGACGGTCTTGGGGGTGGCCCAGCCGGTGCACGCGGCGTTCGTCGACGGGTCGAAGCAGGACATCACCGTGGGCAGCGGGGCCAGTTGGTTGTCGGTGACGTAGATCTTGCCGTTGATGACCCGCATGATGCCGGCGTAGTCGCCGCTGAAGGCGACCTGGCCCTCGTTGGGCGGCAGGCCGATATTGAAGGTGCCGCAGGAGGAGTTGCCGACGGGGTCGTAGCAGAGGATCTCGCCGGTGCCGGAGACCGCGTAGATCAGCTGGTTGGGCGCCTGGACGACGCCTCCGATGACCAGGCCGGTGCCGGTCTGGAGCGGGGTGAGGCCGCAGCTGGTCTGGGCCTGGAGGTCGATGCAGCCGACGCCGATGAGTGCCTGGGTGACGCGGCTGATCGCGGCGTAGTACAGCCGGGAGCCGATCTGCACGTAGGTCGGGGTGCGGGTGCTGCCGATGTCGCCGGTGGTCGTGTCGGCGGCGGAGGAGTTCAGCGCCTGGGGCCAGGTGGCGGGGGCTCCGGTCGGGGTCGGGCAGGGGCCGTTGGTGAGCAGGTCGGTGCAGACCACGCTGGCCGTGTTGGAGAAGCCGTGGTGGTAGATGTTCCAGATCTCGGGGGTGGGGACGCCGTTGATCGTGGCGGTGTAGCGGATGGGGGTGAAGCCGTCGCCGCCGGTGGCGGTGTTGATCGGGGTGAACGGCGGCGGGATCTGGACCACTTGGCCGGTCGCCGGGGAGGAGAGCGTCGGGTTGGTGGCCTGGACGACGTTGGTGGCTGCGCCCTGGTCGGTGCCGGAGAAGGTCGTGCCGCCGTCGGTGGACCACTGCTTGGTGAAGCCGGGGGGCACCTGCAGTGAGCCGGGGACGTAGGACTGGGTCTGCGGTGTGCTGCCGGGGCCGCCCTGGATGGCGTCGGTGACGGTGGTGCTGACGGGTGCGCCGTCGGGGTTGGTCGCGGAGACGACCCAGCGGACGGTGTCGCCCTGGGCGGCCTGGGTGGTGCTGCCGGTGGTGGTGTCGGTGCCGGTCTTCGCCAGGGTCACGGGCTGCTGGCGGACGTCGTGGCGGCCGTTCCGCTGGTCGGCGGGGGCGGCCGTCGTGCCGGTGGCGGGGGTGCGGGGGTCACGGCTGGGCGCGTGTGCCACGGCGGGGGCGGCGAAGGAGCCGGAGGCCGTGGCGAACGCGAGGAGGAGGGTGAGCACGGCCCCGACGAGGCGGTCGCGGAGCGTGTCCATCCCGGGTCGGCTTCCGTGTCGGCGGCCGCGTCGACTTCGCTCGTGTCCGCTGGTGGCTGGACAGCGCCTCATGACGATTCCCTTCGGTCGAGCGGTCCGGTGTCACGCGGTGGGCTGCACAGCGGTGGGTTGGACGGCGGTGAGCTGGACGGCGCGGGGTGGATGGCGGTGGTGACGGGCACGGGGACGGTGGAGCGGATGCGGGGAGTTGTTGACCTGATACGGACAGTGACCGTACGGGCGTAGTATGCGTGCCGAAAATCCGATAAACGGCATTAACGTGCCCGAGTGGCACCACGGTTCACCCGGATGCGCCGGGGAGGCCGCCCAGGTGGCGGGCGGGCTGTGAGGCCCGGGTGAAGGTCGTGGGTAGGGCCGGTGATCGGCCGTTGATCGGGCGTAGACGACGAGCCTGGAGCATCGGGACCCGGAGGGAACCGGTCCGGAGGCCACAGCCTGATCGCCGGGTCCCGTACGGCCGGACCACGGGCCGTACGGGCGCCCGTGGCTGACGCCGCCACCGGTCCCGACGCCAGGAGGAGTCCGGACCACGAAGGGCAGACGAGGCATGGACGGCGGGCTGTCGGTGCAAGCGGTGAGAACGGCGGCGGGTTTCGGCGAGCTGCTGCGGCTACGGCGCGAGCGGATCGGGCTGACCCAGCAGTGCCTGGCGGATCACGCGACCCTGAGCGTGCGGGCGATCCGGGACATGGAGAGCGGCCGGGTGCGACGGCCCCGCAACGAGACCGTCCGGCTGCTGGCGGACGCGCTGCGGCTGGAGGGCCGCAGCCGGACGGACTTCGAGGAGGCCGCCCGCCGGCAGCAGGCCGCGGACGAGCCGGGGGACGAGCCGGCCGCCCCGCCGGTGGCGCGCGGGGCGATCGTCGGCCGGGAGGCGGAGGCCGAGGTGCTGGCCGACGCCTTCGCCGTGCACGGGGACCGGCTGGTCTCGCTGGTCGGCCTCGGCGGGGTGGGCAAGACCCGGCTCGCCCTGGAGGTGGCCCGCCGGCTGCACCTGGCCGTCCGCTGGTCGGTGCGCTGGGTGGACTGCGGCGGCGGCCCGCACCCGTGGCGCGGGCGGCTGGACGACCTCGTCCGGGACATCGGCGAGCGGCCCGCCCTGCTGGTGCTGGACGGCGCCGACGGCGGGGTGGACGCCGGGCAGTTGGACGGGCTGTTCCGCCACTGCCCCGGGCTGCGGGTGCTGATCACCGCCCGGGAGGCCCGGCCGCTGCCCGGCGGCCAGGTCATCCCGCTCGCGCCGCTGCCCGTACCGGACCCCGAACTCGACGCCGAGCCCGAGGCGTTGGCGCAGGTCGGGGCCGTCCGGCTGCTGCTCTCGCACCTGTGCCGGCTGCGGCCCGGCTACACCCTGGAGCGCTCCGAGGCGCCCGCCGTCGCGGAGCTGTGCCGCCGACTGGACGGCCTGCCGGGCGCGTTGGAGCGGGCGGCGGGCTGGGCGCTGGTGCGGTCCACCGCCCAGCTGGTGGCCGGTCTGGCGGCCGTCCCGTTCACGCTGGCGGCGCCGCCGGTGGTGTTCGGCGCGCGCGGTGACCTGCGGGACGACCTGGAGCCGGCGATCCTCTGCCTGACGGACCGTCAGCGCGCCCTGCTGGAGGTGCTGGTGGACGAGCCCGGGGACTGGTCGGGGGAGGACGCGGTGGTCCGCAGCGGCTGGACGCTGCAGACCTGCCTGGCCACGGTGCACGAACTGCTGTCGCGGGGGCTGATCCGCAGCGTGCCCGCCCGGGACGGCGTGCGCTTCACCGTCCTCAACCTGTGCCGCCGGCTGGTCCGGGAGGAGCCCGGGCCGCGGCTCGCGCCGGCCGGGGACGTCCCGCTGCTGGCGGCCGCGGGCTGACCGGTTCTGCCGCCGGCCGACCCATTCTGCCGCTTAATGCCGCCGGAGCTGCCGCTTGCCGGGCCCGATCGTTCCTAGCGTTCTCCGTGGGGCCGGGCCGCCGCGCAGAACGCGACGGAACGCCATCGAGGATCACTACCGGTGAGGGCGGAGTCGTGGAGCACGGGAATGCCGAACAGAACGGTCCGGGCGGTCTGGACGTCGTCGTGACGACGACGGCCTCGGACTCGCACACCTGGAACCTGGTGTACCTCCAGTTCCTGCTGGAGGAGATGGGCCACCGGGTGACGAACCTGGGCGCGTGCGTCCCGGACGCGCTGCTGCTCTCCGAGTGCCGCCGGGCCGAACCGGACCTGATCGTGATCAGCAGCGTCAACGGGCACGGCCACCAGGAGGGCCTGCGGGTGATCGAGGCCCTCCGCGCCTGCCCGGAGCTGCGGAGCACCCCGACCGTCATCGGCGGCAAGCTCGGCATCGCCGGGGCTGACGACCCGGACCGCGAACGCGCGCTGCTGGCGGCCGGGTTCGACGCGGTCTTCGAGGACGGCGCCGCGGTGGCCGGGTTCCGCGCCTTCGTCGGCGGACTGCGCTCCGGGGTGCTGCTGTGACGGCTCCCGCCGGGGCCGGTCCCGCCGGGTTCGGTCCCGCGGAGACCGGACCTGAACGGGCGGGCCCCGCCGGGACGGGCTTCGGCGCGTTCGTGGCGCAGGCCGCCGAGGCGGGCGCGCTGGTGGTCCAGCCCCGGATGGGCATGGCGGAGGCGGCCCCGATGCGGGCGGGCCTGCTCGCCACCCGGGGCGCGGCTGCCGTCACCGTCGGCACCATCACCCTGGACAGCTACACCCGCACCGGCGACCTCGCGGCCGCCCGGCGCGCCCTGGCCGCCGGGGCGGGCCTCAACGGCTACCCGATCGCCACCCACCCCGTCGAGGTCACCCGGGCGGTGCTGCGCGGGGTGGCGGACGCGGGCTTCCCGGTGCAGGTCCGGCACGGCTCGGCCGCGCCGGAGCGGATCGTCGAGGCGCTGCTGGCGGCGGGCCTGGACGCCACCGAGGGCGGACCGGTCTCCTACTGCCTGCCGTACGGCCGCACCCCGCTCCACGAGGCGGTGGCCCGCTGGCGTCGCGGCTGCGAACTGCTGGCCTCCGTCCGGGAGTTCGGCGCCGAGCCGCACCTGGAGACGTTCGGCGGCTGCCTGATGGGCCAGCTCTGCCCGCCCTCGCTGCTGATCGCCGTCAGCGTGCTGGAGGCGCTGTTCTTCCGCCGGCACGGGCTGCGCAGCATCTCGCTCAGCTACGCCCAGCAGGCCGACGCCCGCCAGGACGAGGAGGCGCTGGCCGCGCTCGGCCGGATCGCGGGGGAGCTGCTCACGGACATCGACTGGCACCTGGTGGTGTACGCGTACATGGGCGTGTACCCGCGCTCGCCCGGCGGTGCGCGGCTGCTGCTGGAGGACGCGGCGCGGCTCGCGGTGCGCGGCGGCGCGGCCCGGCTGATCGTCAAGACCACGGCCGAGGCGCACCGCATCCCGACCGTCGCCGAGAACGTCCGGGCGCTGGAGGCCGCCGCCGCGGCCGCCACGGCGGAGCGGGCCCGGCCCCCGGCGTCCGACCGCCGTCTCGCCATGCCGCCGGACACCGGGATCGAGGCCGAGGCCAGGGCGCTGATCGGCGCGGTGCTCGACCTGGACGCCGACGTCGGGCGGGCCCTGGTACGGGCGTTCGCGGCCGGCTACCTGGACGTGCCGTACTGCCTGCACCCCGACAACGCCGGGCGGACGCGCAGCTCGCTGGGCCCGGACGGGCGACTGTACTGGTCCTCGGTCGGCTCGATGCCGATCGCCGGGCTGGGCGAGCGCGGCCGCGCGCCGATCCCCGGCTCGGCCGGGCTGCTCGCCGCGCTCTCCCACGTCCAGCGGAGCTACGACGGCCGGGCCCGGTACGCCGCCGCCTCCGCGTCCGCGTCCGCGGCCCGGGGCCTGCCCGTCGCGCGCTGAGCCGCCGCCCCGCCGAGCCGCCCGCGCTCCAGTCGTCCCGCCCGGCCGGCGCTCCACCACCGACGACCGCCCGCGCCCCCGACGGCGGACCACGGCCCCCCGAGAGAAGAGGACTCCGACCATGCCCGACGCCACCCCCCTGCCCCCGACCGATCCGGGCCGGCACCTGACCGCCCCGACCACCCGCAGCGCGCTGCGGATCCAGCAGCACCTGCTGTCCGCCGCCCGCGAGTTCCTGCGCGGCCGGGGCTTCACCGAGCTGCTGCCGCCGATCATCGGCCCGGTCACCGACCCCGGCGCGCGCGGCTCCAAGCAGGTGGACATCGACTTCTACGGCCACCGCTACAAGCTGATGACCAGCGCGATCCTGTACAAGCAGGCCTCGCTGCTCGCCTTCGACAAGATCTTCTGCATCGCCCCGAACGTCCGTCTGGAGCCGCTGGAGACCGCCGGGACGAGCCGGCACCTGGCCGAGTTCCACCAGCTGGACGTGGAGGCGGCCGGCGCGAGCCGGGACGACGCCGTCCGGCTGGCCGAGGAGCTGGTGGTGCACATCGTCGGCAGCACGGTGCGCGAGCTGCCCAAGGAGTTCGCCGAACTCGGCCGGGACCCGCAGGCGTTCGCCGACCTGCTGAAGGGCTCCTTCGGCCGGGTCCGGCACGCCGAGGCGGTCGCCGAACTGCGCGGGATCGGGCACCCGCAGAGTCTGGACGCCGAACTCGACTGGGAGGGCGAGGCGTTGCTGTCGGCCCGGCGCGACCGGCCGTTCTTCGTCACCGACTACCCGAAGGGCTCGCGCGGCTTCTACGACCGCGAGCACCCGCAGGACCCGGGCCTGCTGCGGAACTTCGACCTGCTCGCGCCCGAGGGCTACGGCGAGCTGTGCAGCGGCAGCCAGCGCACCAACGACTACGCGGAGATCGTCACCCGGATGCGGGAGACCGGCGAGAACCCGCAGAAGTACCGCTGGTACCTGGACCTGGTGCGCGAGGGCGTGCCGGCCAGCGCGGGCTTCGGCATCGGCGTCGAGCGGCTCACCCGGTACGTCGCCGGGCTGGACGCCGTCTGGCAGGCCAGCGCGTTCCCCAAGGTCGCCGGGGTGGTGTCGCCATGAGCGACCTGACCGCACCGGGGTTCCCGGAGGAGGAGGTCCGGCGGCGGGCCCGGGCCGGGGCGGCCGCCGTGTTCCCGCCCGCCGAGGAGTACGGGCGGGTGCTGTTCGGCGCCGGCGCGGCCGAGGAGGCGGCGCCGTCCGACGCCCTTGACGCCCTGCGGATCGTCCCGCCGCTGTTCCTGCCGCAGCGGCTCGCCAAGCTGATCGACCTGGGCCGCGAGCCCGACTACCGGGACGTCGAACTCGCCACCGCCATCGGCGGGTTCGCCTCCGCGCTGCCGGTGTACGTCTCCGCGACCGGCTCCACCCGGGCGGCCGGCGGCGACCTCGGACTGGCCCTCAGCCGGCAGGCCGGGGCGCTCGGGATCCCGATGGTGATCGGCGAGAACGTGGTGCCGGTCAACGGCTACGGCCGGCTCGGCGAGGCCGCCGACCGCACCCTGCTCGGCCGGCTGCGCGCCTACGGCGAGGAACTCCCGGACGGGCTCGGCGGCGTGGCCGTCCAGCAGAGCACCGAGGACGCCGACGCCGAGGTGTGGAACCTCGTCCACAGCGACCCGGCCGCCCTGCCGCTGCTCGAATCCGGGCGGCTGGCCTTCGAGTTGAAGGTCGGCCAGGGCGCCAAACCGGGCCTGGGCGGGATGACCGTGCTGGACGCGGAGGCCGCCGCCGCGCTCGGCGACCGCTTCGGGCTCGACCCGCTGTTCGGCGACGGGCGGGTGCTGCGCGCCGCCACCCCGGGCACCTTCACCGCGGAGATCCTGCGCCAGCAGATCCGGCTGATGCGCAACAACTACCCGCGGGTGCGGATCTGGGTGAAGCTCTACCCCGGCCGGGACGTGGCCGAGGCCGCCCGGGTGGCGCACGAGGCCGGGGCGGACGCCGTCGTGGTGGACGGCGCGGAGGGCGGCACCGGCTGGGCGCCGGGGGTGTTCCTGCCGCACGTCGGCCTGCCGCTCGCGGAGTGCCTGCGCCGGCTGGCGGTCGTGCCGCCGCCCTCCCTGCTGGTCTCCGGGCGGATCTGGGAGGGCGCCCGGGCGGTCAAGAGCCTGGCGCTGGGGGCCCGCGCGGTGGGCCTCGGACGGGCGGCCCTGCTCGCCGTCGCGGAGGACCGGGAATCCGGGCTCCGCCGTTTCGCGGAATGCCTGGCGCTGGAACTCCGGCTGCTGATCAGCGCGCTCGGGAAGTACTCCCCGGAGGCCCTGGAAGAGGCGGACGTCTGGTCCCCCGGGAATTCCGGAATCCCCCTCGGCCGGTAGCCCTGGCCTGCTCGGGAAGCGGCAGAAGGAAACTGCCGACTTCCTTCCGCCCGTTCTGCCGATAGGGCTTCGTGATCCCCCTATCGCCTTCTTCGCCGATTCCTCTCACGATCTGGGGCTGGATGATGTCCTCTCGCGGTTTTCCCGTCGAATTCACGGCGCCCGCATTCGCGCCGTTCGCCTCCGCCGTCGCGCGCTTCCCGGAGCGGCCGGCCGTCCGGGCCGGGGCCCGGACCGTCAGCTACCGGGAGCTGGACGGACTGAGCGCCGCCCTCGCCGCCCGGCTCGCCCCCGGGCGGACGGTCGCCGTGACCGGCCGCGACCGGCTGGACCACGTGGTCGCGCTGCTGGCGGGGCTGCGGGCGGGGGCCACCTACCTGCCGCTGGACCGGGAGGCGCCCGAGGAGCGCAACCGCTGGATCGTCGAGGACGCCGGGGCCGGGCTCGCCCTCGACGGCGAGGAGCTCACCGAGCTCGGCGACGGGACGGGTGTGGGCGCGGGCGCCGGCTACGTCATCTACACCTCCGGCACCACCGGCCGCCCCAAGGGCGTGCACGTCCCGCTCGCGGCCCTGACCGGCCACCTGGCCGGTGTGGTCGAGGCCCTCGGCCTGACCGAGCGGGACGTGGTGCTGCAGTTCGCCCGTCCGACCGTGGACGTGGCCGTGGAGCAGGTGCTCGGGGCGCTGTCCGCCGGGGCCTGCCTGGTCCTGCCGGAGCAGCGGCTGCTCGCCCCGGCCGCGCTGCTGGAACTGCTGGACGCCGAGGGCGTCACCGTCGCCAACCTGGCCGCGGGCTACTTCCAGGACGTGGTGGCGGCGCTGGGCGGCCGGGTGCCGCGCACCCTGCGGCTGATGGTCTCCGGCAGCGACAAGCTGGAGCCGGCCACCGCCGCCGCCTGGTGGGCGGCGACCGGGGTGCCGCTGCTGAACGCGTACGGTCCGACCGAGACGGTGGTCACCGCCACCGTCCACCGGCTCGACGGCGGTCAGGAGCAGCCGGGTGCCCGGGTGCCGATCGGCACCGCCGTCGGCGGGCGCCTGCTGCACGTGCTCGACGAGCGGCTGCGGCCGGTGCCGCCCGGCGAGGCCGGCGAACTGTACGTCGGCGGGCCGCTGTTGGCCTCCGGCTACCTCGGCCGCCCGGGCCTGACCGCCGGCCGCTTCGTCGCCGACCCGTTCGCGGACCCGGACGGCCCCGGGGGAGCCCGGATGTACCGCACCGGCGACCTGGTGCGCCGAGCCACCGGGGAGGGCCCGCTGGAGTTCCTCGGCCGCACCGACCACCAGGTGAAGATCCGCGGCTTCCGGGTCGAGCCCGGGGAGGTCGAGCAGGTGCTGGCCGGCCACCCCGGCGTCACCGGCTGCGTGGTGGTGGCGCACGAGGGCCGGCTGGCCGCGTACGTCACCGGCGCCGCGCCGGGGTACGCCGAGGCCCGGGCCTGGCTGGCCGGGCGGCTGCCCGAGCACATGGTCCCGGCGACGCTCACCGCGCTGGAGGCCTTCCCGCTGACGGCCGGCGGCAAGGTGGACCGCGCGGCGCTGCCCCAGCCGCGGACCGCGCCGGAGGGCAGGGCGGCCGGCCGCCCGCCGCGCACCCCCGCCGAGCAGCTGATCGCGGCGGTCTGGGCGGACGTGCTCGGGGTGCCGGAGGTCGGCGCCGACGACAACTTCTTCCACCTGGGCGGCGATTCGCTGACCGCCGTCCGGGTGGTGGGCCGGGTCTTCGACGTCTTCGGCATGGTGTCGCCGTACACCATCTTCGACGCGCCGACCCTGGCCGGGTTCGCCGCCGCGGTGACCTCCGCGACCGGCGGCGCGCGCCCGGCCCCGGTGCGCTCGGGCGCCGCCGAGGCCCCGCTGTCGAAGTTCCAGCGCGGCCTGTGGTTCCTCGACCAGTGGAACCCGGACGCGCCGACCTACGTGGTGCCCTGGGTGTTCCGCTTCTCCGGGCCGGTCGACCCCGAGCTGCTGCGGCGGGCGCTGGCGGGGGTGGTGGAGCGGCACGAGAGCCTGCGGACCACCTTCGAGCTCGCCGAGGACGGCCCGCGCCAGGTCGTCCACCCCTCCGTGGAGCTGCCGTTCACGCTCACCGAGACCACCGCCGACCGGGTGGACGAGCTGGTCGCCGAGGCCGCGCTGGAGCCCTTCGACCTGGCGCGGGGACCGCTGGTGCGGGCCCGGGTCTTCCGGGCCGGCGGGGCGACCACGCTGCTGCTGCTCCTCCACCACATCGTCTGGGACGAGGGCTCGCTGCCCGTGCTGGAGGCCGAACTCCAGGAGCTGTACGCCGCGCTGGCCGAGGGCCGCCCGGCCGAGCTGCCGGAACTCGCCGTCCAGTACGGCGACTACGCCGCCTGGCAGTACCAGGACGACACCGCCGAGAAGCAACTCGACTACTGGCGCGAGCAGTTGCGCGACGCGCCGACCACCGACGCGCTGGCGCCGGACCGCCCCCGCCCCGAGGAGCAGGCCTTCCGCGGCGCCTTCCACCGCTTCGCCATGCCCGGCCCGGTGGCCGAGGCCGTCCGGGCGCTCGCCCGCAGCGAGGACGCCACCCCCTTCATGGTGCTGCTGGCCGGGCTGGCGCTCACCCTGCACCGCCGCTCCGGGCAGCGCGACCTGGTCCTCGGCTCGCCGGTGAACGCCCGCGGCCGGGCCGAACTCGACGGCCTGATCGGCTACTTCGTCAACCTGCTGCCGCTGCGGCTGAAGCTGGAGGAGGGCGCCTCCTTCCGCGAGCTGGTCCGGCACGTGCGCGAGGTGTCGATCGGCGGCTACCGGCACCAGGAGGTGCCCTTCGACGACATCGCGAACGCCGTGCTCGACGAGCGCCCCGAGGACCGCAACCCGCTCTGCCAGGTGCTGCTGGAGCTGCACCCGCTGGACCCCCGGCCGTTCACGGTCGGCGGGCACGCCGTCACCCGCTCCCTGCACTCCAACCCGGTCTCCCGCTTCGACCTGTCCGTCTCGGTGGACGACCTCGGCACCGGCTTCACCGGCCGCTTCGAGTACGACAGCGACCTCTTCGACCCGGCCACCATGGCCGGCCTGTGCGAGGAGTGGCTGGGCACCCTGGCCGCCGCCGTCGAGGTGCCGGTGCACGCCCTGTTCGAGGCGCGGGCCGCCCGCGAGCCGGGCGCCGTCGCCCTGGTGTCCGGCGAACGCGCCGTCGGGTACGGCGAGTTGAACGCCGCCGCGAACCGGCTCGCCCGCCACCTGGCGGGCCTGGGCATCGGCCGCGGCGACACCGTCGCCGTGCTGACCGAGCGCGGTCCGGAGCTGGTCACCGCCCTGCTGGCGGCCCTCAAGACCGGGGCCGCGTACACCCTGCTCGACCCGGACTTCCCGGCCGAGCGGCTGGCCGGCGCCGTCGCCGACACCGGCGCCGCCACGGTGGTCACCCACCGGCGCGCCACCGTGCCGTTCGCCGTCCCCGGCCAGGTGGACCTGGACGCCTCGGCCGCCGACCTCGCCCGGTACCCGGCCCACGACCTCGGCCTGCCGGTCGACGGCGCCGACCTCGCCACCGTGATGTTCACCTCCGGCTCCACCGGCCGCCCCAAGGGCGTCGCCGTCCCGCACCGCGCGCTCACCACCACCTACCTCGGCCAGGACTACGCCCGCTTCGGCCCCGGCGAGGTCTGGCTGCAGTGCTCGCCGGTCTCCTGGGACGCCTTCGCGCTGGAGCTGTACGGCGCGCTCTGCTTCGGCGGCACCTGCGTCCTCCAGCCCGGCCAACGCCCCGACCCGCAGACCGTCGCCGAGCTGACCCGCCGCCACGGTGTCACCCAACTCCAGCTCTCCGCCAGCCTGTTCAACTTCCTGCTGGAGGAGTTCCCGGAGACCTACGACGGCCTGAAGCTCGCCTTCACCGCCGGCGAGCGGGCCTCCACCACCCATGTCGCCAAGGCCCTGGAGGCCTACCCGGGCCTGGTCGTCGCCAACGGCTACGGCCCGGTGGAGAGCCTCGGGCTGACCACCTGCCACCGGGTCGGCCCCGCCGACGCCGCCGGCGGCTCCATCCCGATCGGCGTCGCGCTGCACGGCAAGGGCGTCCTCGTCCTGGACGAGCAA
Organism: Kitasatospora sp. NPDC001119; assembly: GCF_053598475.1. Classification (NCBI taxonomy): domain Bacteria; kingdom Bacillati; phylum Actinomycetota; class Actinomycetes; order Kitasatosporales; family Streptomycetaceae; genus Kitasatospora; species Kitasatospora sp. NPDC001119. Next base: position 140,914 of record NZ_JBSFKI010000021.1, read on the forward strand.
CTGCGCCCCGTCGCGCCCGGGGTGACCGGCGAGCTGTACGCCACCGGCGGCGGCCTCGCCCACGGCTACCTCGGCCGGCCCGGCCTGACCGCCGAACGCTTCGTCGCCTCCCCGTACGGCGCCCCCGGCGAGCGCCTCTACCGCACCGGCGACCTCGGCCACCGCACCGCCGAGGGCCTGCTGGAGGTCACCGGCCGGATCGACGACCAGGTCAAGATCCGGGGCTTCCGGGTCGAACCCGGCGAGATCGAGGACGCGCTCACCCGCCACCCGGCCGTCCGGGAGGCCGCCGTCGCCGTCCACGAGCCCGCCCCCGGCGACCGCAGGCTCGCCGCCTACGTCACCGTCGCCGCCGGCGCCCCCGGCCCGGACGCCCTGCTCGACCACCTGGCCGGCCTGCTGCCCGAGCACATGCTGCCCGCGACCCTGGACGTCCTGGACGCGCTGCCGCTCAACCACAACGGCAAGGTGGACCGCAAGGCGCTGCCCGCCCCCGCTGGGCGCCCGGCCGCCTCCGACGAGGACGCGACGGCCGACGAGGCCGCCGACCCGCTGACCGAGGCCGAACGCCTGGTCGCCGAGGCGGTCCGCGAGGTGCTCGACCTCGCCGAGGTCGGCCGCGAGGACAACTTCTTCCGGATCGGCGGCAACTCGCTGGCCGCCGTCCGGGTCGCGATGCGGCTGTCCCGGGAGACCGGCAGCCGCGTCCCCCCGCAACTGGTGTTCCGGGCCCGGACCGTGAGCGCCATCGCCGAACGGCTGGCCGCCCGGTGACCGGCCGCACCGCACACGAAGGGAACGAGGCCGTGAGCCCGTCCGACCACCCGGCGCGCACCGCGCCCGTCTCCGGGCTGCAACGCGGCCTCTGGTTCCTCGACCGCCTCGACCCGAAGGCCGTCACCTACTGCACCCCCTGGACCCTCGACGTCACCGGCCCGCTCGACCTCGCGCTGCTCCGACGCGCGCTGGACGCCATCACCGCCCGGCACGAGACCCTGCGCACCACCTTCGCGCTGCACCCCGACGGCCCCCGCCAGCACGTGCACCACCGGCTCGCCGTGCCGCTCGCGGAGACCGACCTGCGGGACCACCCCGACCGGGCCGCGCGCCTGGAGGAGCTGCTCGCCGCCCGCTGCGCCGAGCCCTTCGACCTGGCCGCCGGCCCGCTGCTGCGCGCCGAGGCCTTCCGGCTCGCGGACGAGCGCACCACCGTGCTGTTCACCGTCCACCACATCGTCTGGGACGGCTGGTCCGCCGAGGTCTTCGAGCGCGAACTCGCCGAGCTGTACGACGCGGCGCTGCGCGGCCGGGAGGCCGAACTGCCCGAGCTGACCGTGCAGTACGCCGACCGCGCCGAGGAGGAGCTCGGCACCTCCTACGAGGAGCACCTGACCTACTGGAAGGAGCGGCTGGACGGCGCCCCCGCGCTGCTGGAGCTGCCCACCGACCGGCCCCGGCCCGCCGAGCGCGGCGCGGCCGGCCGCACCGAGGGGTTCGACCTCGCCCCGGGGACGGCGGCGCGGGTCCGCGCCCTGGCCGAGACCGAGGGCGTCACCCCGTTCACCGTCCAACTGGCCGCCTTCGCCCTGCTGCTGAACCGCTGGACCGGCGCCGACGACCTGGTGGTCGGCACCCCGGTCACCACCCGCGACCGGCCCGAACTGGAGCACCTGCTCGGCTACTTCGTCAACCTGCTGCCGCTGCGCCTGCGGCTCGCGCCCGCGCTGAGCTTCCGGGACCTGCTGGAGCACGTCCAGGACGTCGCCTTCGAGGCGTACGGCTACCTCGACCTGCCCTTCGACCAGATCGTCGACCGGCTCGGCGCCGCCCGCAGCGCCCAGCACCCGCCGCTGGTCCAGGTGGTGTTCGGCGCCCACGGCGAGGACCGCACCCCGCTGGCGCTCGGCCCGGCGGCCACCGCCCGCAGCCGGGTGCGCTCCAACGGCACCAGCAAGTTCGACCTCACCTGGTCCGTGTTCGACGGGGGAGACGGCGGCGAGCTGCGCGGCGAGGCCGAGTACCGCAGCGAGCTGTTCGACCCGCAGACCGTCCGCCGGCTGGCCGCCGAGTTCGACGCCCTGCTCACCGCGGCCCTGGACGACCCCGACGCCACCGTGCTGCGGCTGACCACCCGCCCCGCCGAGGGGGCCGCGGCCACCGACACCCCCGGCCACTGCCTGCACCACCTGTTCGAACGGGCCGCCGACGCCCACCCCGACCGGCCCGCCGTCAGCGACCCCGACCGCACCCTGGGCTACGCCGAACTCGACCGCCGGGCCAACCGCCTCGCGCACGCCCTGCGCGCCCGCGGCGCCGGCCCCGGCGACCGCGTCGGCATGCTGCTGGACCGCACCGCCGACGTCCTGGTCACCGTCCTCGGCGTGCTCAAGACCGGCGCCGCCTACGTGCCCGTCGACCTGGCCGCCCCCGCCGACCGCGCCGCGCTGGTCTTCGGCGACACCGGCGTCGCCCTGGTCGTCACCGACCGCCCGGACCTGGTGCCCGAAGGCCCCTGGCAGGCCTACGACCTGACCGCCGAGGCCGCCGACCTGGCCGCCCGCCCCGACACCCGCCCGCCGGCCGCCGGCCGCCCCGGCGACGTCGCCTACGTCATCTTCACCTCCGGCTCCACCGGCCGCCCCAAGGGCGTCGCCGTCGCCCACGAGCACGTCAGCCGGCTGATGGCGGACGGCGAGCGGCACTTCGGCTTCGGCCCCCAGGAGACCTGGACGCTCTTCCACAGCTACGCCTTCGACTGGACGGTCTGGGAGATGTGGGGCGCCCTGCTGCACGGCGCCCGCCTCGTCGTCGTCCCGTACGTGACCAGCCGCTCGCCGGAGGAGTTCGCCGAGCTGCTGGCGGAGGAGGAGGTCTCGTACCTCTGCCTGACCCCCTCGGCGCTGCGCCAGTTGGAGCCGGTGCTGCGGCGCAGCCCGCGCGCCCTGCCCGCGCTGAAGTGGATCATGCTGGGCGGGGAGGCGCTGGACCCGGCCGTCGTCCAGCGCTGGTTCGAACTGGACCCGCCGCCCCCGGCCCGGCTGTGCAACCTGTACGGCATCACCGAGACCACCGTCCACGTCACCACCCACGACCTGGCCGGCAGCGCCGGCTTCGAGCGCAGCCTGATCGGCACGCCGATGCCGCACCTGAGCGCCCAGGTCCTGGACGACTGGCTGCGGCCGGTGCCGCCCGGCGCGGCCGGCGAGCTGTACATCGGCGGCGGCAGCCTCGCCCACGGCTACTGGGGCCGCCCCGGCCTCACCGCCGGGCGCTTCGTCGCCGACCCGTACGGCCCGCCCGGGGCCCGGCTCTACCGCACCGGCGACGTCGCCCGGCGGCTGCCCGGCGGCGGGCTGGAGTACATCGGGCGCGCCGACTTCCAGGTCAAGCTGCGCGGCTTCCGGATCGAGCTCGGCGAGATCGAGAACGCGCTCGCCGCCCACCCGGACGTGGACGCCTGCGTCGTCACCGTGCACGAGGACCGCCTCGCCGCGTACGTCACCGGACGCGAGCCCGCCGACGTCCGCGCCTTCCTCGGCCGCTCGCTGCCCCCGTACATGGTCCCGGCGAGCTTCACCGTGCTGGAGTCGCTGCCGCTGACCGTCAACGGCAAGGTGGACCGCGCCGCGCTGCCCGCCCCCGGCCAGCGCGCCACCGCCACCGGAGGCCGGCACGTCGAGCCGCGCACCCCGGAGGAGGAGGCCTTCGCCGCCGTCTGGACGGAGGTCCTCGGGGTGGACGGCATCGGCGTCCACGACGACTTCTTCCACCTCGGCGGCGACTCCATCCGGGCCGTCCAGCTGGCCGGCGCGCTGCACGAGCGCGGCTGGGGGCTGAGCCTGCGGGACGTCTTCAACGCCCCCACCGTCGCCGCCCTGCTGCCGCTCGCCGAGCCCGTCACCGAGGGCCCGGACGCCCACGAGCCCTTCGCCCTGGTCACCCCCGAGGACCGCGCCGACCTGCCGCCCGGCCTGGTCGACGCCTACCCGATGGTGTCCATGCAGCTCTCCATGGTCTTCCACATGGAGATCGCCGGCGGCACCGACAGCTACCACAACGTCAACTCCTACAAGATCTCCGGCGACCTCGACGAGCAGGCCTTCCGCCGCTCCGTCGCCGAGGCCATGGACCGCCACGCCGTGCTGCGCACCGGCCTGGACCTGTCCGGCTACGGCGAACCGCTGCAGCTCGTCCACGGCCGGCTGCCCGCCCCCGTCGAGTTCGCCGACCTGCGCGGCGCCGCCGAGGAGGACCAGGACGCCGCGATCCGCGAGGTGTTCGACACCCACCGGTGGACACCCTTCGACCTCACCGCGCCGCCGCTGTTCCGGATCACCGTGCAGCGCCTCGCCGAGGACGCCTTCCAGCTCACCGTCTCCGAGCACCACGCGATCCTCGACGGCTGGAGCTTCACCTCGCTGCTCACCGAGATCCTGGAACGCCACACGGCCATCGCCGAGGACCCGCTCGGCGCGCCCGCCCCGCCGCCGCGCACCGCCTTCCGCGACTTCGTGGCCGTCGAACGGCAGGCCGCCGGGGACGAGCGCTCACTCGCCTACTGGCGCGAGCGGCTGGACGGCGTCAGCGGCCAGTCCTTCCCCGGCAGCGAGTCCGTGCACGAGGCGCCGCGCACCGTCGAACGGGTGCTGCCGGAGGCGCCCGGACAGTTGCGCGACGTCGCCGACGCGCTCGGCGTGCCGGTCAAGTCGGTGGCGCTCGCCGCCCACCTGCACGCCCTCGCCGCCGTCACCGGGCGTCGGCGCGTCACCACCGGCCTGGCCGTCAACGGCCGGCTGGAACGGCTCGGCGGCACCGAGGTGTACGGGCTGTTCCTCAACACCGTCCCGCTGAGCTGCGAACCCACCGACGACCTGCTCGCCCTGGTCCGCGAGGTCCACCGCGAGGAGCTGGACATGATGCCGCACCGCCGGGTGCCCTTCGCCCGCCTCGCCCGGCTGATGACCGACACCGCGCTGGACAGCCAGTTCGGCTACCTGCGCTTCCACGCCCTCGGCCGGCTCAGCTCGGCCCGCATCGTGGACGGCCGGATCGGCACCGAGCCGACCCTGCGCCACGAACCCAACAGCTTCGCCTTCGGCGCCTCGGTCATCCAGGACCCGGTCACGCAGCGGGTGCTGCTCGCCGTGGACCACCAGCGCTCGCTGGTCGCCGACCACACCGCCGAGCAGTTCATCGACACCTACGCCGCCGCCCTGCACACCATGGCCGCCGCCGCCCGAGAGTCCTGAGGAGCCGTCATGACCGATCTGCTGGACCGCCTGCGCGACACCGTCGCCGCCCACCCCGGGCGCACCGCCGTCCTGGCCGGCGCCGACCGCCTGGACTTCGCCGAACTCGACCGCCGCACCGCCGCCCTGGCCCGCGCCCTGCGCGAGCGCGGCGTCGGCCGCGGCGACCGGGTCGGCGTCCACCTCGCCCGCACCGCCGACCTGCCGGTCGCCCTGCTCGCCGTCTGGCGGGCCGGCGCCGCCTACGTCCCGCTCGACCCGGCCTACCCCGCCGAGCGGCTCGCCCACATGGCCGCCGACGCCCACCTCGCGGCCCTGATCAGCGCCGACGGCCTCCCGGCGGCCGACGGGGTGCCGGTGCTGCGCCCGGACGCCGCCGCCGACGGGCTGGGGGTACCTCCCGGCCGCCAGGCTGGGGGAGAACTGCCCGAGCACGCCCACCCGCTGGACCCGGCGTACGTCATCTACACCTCCGGCTCCACCGGCCGCCCCAAGGGCGTCGAGGTGCCGCGCGGCGCCGTCGCCGCCCTGGTCACGGCCCTGGAGGCGAGCGGCGCCTACCGCGCCGAGCCCGGCGTGGTCGGCTGGAACGCCAGCGTCTCCTTCGACGCCTCCGTCCAGCAGTGGGCCCGGATCTGCCGCGGCGACACCGTCCTGGTCATCGGCGAGGAGCACCGCGCCGACCCGGCCCGGGTGGCCGCCCTGCTGGCCGAGCACGCCGTCACCGACCTCGACCTGACCCCCTCGCACTGGGAGCTGCTGCGCGAGCCGCTGGCCGGCGCCCGGGTGCCGCGGCTGTTCATGGGCGGCGAGGCCGTCCCCGAGCGCACCTGGCGGGAGCTGGCCGACGGCGGCGTCGACGCGCTCAACCTGTACGGGCCCACCGAGTGCACCGTCGACGCCGTCACCGCGCCGATCAGCGGCCCCGGACCGCACCTGGGTGAGCCGCTGCCCGGGGTGCGCCTGCACCTGCTGGACGAGAAGCTCGCCCCCGTCCCCGACGGCGTCGTCGGCGAGCTGTACCTGGCCGGGCCCGGCCTCGCCCACGGCTACCTCGGCCGCCCCGGACTGACCGCCGAACGCTTCGTCGCCGACCCGGTCGCCGCGGGGGAGAGGATGTACCGCACCGGGGACCAGGCCCGGCGCGGCGAGGGCGGCCGGCTGGAGTACGTCGGCCGGGTGGACCGCCAGGTCAAGCTGCGCGGCTACCGGGTCGAGCTCGGCGAGGTCGAGCACGCCCTGGCCCGGCTGGCGGGCGTCCGGGCCGCCGCCGTCACCGTCCACGAGCCCGCCCCCGGCGACCGCCGGCTGGTCGGCTACGTCACCGGCGCCGTCACCGCCGCCGAGCTGACCGAGCGGCTGCGGGCCACCGTGCCCGCCCACCTGGTGCCCTCGGTGATCACCGTGCTGGACGCCCTGCCGCTCACCCCGAACGGCAAGGTCGACCTGGCGGCGCTGCCCGCCCCCGCCTCCGCCTCCGCCTCCGCCTCCGCCTCCGCCGCGGAGTCGGGCGCCGGCGGACTGGCCGGGCAGGTCGCCGAGGTCTGGGGCACCGTGCTCGGCGTCACCGGCCTCCGGCCCACCGACGACTTCTTCTCGCTCGGCGGCCACTCCATCGCCGCACTGCGGGTCGTCCACCTGCTGCGCCGCCGCCTCGGCATCGAACTCCAGCTGCGCCACCTGCTCGACTCGGCCGACCTGGCCGCCTTCACCGCCACCGTCGAACGGGCCGTCGCGGCCGGCACCGCCGCCCCCCGGCCCGCCCTGACCGCCCGTGCCCGGGCGGCCGGCGCATGACCACCGCCCTGCGGGTGCGGCCCCGCGTCGAAGGGGACTGGCTGTTCGTCCCCGTGCCCCAACTGCACTGCCCGTACCGGCTGTTCTGCTTCCCGCACGCCGGGGGCGACGCCACCGCCTACACCCCGCTGGCCCGCGCCCTCGCCCCGGTGGCCGAGGTCTGGGCGCTGCGCCCGCCGGCCCGCGGCGGCCGGCTCGGCCACCCGATGCCCGCGAGCTTCGACCTGCTGGTCGACGCCGTCCTGGAGGCCCTCGGCCCGCACCTGACCGGGCGGTTCGGCTTCTACGGGCAGAGCTTCGGCGCCCTGCTGGGCTACGAGGCCGCCCGGGCGCTGCCGGCCGGGCGGCGGCCCGAACTGGTCGTCGCCGCCTCCGCCTCGCCGCCCGCCGCCTGGGCCGGGGCGGACCGCCCCCAGTACACCGCCGACGAGCTGCTGCGCCTCGCCGGAATGGGACAACTCGTCGAAGGCGAAGCCGAGTTGAAGGAGCACGCGCTGCGCGGCATCCGCACCGACCTGGACGTGGTCGACACCTACCGGCCCCGTCCGCACCCGCCGATCGGCTCCGCCCTGCACACCGTCGTCGGCGCCGAGGACCCGCTCCTGGCCGTCGGCGGCCTCGAAGGCTGGGCCGCCCACACCAGTGGCGGCTCCGGCCACCACGTCGTCCCCGGCGGCCACCTGCTCGCCACCGTCGACGGGCCCGGCCCGGTCGACCTGCTGACCTCCCTCATCGCGCGGCCCGGCGCCGCGCACCTGTCCCGGACGGAGCACTGATGCCCACCACCACTGCGGTCGACCTCACCGACCCCGACCTCTGGGCCCGGCCCGACACCCCCGCGCTGGTCGCGGAGCTGCGCAGGGAGTCCGCCGTCCACCGCACCGACACCGTCGACGACGGGCCGGTCTGGTCGGTGCTCTCCTACCGGCACTCCGCCGAGGTGCTGCGCAACGCCGCCGTCTACAGCTCCGAACAGGGCTCGCTGCTCGGCGCCGGCGAGGGCAACGTCCCGGTCGGCTCCGGCCGGATGATGGCCCTCACCGACCCGCCCCGGCACCGCGAACTGCGCGCCCCCGCCAACCCGTTCTTCTCGCCCGGCGCCGTGCGCGGGGCCGCCCGGGGCATCGCCGGACTCGCCGCCTCGATCGTCGACCGGGCCGTCGAACTGGGCGAGGTGGACCTCGTCGACGCGGTCTCCGCGCTGCCGCTGTCCGTCATGTGCGACCTGCTGGACGTCCCCGAGGGCGACCGCGAGATGGTCGAGCGGGTCTGCGACGTCGCCTTCCTCGGCCGCACCCCCGAGGAGCGCCGGGCCGGCCACCAGCAGCTCATCCCGTACCTGCTGCACCAGGTGATGCTGCGGCGCAGCGACCCGCGCGACGACCTGATCAGCAAGATGGCCACCTACCGGGTCGGCGGGAGGCTGCTGCCGATCGAGGACGTCGTCCTCAACCTGGACAACATCGTGGTCGGCGGCGTCCAGACCGTCCGCCACACCGCCGCGATGGGCCTGTACACCCTGGTCCGGCACCCCGAGCTGTGGCGGAGGCTCCAGCGCGGCGAGGTCGGCATGGACTCGGCGCTGGACGAACTCCTGCGCTGGACCTCGGTCGGGCTGCACACCCTGCGCACCGCGAGCCGGGACACCGAGCTCGACGGGCGCACCATCCGGCGCGGCGACCGGGTCGCGGTCTGGGTGTGGTCCGCCAACCGGGACCCGGAGGCCTTCGACCGGCCCGAGGAGATCCTGCTCGACCGCGCCCCCAACAAGCACCTCGCGCTCGGCCTCGGCGCCCACTACTGCGTCGGAGCGCCGCTGGCCAAGGCCGAACTCGGCGGCCTGTTCACGGCGCTGCTGGAGCGCGTCGCCGTGATCGAGCAGACCGGGCCGGTCGTCCACAACCGCTCGATCATCAACTTCGGCCTGGACCGCTTCCCGGTCCGCCTCACCCCGCGCTGAACCGCCGGGTGCCGAGCCGGGTGTCGAGCCGGCCGACGGGGCGGCGGGCGGGGCGGCAGGCGGCAGGGCCCAACTGCCGCGTTCCTGCCGCGACTCCTGCCCTTCCGCCCCGCGGCCCGCCCCTACCTTCGAAGCAACCCGAGCGAAGCAAGCCGAGCTTCGAAGAAACCCGAAGAGGACACCATGAGCAACCCGTTCGAGGACGACAGCGCCGGCTACCTGGTCCTGGCCAACGACGAGAACCAGCACTCGCTGTGGCCGGTCTGGATCGACGTGCCGGCCGGCTGGACCACCGTCCACGGCGAGGACACCCGCCAGGGCTGCCTCGACTACATCGAGGCCAACTGGACGGACATCAGGCCCGCCAGCCTGGTCGCCGCCCTCTCCGCCCCCGCCGACCGGTGACCGCCGCCATGCCGACCTGGGAACTGAACCCCGGCCGCCCGGCCCTCGCCCACGCGCCGCGCACCGCGGACATGGGCGAGGCCTGCGAGTGGCTGCGCGAGAACGAGAGCGCGCTCACCGACGCCCTGCACCGGTACGGCACCATCTTCCTGCGCGGCCTGCCGGTCACCGGCACCGAGGACGTCGCCGCCGTGCGCGACGTCCTCATCCCCGAGCGCACCCCCTACCGGGAGAAGGCCACCCCGCGCAGCGACTACGGCAACGGCGTCTACTCGTCCACCGACCTGCCGCCGGTCCAGCCGATCCGGATGCACAACGAGAACAGCTACACCCTGACCTTCCCCGGCCGGCTGCTCTTCGCCTGCCTGACCGCCCCCGACGAGGGCGGGGCCACCCCCACCGCGGACTGCCGCCAGGTGCTCGCGCAGCTGCCCGCCCACCTGGTGGAGCGGATGCGGACCGGCGGCTGGACGCTCACCCGCAACTACTCGGACTACATCTCGCTCGGCTGGCGCACCGCCTTCGCGACCGAGGACCGCGCCGAGGTCGAGGCCTACTGCAAGGAGAACGGCATCAGCTGCGAGTGGCTGGCGGACGGCAACCTGCGCACCACCCAGGTGCGCCCCGGCACCATCCGCCACCCGCGGACCGGCGAGCAGGTCTGGTTCAACCACCTCGCCTTCTGGAACGCGTGGTCGCTCGACCCGGACATCCGGGAGGCGATGACCGAGGAGTTCGGGCCGGACGGACTGCCGTTCAACACCGGCTTCGGCGACGGCGAGCCGCTGGAGCGCGCCGACGTCGACGCCCTCAACGAGGCCTACCACGCCGCCACCGTGCGGGAGCGCTGGCAGGTCGGCGACGTGATGCTGGTCGACAACGTGCTCTGCGCCCACGGCCGGGACCCGTACCGGGGCGGGCGCAAGATCGCCGTCTCGATGGGGCAGCCCCTGGAGATCCAGGACTGCCGGCCCACCGCGGGGCTCACCGTCTGACCGCCGTCCGTCCCCTCGACCAGCCCGTGCCGTCAGTAGACCCGAGTAGAGGAAGCACCGTGATCCCGGTTTCGTACGCCCAACAGCGGCTCTGGCTGATCGACCAGATCGAGGGGCCGACCGCGCTGTACAACCTGCCGTTCGCCCTGCGCCTGCGCGGCGCGCTCGACACCGCCGCGCTGCGTGCCGCGACGGCGGACGTGGTCGCCCGGCACGAGGCCCTGCGCACGGTGTTCCCGGTGGCCGGGGGAGTCCCGGTGCAGCGGATCCTGCCGGCCGAGGAGGCGCGACCGCGCTTCCTGGCCGAGGACTGCGCACCGGCCGACTACCCGGCCCGCCGGGACGCCGCGGCCGCCGAGACCTTCGACCTGAGCCGCGAACTGCCCATCCGGGTCACGGTGTTCACCCTCTCCCCGACCGAGCACGTGCTGCTCGTGGTGCTCCACCACATCGCCGGCGACGGCTGGTCGCTCGGCCCGCTGCTGCGCGACCTCGCCGAGGCCTACCGGGCCCGGCTGGCCGGCGGCGCCCCCGACTGGGAGCCGCTGCCGATCCAGTACGCCGACTACGCGCTCTGGCAGCGCGACCTGCTCGGCGACGAGCACGACCCCGAGAGCCTGCTCGCCCGCCAACTCGCCCACTGGCGCGAAGCGTTGGCCGGGCTGCCGGAGGAACTGGAACTGCCGACGGACCGCCCCCGGCCGCCCGCCCCCACCGGCGCCGCCGACTCCGTCGACCTCGCCTGGGACGCCGGCCTGCACACCGCCCTGCTCGACCTCGCCCACACCCACCGCACCACCCTGTTCACCGTCCTCCAGGCCGGTCTGGCCGCCCTGTTCACCCGGCTCGGCGCCGGCACCGACATCCCGCTCGGCACCGGCCTCGCCGGACGCGCCGACGAGGCCCTGGACGACCTGGTCGGCTTCTTCGTCAACTCCCTGGTCCTGAGAGCGGACACCTCCGGCGACCCGGGCTTCGCCGAGCTGCTCGGCCGGGTCCGGGAGGCCCAGCTCGACGCCTTCGCGAACCAGGACCTCCCCTTCGAGCGCCTCGTCGAGGAGCTCAACCCGCCCCGCGCGCTCGGCCGCCACCCGCTGTTCCAGACCCTGCTGGTGCTCCAGAACCACGGCCAGGACGCCGAACTCGCCCTGCCCGGGCTGGAGTCCGCCCCTGAACCGATCGGCCTGCGGGTCGCCAAGTTCGACCTCAACATCGGCATCGCCGAACAGCACGGCCCCGACGGCGCCCCCGCCGGGCTCACCGGCTCGATCGAGTACGCCGCCGACCTCTACGACCGCGCCACCGTCACCGCCCTCGCCGAGCGGCTCGGCCGGCTGCTGGCCGGCGCCGCCGCCGACCCCCAGGCCCCCATCGGCACCCTGGAGCTGCTCGCCCCCGAGGAGCGCACCCGCGTCCTCGCCGAGTGGAACGCCACCGACGCGCCCCGGTGGAGCGGCACCCTCGCCGAGTCCTTCGAGCGCCAGGCCGACCGCACCCCGCACGCCACCGCCCTCGTCCACGACGGCGGCACCCTCGACTACGCCGCACTCGACGCCCGCGCCAACCGCCTCGCCCACCACCTGACCGCCCTCGGCGTCGGCCCCGAGACCCCCGTCGCGATGCTGATGGAGCGCTCCGCCGACGTCGTCGTCGCCACCCTCGCCGTCCTCAAGGCCGGCGGCTGCTACGTCCCCATGCACCCCGGCCTGCCGCCCGAGCGGATGGCCGACGTGCTCGCCGACACCGGCGCCCCCGTGCTGCTCACCGACCGCGCCGACCCCGGCTTCCCGCACGGCGCCGCCGTGGTCCGCCCCGGCGACGAGGCCGGCGCCCCCGACCACCGCGCCGCCCTGCCCGTCCACCCGGACCGGCTCGCCTACGTGATGTACACCTCCGGCTCCACCGGCCGCCCCAAGGGCGTGGCCGTGCGCCACCGCGACGTCGTCGACCTCGCCGCCGACCGGCGCTGGCAGGACGGCCGCCACCAGCGCGTCCTGCTGCACTCCCCGCACGCCTTCGACGCCGCCACCTACGAGATCTGGACGCCCCTGCTGGCCGGCGGCACCGTCGTGGTCGCCCCGCCCGGCGCCCTCGACGCCACTGCCCTGCACGCCGTCACCGTCCGCCACGGCGTCACCGCCGTCTTCCTCACCAAGGCCCTGTTCGACCTCGTCGCCGAGCAGGCCCCGGAGACCTTCGCCGCCCTGCGCGTCGTCTGCACCGGCGGTGAGGCCGCCTCCGGCACCCTGCTGCGGCGCGTCCTGGACGCCTGCCCCGACCTGCTGCTCGCCCACGTCTACGGGCCCACCGAGACCACCACCTTCGCCACCCACCACCCGCTCGCCGCCGCCGACCTCGACGGCCCCCGGGTGCCGATCGGCGGCCCGCTGGACAACATGCGCGGCTACGTCCTGGACGCCCGGCTGCGCCCCGTGCCGCCCGGCGTCCCCGGCGAGCTGTACCTCGCCGGCGCCGGCCTGGCCCGCGGCTACCTCAACCGGCCCGGCCTGACCGCCGAACGCTTCGTCGCCTGCCCGTACCTGCCGGGCGAGCGGATGTACCGCACCGGGGACCTGGTCCGCCGGCGCGCCGACGGCGCCGTGGAGTTCCTCGGCCGGATCGACGGCCAGGTCAAGCTGCGCGGCTTCCGGATCGAGCTCGGCGAGATCGAGGCGGCCCTGTCCCGCCACCCCGCCGTCCGCCAGGTCATCGTGATCGCCCGCGAGGACCGCCCCGGCGACCTGCGGCTGGTCGCCTACTGCACCGCCGAGCCCGGGCTCACCCCGGACGGGCTGCGCTCCTTCGCCGGCACCGTGCTGCCCGGCTACATGGTCCCCGCCGCGGCCGTCCTGCTGGACGCCCTGCCGCTCAACGCCAACGGCAAGGTCGACCGCCGCGCCCTGCCCGCCCCCGACCTCGCCGCCGACGACACCGGGCGCGCCCCCCGCGACGAGCGCGAACGGGTGCTCTGCGAGCTCTACGGCGAACTCCTCGGCATCGACGACATCACCATCGACGACGACTTCTTCGCCCTCGGCGGCCACTCCCTGCTCGCCACCCGCCTGGTCGGCCGGGCGCGCACCGAACTCGGCGTCGAACTCGCCATCGGCGACCTCTTCCAGGCGCCCACCGTCGCCGGGCTCGCCGAGCGGATCGCCGAGCGCGCCGCCGGCGCCCCCGCCCAGGCCCGCCCGGCGCTGCGGCCCGCCGTCCGGCCCGAGCGGGTGCCGCTCTCCTTCGCCCAGCGCCGCCTCTGGTTCCTCGCCCAGGCCGAGGGCCCCACCGCCACCTACAACATCACCCTCGCCCTGCGGCTGCGCGGCCCGCTCGACCCCGCCGCCCTGGCGGACGCCCTCGGCGACACCGTCCGGCGGCACGAGGCGCTGCGCACCGTCTTCGCCGAGCACGACGGCACCCCGTACCAGCGCATCCTGGACGGGCCCGTGGCCCCGCTGCTCACCACCACCGACCGCCCGGTGGACGAACTCGCCCGGCACGGCTTCGACCTGGCCGCCGACCTGCCCGTGCACGCCTACCTGCGGCCCGAGGGCCCGGACGAGCACGTCCTGGTCCTGGTCCTGCACCACATCGCCGGGGACGGCGCCTCGCTCGGCCCGCTCTACCGCGACCTCACCGACGCCTACCGGGCCCGTCAGGCCGGCCACGCCCCCGACTGGGAGCCGCTGCCCGTCCAGTACGCCGACCACGCGCTGTGGCAGCACGGACTGCTCGGCGACGAGGACGACCCGCAGAGCCTGGCCGCCCGCCAACTCACCTACTGGCGCGAGGCGTTGGCCGGTCTGCCGGAGGAGCTGGCACTGCCCGCGGACCGCCCCCGGCCGCCGGTCGCCAGCCACCGCGGCGCCGTCGTCCTGCTGGAGCTCGACGCGGACCTGCACGCCCGGCTCGCCGACCTCGCCGCCGAGCACGGCGCGACGCTCTTCATGGTCCTCCAGGCCGCCTACGCCACCCTGCTGCACCGCTTCGGCGCCGGCACCGACCTGCCGATCGGCACCCCGGTGGCCGGGCGCCTCGACGAGGCCGCCACCGACCTGGTCGGCTACTTCGCCAACACCCTGGTGCTGCGCACCGACCTCTCCGGCCGGCCGAGCTTCGCCGAACTGCTGCGCCGCGTCCGGGAGACCGACCTCGCCGCGTACGAGCACCAGGACACGCCGTTCGAGCGCCTGGTCGAGGAGTTCAACCCGGTCCGCTCGCTGGCCCGGCACCCGCTGTTCCAGGTGATGCTGACCTTCGCCGCCGCCGCCGAGGGCGGCCCCGCCTTCCCCGGCGTGACGGCCGCCGAGGAGCCGGTGGAGTACGGCACCGCCAAGTTCGACCTCAAGCTGGCGCTGACCGAGCGCCACCGCGCCGACGGCACCCCGGACGGGCTCGCGGGCGGGCTGGAGTACGCCACCGACCTGTTCGACCCGGAGACCGCGCAGCGGCTGGCCGACGTACTGGCCCTGATCCTGCGGCAGGCCGCCGCCGACCCGGAGCTCAGCGTCGCGGCGGCCGGGCTGACGCCCGCGGGCGGGGCGGCCGAACTCCGCCACTCCGCAGGGCCGTTGGCATCGGAGGTGCCGCTGCTTCCGGCGGTGTTCGAGGAGCAGGCGGCGGTCACGCCGGAAGCGGTGGCGCTGGTGTGCGGTGACGAGGTGCTGACGTACCGGGAGTTGGACGCGCGGGCCTCCCGGCTCGCGGGCCGGCTGGTCGGTGCCGGGGTGACGCCGGGCGCGATGGTGGCGCTGGCGCTGCCGCGCTCGGTGGAGTCCGTGGTCGGGCTGCTCGCGGTGCTCAAGGCGGGCGGGGTGTACCTGCCGCTGGACGCCGAGTACCCGGCGGACCGCACCGCCTACACCCTGACGAACGCCGGGCCCGCGCTGGTGCTGACCGACGGCCGCTGGCCGCTGCCCGAACTGCTCGCCGAATTCCAGGTGTTGGACGTCACCGATGCGCCGGGTCCGGCGGAGTTCGCCAGGCCTGTCCTGGGCGGGTCGGACGCGGCGTACGTGATCCACACGTCCGGCTCCACCGGTCGCCCGAAGGGTGTGGTGGTCTCGCACGGGAGCATCGCCGCCCTGCTGGCGGGCCATCGGGCGACGCTGGTCGCGGACGCGGAGGCGGCGCACGGCAGGCTGCGGGTGGCGTTGACGGCTTCGCTCTGCTTCGACGCCTCGATGGAGGTGGTGCTGTGGATGGTCGCTGGGCACGAGCTGCACCTGATCGGTGACGAGGTGCGCCGGGACGCCCGGCAGCTGGTCCGCCACGTCCGCGAGGTCGGGCTGGACGCGTTGCACGTCACTCCGTCGTACGCCGAGCAGTTGGTCGAGGAGGGGCTGCTGGAGGAGCCCGCGCCGAAGCTGCTGCTGCTCGGTGGCGAGGCCATCGGGCAGGGCCTGTGGAGCAGGCTGTGCGCGGCTCCGCTGACCGCAGGCCACACCATGTATGGCCCGACCGAGTCCACCGTGCACGCCCTCACCCGTCCCTTCGACGGCGCGGACCGGCCGGTGCTCGGCCAGACCGTCGCCGGGACCACCGGGTACGTGCTGGACGAGAACCTGAACCAGGCGCCAGTCGGCGTCCCCGGGGAGCTCTACCTGGCCGGCGCCGGACTGGCCCGGGGGTACCTGGGCCAGTCCGCTCTCACGGCCGAGCGCTTCGTCGCCAGCCCGTTCGTGGCGGGCGAGCGGATGTACCGCACCGGTGACCTGGTGCGCCGCGCCCGCGACGGCGAGCTGGAGTACCTCGGCCGCACCGACAACCAGGTGAAGATCCGCGGCTTCCGGATCGAACCCGGCGAGATCGAGGCCGTGCTGGCCGGCCACCCGGCCGTGCGCCAGGCCGCCGTGCTGCCCGACGACAGCGGCCGGCGCCTGGTCGCCTACGTGGTCGCCGACGGCCCCCTCGACGCGGCCGCCCTGCGCGCCTTCGCCGCCGAGTCGCTGCCCGGCTACATGGTCCCGGCCGCCTTCATGGAGCTCGACGCCCTGCCGCTGACCGCCAACGGCAAGCTGGACCGCGCCGCGCTCCCGGCCCCCGACTTCGCCGCGCTGGCCGGCGGCCGGGCCGCCCGCACCCCGCAGGAGGAGATCCTCTGCGGCCTGTTCCGCGAGGTGCTCGGCCTCGACGTGGTCGGCGCCGACGACGACTTCTTCGAGCTCGGCGGCCACTCGCTGCTCGCCATCCGGCTGCTCAGCCGGGTCCGCGCGACGCTGGGCGCGGAACTCGGCATCCGGGACGTCTTCGAGGCGCCGACACCGGCCGGGCTCGCCGCCTGCCTCGGATCGGGGGCGGAGCGTCTCGCGCTGACCGCCTACGTCGAGCGGCCGGAGCGGGTGCCGCTCTCCTTCGCCCAGCAGCGGCTCTGGCTGATCGACCGGATCGAGGGGCCGAGCGCCCTCTACAACTCGCCGCTGGCGCTGCGCCTGACCGGCGAGCTGGACCAGGCGGCGCTGGAACGCGCCCTCGGCGACCTGGTCGCCCGCCACGAGGTCCTGCGCACCCTGATGGTGGAGACCGACGGCGAACCGCACCAGCTGATCCTTCCGGTCGGGGCGGCCTCGGTGCCCTTCGAGGTCCGGGACTGCCCGGCCGAGGAGGTCGGCGAGTCCGTCGACGCGGCCTCCCGCCGGCCCTTCGACCTGGCGGCCGAACTCCCGGTGCGTGCCCTGCTGTTGCGGGTCGACGCCGAGGAACACGTGCTGGTCCTGGTGCTGCACCACATCGCGAGCGACGGCTGGTCGACCCGCAAGCTGGTGCGCGACCTCGCCGCCGCCTACGCGGCGCGGACGGCCGGAACCGCGCCGCGACAGGCGCCGCTGCCCGTCCAGTACGCCGACTACGCGCTCTGGCAGCGCGACCTGCTCGGCGACGAGGCCGACGAGGAGAGCCTCTTCTCCCGCCAACTCGCCTACTGGAACGAGACCCTGGCCGGAATGCCGGAGGAGCTGGCGCTCCCGGCGGACCGCCCCAGGAGCGCCGCCGCCAGCCACCAGGGCGACCGGGTGGCACAGCTGCTCGACGTCGAACTCCACCGTGCGCTGCGGACCCTGGCGCGCGAGCAGCGGGTGACGATGTTCATGGCCATCCAGGCCGCCTTCGCCGCCCTGCTCACCCGGCTCGGCGCGGGCACCGACGTGCCGATCGGCTCCGTGGTGGCCGGGCGCTCCGACGAGGCGCTGGACGAACTGGTCGGCTTCTTCGTCAACACCCTGGTGCTGCGCACCGACACCTCCGGCAACCCGAGCTTCACCGAGCTGCTGGCCCGGGTCCGGGAGACCGACCTCGGCGCCTACGCCCACCAGGACGTGCCGTTCGAGCGCCTGGTCGAGGAGCTGAATCCGACCCGCTCGCTGGCCCGGCACCCGCTCTTCCAGGTCGCGATGGTGCTCCAGAACAACGAGCAGGCCGACGCCTCCTCGTCCGGCCTGTGGAACGGGGTGCTGCCGGCTGCCACCGGGGTCGCCAAGTTCGACCTCAACGTGACCGCCCAGGAGCTCTTCGGCCCGGACGGTGAGCCCGCCGGGATCGACTTCGCGCTCGACTACGCGACGGACCTGTTCGACCAGGAGACGGCCGAGGCGATCGTCCGCCACTTCGCCAGTCTGCTGGCGGCGGCCGTCGAGCGGCCGGACACCCGGATCGGGGCACTGCCGCTGGTGGGCCCGGCGGAGCTGGCCGAACTGCTGGGCGGTGCCACGCCGTTGGCTTCGGAGGTGCCGCTGCTTCCGGCGGTGTTCGAGGAGCAGGCGGTGGCCACGCCGGACGCGGTGGCGCTGGTGTGCGGTGACGAGGTGCTGACGTACCGGGAGTTGGATGCGCGGGCCGGACGGCTTGCGGGTCGGCTGGTCGGTGCCGGGGTGACGCCGGGCGCGATGGTGGCGCTGGCGCTGCCGCGCTCGGTGGAGTCGGTGGTCGGGCTGCTCGCGGTGCTCAAGGCGGGCGGGGTGTACCTGCCGCTGGACGCCGAGTACCCGGCGGAGCGTACCGGGCACATCCTGGCGGACGCCGAGCCTGCGCTGGTGCTGACGGACAGCCGCTGGCCGCTGCCCGAGGTGTTGGCCGAGCTGCAGGTGTTGGACGTCACGGACGTTCCCGGTCCGGTGGAGTTCACCAGGCCTGTCCTGGGCGGGTCGGACGCGGCGTACGTGATCCACACCTCCGGCTCGACCGGTCGTCCGAAGGGTGTGGTGGTCTCGCACGGGAGCATCGCCGCCCTGCTGGCCGGCCATCGCGCGACGCTGGTCGCGGACGCGGAGGCGGCGCACGGCAGGCTGCGGGTGGCGTTGACGGCTTCGCTCTGCTTCGACGCCTCGATGGAGGTGGTGCTGTGGATGGTCGCCGGGCACGAACTGCACCTGATCGGTGACGAGGTGCGCCGGGACGCCCGGCAGCTGGTCCGCCACGTCCGCGAGGTCGGGCTGGACGCGCTGCACGTCACTCCGTCGTACGCCGAGCAGTTGGTCGAGGAGGGGCTGCTGGAGGAGCCCGCGCCGAAGCTGCTGCTGCTCGGTGGCGAGGCCATCGGGCAGGGCCTGTGGACCAGGCTGTGCGCGGCTCCGCTGACCGCAGGCCACACCATGTACGGCCCGACCGAGTCCACCGTGCACGCCCTCACCCGGCCGCTTGACAGCGTGGACCGGCCGGTGCTCGGCCGGGCCGTCGCCGGGACCGCCGGGTACGTGCTGGACGAGCACCTGAACCCGGTCCCGGCCGGGGTGGCGGGCGAGTTGTACCTGGCGGGTGCCGGACTGGCCCGGGGGTACCTGGGCCGCGCCGCGCTGACGGCGGAGCGGTTCGTCGCCAGCCCGTTCGTCGCGGGTGAGCGGATGTACCGTACCGGTGACCTGGTGCGCCGTGCCCGTGACGGTGAGCTGGAGTACCTGGGCCGGACCGACGACCAGGTGAAGATCCGTGGCTTCCGGATCGAACTCGGTGAGATCGAGGCGGTGTTGGCGGCCCATCCGGCTGTCCGTCAGGCCGTGGTGACCGTTCGGGAGAGCGAGGACGGGGACCGTCGGCTGATCGCCTACTGCGCGGTGGCCGAGGATGCCGGCCCCGAGCTCGGTAGCGCGCTGCGCCGGTTCACCGCCGAGTCGCTGCCCGGCTACATGGTCCCGGCCGCCGTGGTGACGCTCGATGCCCTGCCGCTGACCGCCAACGGCAAGCTGGACCGGGCCGCGCTCCCGGCCCCCGACTTCGCCGCGCTGGCCGGTGGCCGGGCGGCCCGTACGCCGCAGGAGGAGATCCTGTGCGGTCTGTTCGCCGAGGTGCTCGGCCTGGACGTGGTCGGGGTGGAGGACGACTTCTTCGCGCTGGGCGGGCACTCGCTGCTCGCGACCCGGTTGCTCAGCCGGGTGCGCTCGACGCTGGCCGCGGAGTTGGCGGTCCGGGACGTCTTCGAGGCGCCGACGCCGGCCGGGCTGGCCGCCCGCCTGGGTTCGGGGGCGGAGCGTCTCGCGCTGACCGCTCACGCCGAGCGGCCGGAGCGAGTGCCGTTGTCCTTCGCGCAGCAGCGGCTCTGGCTGATTGACCGGATGGAGGGGCCCAGCGCGGTGTACAACCTGCCGCTGGTGCTCCGTGTGACGGGTGAGCTGGACGCCGATGCCCTCGGCTCGGCCCTCGGCGACCTGGTCGCCCGGCACGAGGCCCTGCGCACGCTGGTGGTGGAGACCGACGGCGAACCGCACCAGCTGATCCTTCCGGTCGGGGCGGCACCGGTGCCCTTCGAGGTCCGGGACTGCCCGGCCGAGGAGGTCGGCGAGTCCGTCGACGCGGCCTCCCGCCGGCCCTTCGACCTGGCGGCAGAACTCCCGGTGCGCGCCCTGCTGTTGCGGGTCTCCGCGGAAGATCACGTGCTGGTCCTGGTGCTGCACCACATCGCCGGTGACGGGTGGTCGATGGGTCCGCTGCTGCGTGACCTCGCCGCCGCCTACGCGGCGCGGGCGGCGGGCACCGCGCCCGGCTGGTCGCCGCTGCCCGTCCAGTACGCCGACTACGCGCTCTGGCAGCGTGAGCTGCTCGGCGACGAGGCCGACGAGGAGAGCCTCATCTCCCGCCAACTCGGCTACTGGAACGAGGCCCTGGCCGGAATGCCGGAGGAGCTGGCGCTGCCGGCGGACCGTCCGCGGGGTGCCGTGGCCAGTCACCAGGGCGGCCGGGTGGTGCTTCCGTTGGGTGTCGAACTGCACCGTGCGCTGGTGACGTTGGCGCGTGAGCAGCGGGTGACGATGTTCATGACCGCGCAGGCGGCGCTCGCCGCCCTGCTCACCCGGCTCGGTGCCGGAACGGACATCCCGATCGGATCCGTGACGGCGGGGCGCTCGGACGAGGCGGTGGACCAGCTGGTCGGCTTCTTCGTCAACACGCTGGTGCTGCGGACCGACACCTCGGGCAACCCGAGTTTCACCGAGCTGTTGGCCCGGGTCCGGGAGACCCAGCTCGATGCCCATGCCCATCAGGACGTGCCGTTCGAGCGCCTGGTCGAGGAGCTCAACCCGACTCGTTCGCTGGCCCGGCACCCGCTCTTCCAGGTGATGCTGGTCCTTCAGGGCGGCGGTGACACGGCGCCGCTGGACGCGACCGGGCTGGACGTCTCGGTCGAGCCGTCCGGTCGTGCGGTCGCCAAGTTCGACCTGAGTGTCGGCATCGGCGAGTCCTTCGGTCCGGACGGCGCGCCGGCCGGTCTGGAATGCGTGGTCGACTTCGCGACGGACCTCTTCGACCACGAGACGGTCGAGGCGATCGCCGTCCGGTTCGGCCGGCTGCTGGCCGCCGTCGCGGCCGGTCCGGACCTGCCGATCGGCAGGGCGGAGCTGCTGTCCTCGGCGGAGCGTGCCGAACTGCTCGGTGCTGCGCGGCCGTTGGCTTCGGCGGTGCCGTTGCTTCCGGCGGTGTTCGAGGAGCAGGCGGCGGCCACGCCGGAGGCGGTGGCGCTGGTGTGCGGTGACGAGGTGCTGACGTACCGGGAGTTGGACGCGCGGGCCGGACGGCTTGCGGGTCGGCTGGTCGGTGCCGGGGTGACGCCGGGGGCGGTGGTGGCGATCGCCTTGCCGCGCTCGGTGGAGTCGGTGGTCGGGCTGCTCGCGGTGCTGAAGGCGGGCGGGGTGTACCTGCCGCTGGACGCCGGGTACCCGGCGGAGCGCACGGCCTACACCCTGGCGGACGCCGAGCCCGTTCTCGTGCTGACCGACGACCGGTGGCCGCTGCCCGAACTGCTGGCAGAGCTCCCGGTGTTGGACGTCACGGACGCGCCGGGATCGGCACAGGGTCCCCTGATCGCTCTGGGCGCAGCGGACGCGGCGTACGTGATCTACACCTCCGGCTCGACCGGCCGCCCGAAGGGTGTGGTGGTCTCGCACGGCAGTCTCGCCGCTCTGCTGGCCGGCCACCGGGCGGGCATGATGGCGGGGGAGGAGAACCGGAAGTTCGCGCTGACGGCCTCGCTCTGCTTCGACGCCTCCTGGGAGGGCCTGCTCTGGATGGTGGTCGGGCATGAGCTGCACCTGATCGACGACGAGGTCCGCCGGGACGCCGGGCAACTGGTCCGCCATGTGCGCGAGTCGGCGATCGACGTGGTGAACGCCACGCCGTCCTTCCTGGTCCAACTGGTCGAGGAGGGCCTGCTGGAGGCGCCGGCGCCGAGCGTCGTGCTGGTGGGTGGTGAGGCCGTCGGCCAGGCACTGTGGACGCGACTGCGGGAGACCCCGGGACTGCGGGCGTACAACCTGTACGGCCCGACCGAGTCCACTGTGGAGGCGCTGGAGCAGCCGTTCGACGGTTCGGACCGGCCGGTGCTCGGCCGGGCCGTCGCCGGGACCGCCGGGTACGTACTGGACGAGCACCTGAACCCGGCGCCGGTCGGCATCCCCGGGGAGCTGTACCTGGCCGGTGCCGGACTGGCCCGCGGGTACCTGGGCCGCGCCGCGCTCACGGCGGAGCGGTTCGTCGCCAGCCCGTTTGTGTCGGGTGAGCGGATGTACCGGACCGGGGACCTGGTGCGTCGTGCCCGTGATGGTGAGTTGGAGTACCTGGGCCGGACCGACGACCAGGTGAAGATCCGTGGTTTCCGGATCGAACTCGGTGAGATCGAGGCGGTGTTGGCGGCCCATCCGGCTGTCCGTCAGGCCGTGGTGACCGTTCGGGAGAGTGAGGACGGGGACCGTCGGCTGATCGCCTACTGCGCGGTGGCCGAGGATTCCACCTCCGAACTCGGTGGCGCGCTGCGCCGGTTCACGGCCGAGTCGCTGCCCGGCTACATGGTCCCGGCCGCCGTGGTGACGCTCGATGCCCTGCCGCTGACCGGCAGCGGCAAGGTCGACCACCGTGCCCTGCCCGAACCCGACCTGGCAGCATTCGCGCCGGCCGGTGGCCGGGCCGCCCGTACCCCGCAGGAGGAGATCCTCTGCGGTCTGTTCGCCGAGGTGCTCGGGCTGGACGTGGTCGGGGTGGAGGACGACTTCTTCGCACTGGGCGGGCACTCGCTGCTCGCGACCCGGTTGCTCAGCCGGGTGCGCTCGACGCTGGCCGCCGAGTTGGCGGTCCGGGACGTCTTCGAGGCGCCGACGCCGGCCGGGCTGGCGGCCCGCCTGGGTTCGGGGGCGGAGCGTCTCGCGCTGACTGCCCACGCCGAGCGGCCGGAGCGGGTGCCGCTGTCCTTCGCGCAGCAGCGGCTCTGGCTGATCGACCGGATGGAGGGGCCGAGCGCGGTGTACAACCTGCCGCTGGTGCTCCGCGTGGCGGGCGAGCTGGACACCGACGCCCTCGGCTCGGCCCTGGGCGACCTGGTCGCCCGGCACGAGGTCCTGCGCACGCTGATCGAGGAGGAGGACGGCACCCCGTACCAGCGCGTCCTGCCGGCCTGGGCGGCCCGGGTGCCCGTCGAGCTGCTGCCCGAGGGCACCGCGCCGGAGGCCTGCACCGGGCGCCCGTTCGACCTGGCCGCCGACCTGCCGATCCGGGCCCACCTGATCCCGGCCGGGCAGGCCGAGTACCTGCTGGTCCTGGTGCTGCACCACATCGCCGGTGACGGGTGGTCGATGGGTCCGCTGCTGCGTGACCTCGCCGCCGCCTACGCGGCGCGGACGGCGGGCACCGTGCCCGGGTGGGCGCCGCTGCCCGTCCAGTACGCCGACTACGCGCTCTGGCAGCGCGAGCTGCTCGACGAAGCGGACCAGGACGGCCCGATGGCACGCCAACTCGGCTACTGGCGCGAGGCGCTGGCCGATCTTCCGGAGGAGCTGGCGCTGCCGGCGGACCGTCCGCGGGGTGCCGTGGCCAGCCACCGGGGTGACCGGGTGGTGCTTCCGCTGGGTGCCGAACTGCACCGTGCGTTGGTGACGTTGGCGCGTGAGCAGCGGGTGACGATGTTCATGGCCGCGCAAGCGGCGCTCGCCGCTCTGCTGACCCGGCTCGGTGCGGGCACCGATGTGCCGATCGGTTCGGTGACGGCGGGGCGTTCGGACGAGGCGGTGGACCAGCTGGTCGGGTTCTTCGTCAACACGCTGGTGTTGCGGACGGACACCTCGGGCAATCCGAGTTTCACCGAGTTGCTGGCCCGGGTCCGGGAGACCCAGCTCGATGCGCATGCCCATCAGGACGTGCCGTTCGAGCGCCTGGTCGAGGAGCTCAACCCGACTCGTTCGCTGGCCCGGCACCCGCTCTTCCAGGTGATGCTGGTCCTTCAGGGCGGTGGCGACACGGCGCCGCTGGACGCGACCGGGCTGGACGTCTCCGTGGAATCGTCCGGTCGTGCGGTCGCCAAGTTCGACCTGAGTGTCGGCATCGGCGAGTCCTTCGGTCCGGACGGCGCACCGGCCGGTCTGGAGTGCGTGGTCGACTTCGCGACGGACCTCTTCGACCGGGAGACGGCCGAGGCGATGGTCCGCCACTTCGCCGGCCTGCTGACGGCGGCTGTCGAGCGGCCGGACACCCGGATCGGGGCACTGCCGTTGGTGAGTCCGGAGGAGCGGGCCGAACTGCTCGGTGCTGCACTGCCGTTGGCTTCGGAGGTGCCGCTGCTTCCGGCGGTGTTCGAGGTGCAGGTGGCGGCCACGCCGGAGGCGGTGGCGCTGGTGTGCGGCGAGGAGGTGCTGACGTACCGGGAGTTGGACGCGCGGGCCTCCCGGCTCGCGGGCCGGCTGGTCGGTGCGGGGGTGACGCCGGGCGCGATGGTGGCGCTGGCGCTGCCGCGCTCGGTGGAGTCCGTGGTCGGGCTGCTCGCGGTGCTGAAGGCGGGCGGGGTCTACCTGCCGCTGGACGCCGGGTACCCGGCGGAGCGCACGGCCTACACCCTGGCGGACGCCGAGCCCGCGCTGGTGCTGACCGACGACCGGTGGCCGCTGCCCGAACTACTTACCGAACTCCCGGTGTTGGACGTCACGGACGCGCCCGGACCGGCGGACTTCACCAGGCCCGTCCTGGACGGGGCGGACGCTGCCTACGTGATCTACACCTCCGGCTCGACCGGCCGCCCGAAGGGTGTGGTGGTCTCGCACGGGAGCCTCGCCGCTCTGCTGGCCGGCCATCGGGCGGGCATGATGGCGGGGGAGGAGAACCGGAAGTTCGCGCTGACGGCCTCGTTCTGCTTCGACGCCTCCTGGGAGGGCCTGCTGTGGATGGTGGTCGGGCATGAACTGCACCTGATCGGCGACGACCTGCGCCTCGACGCGGCCGCGCTGGTCCGCCACCTCGGTTCGCACGGCATCGACGTGGTGAACGCCACCCCGTCCTTCGTGGCCCAACTCGTCGAGGAGGGCCTGCTGGAGGCGCCTGCGCCGGGCGTCGTGCTGGTGGGCGGCGAGGCCGTCGGCCAGGCGCTATGGACGCGGTTGCGGGAGACCCCGGGGCTGCGGGCGTACAACCTGTACGGCCCGACCGAGTCCACCGTGGAAGCCCTGGAGCAGCCGCTCGACGGTTCGGACCGCCCGGTGCTCGGCCAGGCCGTCGCCGGGACCGCCGGGTACGTACTGGACGAGCACCTGAACCCGGTGCCCGTCGGCATCCCCGGGGAGCTGTACCTGGCGGGCGCCGGACTGGCCCGCGGGTACCTGGGACGCGCAGCGCTCACGGCGGAGCGGTTCGTCGCCAGCCCGTTCACCCCCGGCGAGCGGATGTACCGCACCGGGGACCTGGTGCGTCGTGCCCGTGACGGCGAGCTGGAGTACCTCGGCCGCACCGACGACCAGGTGAAGATCCGCGGCTTCCGGATCGAACTCGGCGAGATCGAGCAGGCGTTGACGACTCACCCCGAGGTCGCCGCGGCCGTCGTCCGGCCGGACGACAGCGGCACCCGGCTGGTCGCCTACCTGGTCACCGACCGCCCGCTCGACCCGGCCGGCCTGCGGGCCTTCACCGCCGAGCGGCTGCCCGCCCACATGGTGCCCGCCGCCTTCGTCGCGCTGCCCGCCCTGCCACTGACCGGCAGCGGGAAGGTCGACCACCGCGCCCTGCCCGCACCGGAGTTCGCCGCCCACCCGGCCGGCCGCCCGGCCCGCACCCCGCGCGAGCAGCTGCTCTGCACCCTGTTCGCCGAGACCCTCGGCCTGGAGCGCGTCGGCATCGACGACGACTTCTTCGATCTGGGCGGGCACTCCCTGCTCGCCATGAAACTGCTCTCGCGCGTCCGCACCGCCCTCGGTGTCGATCTCGGCATGCGGGCGCTGTTCGAGGCGCCCACGGTGGCCGGGCTGGACGGCCGGCTCGACCAGGGCCCGGCGGCCGACGCCCTGGACGTGCTGCTGCCCCTGCGCACCGGTGGCGACCGGCCCCCGCTGTTCTGCGTCCACCCGGCGGCCGGCATCAGCTGGGTCTACTCCGGGCTGCTGCGCCACCTCGACCCGGGGCAGCCGGTGTACGGCCTCCAGGCCCGCGGCCTGCGCGGCGGGGCGCCGGCCAGCGTCACCGAGATCGCCGAGGACTACGTACGGCAGATCCGCGCCGTCCACCCGTCCGGCCCGTACCACCTGCTGGGCTGGTCCTTCGGTGCGGTGGTCGCCCAGGAGATGGCCGTCCGGCTCCAGGCCGAGGGCGCGCCGGTCGGGCTGCTGGCCCTGCTGGACGGCGGCCCGGCGGTCCGCACCGATGCCGCCCCGCCGTCCGAACCCGCCGACACGGTGGACGAGTTGCTGCGTTCGCTGGGCTACGACCCGGCGGACGGCAGCGGCCAGGCCGACCTGGCGGCGGTGCTCGGCGAGGCCGCGCACGTCCTGCCCGAGGTGTTCGACCGCCACCGCAAACTGATGGCCGAACACCAGCCCCAGCACTACCGGGGCGATGCCGTCTTCTTCGGCGCCACCCTCGGCAAGCCGGCCGACTGGCCGTACGAGGAGGCCTGGCGGCCTCACCTGGACGGGCTGATCGAGGGCCACCGGCTGCCGTTCGGCCACGGCGACCTGGCCCGGCCGGAGCCGCTCGCCCGGATCGCCGCCGTCCTCGCCGACAAGCTGCGGCCCGAGAGCGCCGGCACCACCGACAACGCAGGCACCACCGACAGCGCCGGCACCACCGGCAACGCCGAGAAGTCCCAGAACACCGAGAAGTCCGGAGCGTGAGCCGCGATGACCACCACCGTCCCGATCGAGTCACCGGCACCGCCGGACCGGCCGCGCAGCAGGTGGGGCCTGTGGGCCCACGGGGACTTCCGCCGGCTCTGGATCGGTGAGACCACCAGCAACTTCGGCACGGCCGTCGGGAGCGTGGCGCTGTCCCTGGTGGCCGTGGTCACCCTGGGCGCCAGCCCCCTCGCGGTGGGCGTGATCAACGCGGCCGCCTGGCTGCCCTGGCTGTTCCTCGGCCTGCTGGCCGGCGCCTGGGTGGACCGCTGGCCCCGGCTGCGGGTGATGCTGGTCTGCGACCTGCTGCTGCTCCTCCTCTTCGGCAGCGTGCCGGTGGCCAGTTGGCTGGGGGTGCTGTCGCTGGCCCACCTGGTGGTGGTGGCCCTGCTGACCGGGGCGGTGAAGGTGTTCTTCTCCACCGCCTACGGCGCGGTGCTGCCCACCCTGGTCGGCAAGGCCGACCTGCTGGAGGCCAACGTCAAGCTGCGCTCCGGCGCCTCGGCGGCCGAGATCGCCGGCCCGGGCGCGGCCGGTCTGCTCTCCCAGGCGTTCGGCGCCGCCAGCGGGATGTTCGCGGACTCGCTCACCTACCTGGTGTCGGCGGTGTTCCTGCGGCGGATCAGGACGGAGGAGCGCCCCCCGCCGGTGTCCGAGCGGCGCGGCATCCCGCGCGAGATCGGCGAGGGCGTCCGGTTCCTGCTGCGCGACCCGTACCTGCGCACGTTCGCCTGCTTCGCGGCGGTCGGCAACCTGGGGCTGAACGGCATCCAGGCGGTGCAGACGGTCTTCCTGGTGCGCAGTGTGGGGCTCGAACCGGGCGCGGTGGGCGGGGTGTTCGCGCTGGTGAGCGTCGGCGGACTGGCCGGCGCGATGCTGGCCGGACGGGTCGCCCGCAAGCTGGGCAGCGCGCGTGGGCTGCTGGTCTGCGAACTGGTGGTCGCGCCCTTCATCCTGCTGCTGCCGCTGGCGGGCGACCGGCTGCCGCTGGTGGTCAGCGCGCTCGCCTGGGCGGTCGCGGTCTGCGGGGTGGTGGCGGGCAACGTGCTCGCCGGCAGCTTCTCCCAGGGCTACTGCCCGCCCGCGATGATCGGCCGGATCCGGGCCAGCTCCGCGACCCTCAACTACAGCGCGATCCCGGTGGGCGCCCTGCTCGGCGGCTACCTCGGCGAGGCGATCGGCGCCCGCAGCACGATCTGGCTGATGGCGGGCGTGCTGCTGTCGGCGGGCGCGGTGCTGCTGGCCAGCCCGCTGCGCGGCCTGCGCGACTTCCCGACCCGGCCGCCGGCCCCCACCGCCTGACCGGCCCCCGCCTGTATCGCTCGCACCGCCCGTACCGCCCGTACCGCCCCTGCCGCCCGTATCCGACTTCCGAGGAGCTTCCGATGGCCCGCACCGCCCGCCCGCGCCACTACCTGATGTGCCGTCCGACCCACTTCGACGTCACCTACGCGATCAACCCCTGGATGGACCCGGCGAAGCCGGTGGACACCGACCTGGCCGTCGCCCAGTGGGAGCAGCTGCACGCCCTGTACGGCGAGCTCGGCCACCGGGTCGACCTGATCGACCCGCTGCCCGGCCTGCCCGACATGGTCTACGCGGCCAACGGCGCCACCGTGGTGGACGGCAGGGTGCTCGGGGCGCGCTTCCGCAACACCGAGCGGGCCGCCGAGGGCCCGGCCTACCTGGAGTGGTTCCGCGCCCGGGGCTTCGAGACCCGCGACCCGGAGTACGTCAACGAGGGCGAGGGGGACCTGCTGACGACGGCGAGCTACGTGCTGGCCGGGCGGGGCTTCCGCAGCGTGGCCGACGGGCACGCGGAGGCGCAGGAGTTCTTCGGCCGCCCGGTGGTCGGCCTGGAGCTGGTCGACCCGCGCTTCTACCACCTGGACACCGCGCTCGCCGTGCTGGACGGCGACGAGATCATGTACAACCCGGAGGCCTTCTCGGCCGGCAGCCGTGCGGTGCTGCGGCGGCTGTTCCCGGACGCGCTGCTGGCGGACCGGGCCGACGCGGAGGTGTTCGGCCTCAACGCGATCAGCGACGGCCTGCACGTGGTGCTGCCGGAGGCGGCCGTGGGACTGGCCTCGCGACTGCGCGAGCGCGGCTTCCGGCCGATCGGGATGGACCTCAGCGAGCTGCTCAAGGGCGGCGGCAGCGTGAAGTGCTGCACCCTGGAGATCCGCGCGACGGCCTGAGCGGGCGGCCCACCGAGCACCGGTGATCATTGGTGATCACCGGTGCTCGACTGTAGATCGACCGTTGAACGCTCCCGGCCAGACTGGTGCCACACCACGACGGAACCCCTTCCCAGCAGGGAAGCGAGCCGAGGAGTACCAGAGATGACGCAGCGTCCGGCCACCACCATCCGCACCCGCCTCCGGCTGTTCACGGTCGGCCTCGGGGTGACCGTCGCCCTGGGCGCCGGCCTCTCGGTGACGGTCGCCGGGGCGGCGGCCGACGCCGGGGTGGCGACGGTGGTGAGCGGCGGCGGCGCGACGCCGACGCCCACCCCGACGCCCACCCCGACCGGTGGCACCGGCGACTGGAACAGCACCGGTTCCTGAGCACACCGGTTCCTGAACACATCGGCTCCTGAGCACACCGGTTCCTGCGCACCAGTTCCTGAACGCACCGGAACCGCCAGCAGGATCGATTCCTCAGCAGCCCGAGGAGAGCCGGTCGGCGGCCCGCCGGACCGCCCGGCCCGACGGGGTCGACGGATCCGGACCCTCGGCCCGGGGCAGCAGCCCCGCCACCTCCGCCGCCTCCGGCAGCCCCAGCCGGACGAAGATCCGGTGCGCCTCCCGCAGCCGCCCGTACGCCTCGGCCTCCCGCCCGAGGTCGGCCAGCGTCCGGCCCAGCACCAGCAGCGCGTGGCCCTGGTCCCGCTCGGCACCCAGCTCCTCGCACAGCTCCAGCGCCTGCCCGGCGTGCTCCAGCGCCTCCTCCGTCCGGCCGAGCGAGCGCAGACTGTCCGCCATCCGGTAGCGGGCGTGCCCGGCCCGGGCCCGCAGACCGGACGCCGAGGCCACCGCCAGGCACTCGCCGAACCAGGTGACCGCCTCCTCGTGCCGCCCCAGCCCGTGCAGCGCCAGCCCCAGCACGTACAGCGTGTACGCCCGGCCCGGATCGTCGTTCCGGGTCCGCAGCTCGGCCAGCGCCTCGTGGCAGATCGGCACCGCCTCGGCGGCCCGCCCGCTGCGCACCCGGGCCAGCGCCGCGTTCACCGTCGTCACCAGCGCCCCGGAGCGGTGGCCGAGTTCGCGGGCCAGCAGCAGCGCCTCGTCGTAGTGCCCGACGGCCTCGTCGTAGCGGCTGAGGAACTGGCAGACCAGGCCGAGGTCGTTCAGCGCCTGGCGCAGGATCACCGTGTCGCCCGCCGCGCGGGAGGCGGCCACCGCCAGCCGGGAGGCCTCCTCCGCCTCCTCCAGCCGGGTGGCGGCCAGGGCGACGTTGCCGCGCAGGAAGTGCGCCCGACCAGCTGCCCGGTGGTCGGCGCGGTGGACCGCGGCGGCGGCCAGGGCCTCCGCGGTGGTGGCCAGCTGGCGGCTGGGCGGGGCGAGGACGAACGGCGTGAGCGCGATCAGCAGGTCGATCGCGGCGCGCAGCGGGTCCGTGGTCGGTCCGTCGGCGGAGTCCGGTGTCGGGGCCGGTGTCGGGCCGTCGGAAGGCTCGCCGCTCTGGCCGTCGGTGTCGTCCGCGACGCTCCAGCCCGCCACCTGCGCGGCCAGCGCGATCGCCCCGGAACCCTCCGCCTCGGCCCAGGCCCGCGCCCCGTCCGGGCCGTCCAGCGGGACGCCCGCGCTACGGGCCGGCCCGAGCGCGCCGGCCGCCGGATCCCCGGGGACGGCGTGCTGGAAGGCCGAGCACGCGGTGGCCAGCAGGTGGTCCAGCATCCGGTCGCGGGCCGCCACGGCCGCGCCGGGATCGTCCGGACGGCGTCGGGCGAACGCGCGCAGCAGGTCGTGGAAGCGGTAGCGGCCGGGGAAGGGCGACTCCATCATCGCCACGTCCACCAGGGCCTCCAGCAGGTCCTCGGCGTCGTACTCGTCCAGGTCCAGCAGGGCGGCCGCGGCCTGCAGCCCGAGGTCAGGCCCGTCCACCGAGGCGGCCAGCCGGAACGCCCGGGCCTGGGCGGGCGTCAACTGGCGGTAGCTCAGTTCGAAGGCCGCCGCCACCTCCAGGTCGCCGATCCGCAGCTCGTCGATCCGCCGCCGCTCGACCGCCAGCCGGCGGCCCAGCGTCTGCACCGTCCAGCTCGGCCGGGCCGCCAGCCGGGCCGCCACGATCCGGACCGCGAGCGGGAGGTGGCCGCAGACGAGCAGCAGCTCCCGGGCGGCCTGCGCCTCGGCGGCCAGCCGCTCGGCGCCGATGGTGCGGCCCAGCAGTTCGAGCGCCTCCTCGGGTTCGAAGACGCCGAGGTCGGCCTGGACGGTCGCGGGCAGGCCGGACAGCCGGGTCCGGCTGGTGGTGAGCACGGCGCAGCCGACCGCACCCGGTAGCAACGGTCTGATCTGTGCGGTGTCGTGGACGTTGTCGAGCACCAGCAGCAGCCGCCGGCCGTCCACCGCCGAGCGGAACAGCGCCGAGCGGGCGTCCAGCCCCTCCGGCACCGCGTCGGCCGGCACGCCGAGCGCCACCAGGAAGCCGCTGAGCACCGCCTCCGGATCGGCCGGGGTGGCGTCGGCGCCCCGCAGGTCGACGTAGAGCTGCCCGTCCGGGTAGGCCTCGCGCACCCGGTGGGCGACGTGCAGGGCCAGCGCGGTCTTGCCGACCCCGCCCATGCCGACCACGGTCGCGATCACCAGCGCCTGCTGGCCCGGTGCGCCGGGGTTTCTGTCGGGCGCCCCTCCGTGCGCCCCGCCGAGAGCCTTGCCCAGCCGTTCGACCAGGACCGATCGGCCGGTGAAGTCGGCCGCGTCGGGCGGAAGTTGGGCCGGTCTGGGGGTCGGTGTGCTGCTCCCGGCCGGGGCGGTGTTCCCGGTCGGTGCGGTGGCGGGAGCGTTCGGCGCCGCCGGTCCGGCGGGCGGGTCCGGTGCCTCGGCCCCGGGAGCGGCCGGCTCCGCCGGACCGGCGGCGGCCGGGCCCGGGACGAGCGCGACGGGGACGAGCGCGACGGAGGGTGCCGGGGCGGCGAGCGACGGGTCCCCTTCCAGGATCCGCTGGTGCAGCAGGTCCAGCTCCGCCCCGGGCGCCACCCCCAGTTCGGCCAGGAACAGCTGACGCGCGCCCCGGAACACGGCCAGCGCGTCCGCCTGCCGCCCGGCCTGGTACAGCGCCCGCATCAGCAGCCCGTACGCCCGCTCGTGCAGCGGGTGCTCGGTGGTCAGCGAGGTCAGCTCCGGGATGCACCGGGAGTAGCGCCCCAGCGCCAGGTCCAGGGCGATCCGCTCCTCCAGCAGGGTCAGCCGCAGCTCCTGGAGCCGCTGGCGCTGCCGCTGCGCGAACGGCCCGGGGATGCCGGCCAGCGGCTCGCCCTGCCACAGCTCCAGGGCCTGGTTCAGCAGGTCGCGTGCCTGCTGCGGCTCCCCGGCGGCCGCCGTGCGCTCGGCCTGCGCCGCCAGCTCCTCCGCCTGCGCCGCGTCCACCGCGTGCTTGGGCAGCACCAGCCGGTAGCCGTCCCCGACCGAGGTCAGCACGGTCGGCGCGTCCGGCGCCTCGCCGTGCAGGACCTTGCGCCACCGCCAGGCGTAGGTGCGCACCGTCGTCATCGCGGTGCCCGGCGGCTCCTCGCCCCACAGGGCGTCGATCAGGTCGGTGGCGCTCGCGCCGTGGCCGGGTCGGAGCAGCAGCACCGCCAGCATCGCCTGCTGCTGGGGGCTGCCCACCTTCAGCACGGTCGCGCCGCGCTGCGCCCGCATCAAGCCCAGCACCGAGAACCGGAAATCATCCATTCCTGCACCTGCCCGCTTCATGTGCTCGCCCCCGCCCGCACGTGCCACCCCCGAATTGGTGAGTCCCTATCAACCCACGGGACCTGGCGGGATGTCGAGAGATCGTCGACCCGGTGGTGATCCGGTGTTGATCGGCCGTCGCCACAATCGGTGATGTGGCGCCCGCAGTCGGCCCGGCCCCTCACCGCCGGACCCGCCACGTCCCCGGTCGCCCGGCCGCCGACCGGCGACCCCCACGGCTCTCGGAGGCGGACGCCCATGAACACGGACCGGAACAGCGACCTGAGCACCGGCCGGAAAGCGGATCCGAACGCGGAACCGAGTACGGCGTCGAGCACGGACCTGAGCACCGACTGGGCCACGGACCGGCAGGGCGGCCTGGACACCGACCTGCTCCACCGGCTGCTCGACGTCGACCCGGCCTGCGGACCCGTCGAACTGCTCCACCGCGCCCGGGGCGAGCGCCACCTCCCGTACCTGGTGCTCGCCGCGCTCGCCCGGGAGGACGTCCGGATGGGCGCGCACGCCCGGGACGAGCTGCGGCGCGCCCGCGACCGGGTCGAGTGTTACGCCCGGGTCGCCCGCGACCTCGCCGACGCCACCGGGGTCCGCCCGATCCGCGACCTGCCGCTGGCCGGCTACTACCCGCCCGACCTGCCCCGGCCGCTGGCCGAGCTCAGCCTCGTCAGCCCCACCGAGGCCTCGCTCTGGCAGGCCGTCAACCGGCTGGTCACCGACCACCCGGTGGAGTCCGTGGAGGTCACCCTGCTCGGCGAGCGCCCCCGGCACACCGCCGTCACCCTGCGCTGGCCGGCCGGGGACCCGCTGCTCGACCCGTGGTACCAGGTGCGGGTCGCGACCGCCGCGCTCCCCGGCGACCTCGCCACCGTCCCGGTCCGCCCCTACCTGGCCGCCGACGACCACGTCGAATGCCTGATCGCCCTCGCCGAGGAAGGGCTCGGGCGCACCTTCCTCGCGGGCGACGTGATCGACGTGGCCCGGCTCGCCGGGCAGCCCTTCGAGCCCGTCGAGACCGCCGCGGTGGTCGCCGCCTACCGGCTCGCCCCGGAGGCCGCCGCCCTCCTCGACCTCGCCGCCGAGCACGTGCCGCTCGGCGCCCTGCGGGACGTCCGCACCGTCCTGGAGGCCGAGGTCGCCCCCGAACTCCGCCGCCGGACCTCTGCCGGCACCCCGCCGTGCCACGGCACCTCGCCGCGCCACGGCACGCTGCTGCGCCGCACCGTCATCCGGCACCAGTGGGACGAGGCGCTGCTGCTCCCGGCCGGCGACGCCACCCTGC
This sequence comes from Kitasatospora sp. NPDC001119, assembly GCF_053598475.1. NCBI lineage: Bacteria > Bacillati > Actinomycetota > Actinomycetes > Kitasatosporales > Streptomycetaceae > Kitasatospora > Kitasatospora sp. NPDC001119. Next base: position 175,070 of record NZ_JBSFKI010000021.1, read on the forward strand.
TGCTCACCCCGGTCGCCGACTACCTGCTCGGCCCCGAGGGCACCCGGCCGACGGACCGCGAGCGCACCGCCGCCCTCGCCGCCCTGCACGCCTGGGACGCGACCCTCCCCGGCAGCCCGGACGGGGCCCCGTGCACCGGCCTGTCGGGGCCGCGCCACCGCTGAGCCGGCCCCGCGGGGCGTGGCCGAGGGCGGGTCGAGGGCGGGGGGACTTGCCGACCCGCCCCGGATGTCTTGTATCGTTCCTGGCGAATCATCCAGAGGGGTGGAGGGACCGGCCCTACGAAGCCCCGGCAACTCCCCGTTCGACCCGGCGTCCGAAGTACGCGCCGTGTTGGCGGGGGCAGTGCCAACTCCGGCCTGTCGCCACTGTGGCGCGGGAAAGATGAGGAGACACGGTGCTCTCTGTGCTGTCCTTCGCCCGGGCGCTTCCCGCCCCGGTCCTTTCGCGTACCCGTCTCGTGCCCGGCGCAGGCAATCGGCCGACTTCTCCGGCCTGTCCTCGCTGACCACACCCCCCGGCTCCCCGCCAGGAGCCGCCGTGAGCAGCGCGGACCCGCTGCTTCCGGGCCTTGAGACTGGAGTACCCATCCCATGGAGAACACGAGCGGCGTCGGCGTGCTCGACAAGGTCACCTCGATCCTCGGCACCTTGGAGGCCGGGCCCGCCACCCTGGGCGGCCTCGTCGCCGCCACCGGCATGGCGCGGCCCACCGCCCACCGGCTGGCCGTCGCACTCGAACACCACCGCCTGGTCAGCCGGGACGTCCAGGGCCGGTTCATGCTCGGCCCCCGCCTCGGCGAGCTCTCGGCGGCCGCCGGCGAGGACCGGCTGCTGGCCGCGGCCGGCTCGGTCCTCGCCCAGCTGCGGGACGCCACCGGCGAGAGCGCCCAGCTCTACCGGCGGCAGGGCGAGGTCCGGATCTGCGTGGCCGCCGCCGAGCGGCTCACCGGCCTGCGCGACACCGTTCCGGTGGGCGTCACCCTCCCCATGAAGGTCGGCTCCGCCGCCCAGATCCTGCTCGCCTGGGAGGAGCCCGAGCGCCTCCACCGCGGCCTGCAGGGGGCCCGCTTCACCGCCACCGCGCTGAGCGGCGTGCGGCGCCGCGGCTGGGCCCAGTCGGTCGGCGAGCGCGAGGTCGGGGTCGCCTCCGTGGCCGCGCCCGTCCGCGGCCAGTCCAACCGGGTGGTGGCCGCCGTCACGGTCTCCGGGCCGATCGAACGGCTCAGCCGCCACCCCGGCGCCCAGCTCTCCCAGGCCGTCGTCGAGGCGGCCCACCGGCTCACCGAGGCCCTGCGGCAGCCCTGACGGGGGTTCCGAGGCTCTCGGATTCCGAGGTTCCGGGGTTCCCTGGTTACGGGTTCCGAACCTCGGGTTCCGAACCTCGGGTTCCGAGACTCCGGGCTCCGGGGCGCACCTCCGCGCGCCCCGGGGCCCGGTTGCGGCCCGTACCGGTCCCGGGTCCGGCTTGGCTCGGGCCCGGCTCAGGCCTGGTGCCGACCGGCTCAGGCCCGGTGCGGCAGGCCGGTGAGGCTGGGGCGGGGGATCCGGCTGATCACCGCGCCGATCAGTGTGCCGATCGACACCCCGAAGACCGCCGAGACGGCCGCCAGCAGCGACTGCGCCCCGTTGCCGACCTCGATCTGCGCGGTGTTCAGCAGACCGAAGGAGCCCGGCACGACGATCCAGAACGCCGGGAGGTAGAGCACCTGCCAGAGCGGACCGCCCGGCAGCCAGTGCACCAGGGTGGCCGCGACCGCGGCGGCCACGGCGCCGGCCAGGCCGCCGATCGCCGCGCCGTGCACCGACCCCACCGCCACCTGGGCGGTGACACTCACCGCGATCACCGCGACGATCCACGGGATGGCCGAGGGCGGGGTGTGGACGTTGACCACCACCCCGGCCACCGCGATCGCCAGCCCCAGCGCGATCACCCACCAGCTCGGCTTGGCCACCTGCACGTTGGCCAGCGCGGTGGACGGCATGCCGATCGCGGTCGCGGCCGCGGCCACCCCGGCGAGGAACAGCGTCAGCTGCACGGCGCCGGAGACCAGCCGAGCGGTGCCCGCGTTGGCGGCGCCGGCGGCGATCTCGGACAGCCCGGTGACCAGCAGCCCGCCCGGCAGCAGGATCGCCAGGGTGGCCACGATCGTCCGCAGCGGCCCGTCCAGCAGCGAGGCCCGCGCGAGTGCCAGGACCAGCAGCGCGACCAGGAAGCCGGCCGTGACGGGCAGCAGCGGCCGCAGGTGCGGCCGCCGCCGGGCGAGCACGGTCAGGCCCACCACGATCAGCGAGCCGAGCCCGGCGGCCAGCACGTTCGCCGCCACCGGCTGCAGGAAGATGCACACCCCGACCCCGACCGGCAGCGCCCCGAAGTCCGCCACCCACGCGGGCCAGCGGGCGGGCGCCCGCCGGATCCGGTCCAGCTCGGCGCGCGCCCGGGGCCCGTCGAGTTCGCCCGCCCGCAGCCGGTGCACCAGGTCGAGGACGTCGGCCGTCTGCTCGAACCGCAGGGTGCCGCCGAGCGGCTGGAACCTGGTGGCGCCGTCCGGGTGCAGGGCCACGAACAGCCCGTTGGTCAGCGCGGCGACCTGGACCTCAGGGGCGCCCAACGCCCGCCCCAGTCCGCGGAGTTCGTCCTCGACCTCATGGACGGGCAGGCCGCCGCCTAGCAGGGCTTCGCCCAGGTCGAGCAGGAGACGGCAGAGCGGGTCGGGCGGGGCGTCGGTGTCCCGGACCGATGGAGACTTGCTAGGCATGGCAGGTATCGTCCCACCCTGCCCGATTCGGTCTGAATCTGCCCCGGTCTGTTCGCTTCCCGAGCGCCTGCTGCTCCCGGGGCCGCCGGGGTCCGGGTGACCGCTACGGGCGGACGGTGAGGACCAGCTTGCCCGTGACCCGGCCGGTCTCGCCCTCGGCGTGGGCCTTCGCGGCCTCCGCGAGCGGGTAGGTGGCGGAGACGTGCGGGCGCAGCTGCCCGGCTTCGACGAGAGCGGCGATCGCGGCCATGCCCGCCCGGTCGTGCTCGACCAGCAGGGCCTTCGCCGTCACGCCCAGCTCGGCGGCGCGCTCGGCCACCTCGTCGATCCCCTGGGGCAGGATCGACACCAGGACGCCGCCGGGCCGGAGGGTCTCCAGGGAGCGCAGCCGGTCGTCGCCGCCGAGCGGGTCGAGGACCACGTCGATGTCGCGGGCCTCCGCCACGAAGTCGGCCGTCCGGTAGTCGATGACCTCGTCCGCGCCCAGGCCCCGGACGAAGTCGTGCTTGGCGGCGGACGCCGTGCCGATGACGTACGCGCCGCGCGCCTTGGCGATCTGCACGGCGACGTGCCCGACGCCGCCGGCCGCCGCGTGCACCAGGACCCGCTGCCCCGGCCGCAGCCCCGCCGTGTCGACGAGCGCCTGCCAGGCGGTGAGCGCCACCAGCGGAAGCGCGCCGGCCTCGACGTGGCTCAGTACGGGGGGCTTGGGCACGAAGGCCCGGGCGGGGCCGGCGACGTACTCGGCGTGCGCGCCGGCGCCGTACGGGTAGGGCAGCATGCCGAACACCTCGTCGCCCGGGGTGAAGAGCGAGACGCCGACGCCGACCGCCTCGACGGTGCCGGAGACGTCCCAGCCGAGCGTGAACGGGGGCTGCCCGAGGAAGTAGCCGCGGTCGCGGTGCTTCCAGTCGGTGGGGTTGACCCCGGCGGCGTGGACGGCGACGAGGACCTGGCCGACGCCGGGCGCGGGCCGCTCGACCTCGGCCTCGTGGAGGACGTCCGGGGTGCCGAGGGCGGTCTGGGTGATGGCCCGCATCGTGTTCGTGCTCGTGGGGTTCGTGCTCGTGGAGTTCGTGGTCATGGATCCAGCCTGCGGCCGTGCCCCTGACCAGCGAAATGGCAAGATTGCCAAAGACCGATAGGATCGTGCCATGCCTGCGATGGAACCCCGTGGTCCTCTCGGTTCTGGCGGCCCCGGCGCCCGGCCGCCGCACCGCGTCGTCGTCCTCGCCCTCGACGGCGTCTACCCCTTCGAGCTGGGCATCCCCAACCGGGTCTTCCCCGGGGTGCCGGGCGCGTACGAGGTGGTGACGTGCGCGGCGACGGAGGACCGAACGGTCGCGACCAGCGCCGACTTCACCATCACCGTCGGGCACGGGCCCGAGGCCCTGGAGAGCGCCGACACCGTCGTCATCCCGCCGTACGCCCTGCACCGCGCCACCGCCGACCTGCCGGAGCCCGAGCGCGCGGCCCTCGCCCGGATCCGCCCCGGCACCCGCATCGTCTCCATCTGCACCGGCGCGTTCGCGCTGGCCGCCGCCGGCCTCCTCGACGGACGCCCCGCCACCACCCACTGGGCCCTGGCACCGGCCTTCCGCCGGATGTACCCCCGGGTTGCCCTGGACGCCGACGTGCTCTTCGTCGACGACGGCGACATCCTCACCTCGGCGGGCGCCGCCTCCGGCCTCGACGTCTGCCTCCACCTGGTGCGCTCCGACCACGGCAGCGCCGTCGCCAACCAGGTCGCCCGCCAGTGCGTGGTCCCGCCCTGGCGCGAGGGCGGCCAGGCCCAGTACATCGAGCAGCCGGTGCCCTCGGAAGGCGCCAACGGCACCGCCGCCACCCAGGCCTGGGCCCTCCAACACCTCGACCGCCCGCTCGCCCTCCGCGAGCTGGCCGCCCACGCCCGGATGAGCCCGCGCACCTTCGCCCGCCGCTTCCAGGACGAGACCGGCACCAGCCCGGGCCGCTGGCTGATCCAGCAACGCCTCCACCGCGCCCGCCACCTGCTGGAGACCAGCGACCTCCCCGTCGACCGCATCGCCACCGAGATCGGCTTCGCCACCGGCGCCTCCCTCCGCCAGCACCTCCACGCCGCGATCGGCGTCTCCCCCCAGACCTACCGCACCACCTTCCGCGGCCACCCCGGCCCCCCGACCCCGGCCTGACCACCGCCCGACGTAGGAAGTCGGCCCCGCGACTCTGCTGGCGAAGTATGTGGTCTGGGTCAGGCTGCCGTTGCGGCGCCGTGTTGGGTGCAGAGTGTGGACGCGGGTGGGGCGGCGGTCTGGCCTGGTCGTGGTGGTGTCGAAGTGGGTGCCGAGTCGGCGGATGTTGATCGCGATGCCGATGAGGACGTTCTGCAGGTGGGTCTTGGCGGGGCCCCGGTAACGGGATCGTCGCAGGCCGGGGCCTCGGACCGCTTGTGAGACCGTTGCTTCGATGCCGGCGCGGGCCCGGTAGGTCTCGCGCCATTGAGGGGTGTCCTGTTCGGTCTGCATCCGCGTGCGCGCCGTGTGGACGGGTTCGGGGTGGATCTGCAGGCTTCGGCCACGGGTGACGGACGGAGTGCACCGGACGCGGATGGGGCAGGGCCGGCAGTCGGTGAGGGAGAACGCGACGGCGATCAGGCCGTCCTTGCGGGGCCGCATGGAGATGCTGGTGGCTCCGGCGGGGCAGCGCGTGGTCCCGGCCTGCCAGTCTCCGTCAGGTGCTCGCCAGGCTTCAGGCCCCGGCCGATGAGCCTGTCCTGGACGGGGGTGACGGCCGTGACGTCGGGTTCGGTGGCGGCAGTGGTGTGGACGTCGGTGACCAGGTGCGGCAGGTCCTCGTCGCAGGACTCGGTCAGGTGGGCCTTGGAGCCGGTCCACTCCACGCTGCCCGCTCCGGGACGGCCTTTGGTGCTGTAGCGGGCCTGCGTATCGTGAGGCGAGCGCACGCGCTGCGCGGAGGGCGGCAGTTCCTTGGTGTCCCGGTAGCGCAGTCGGCCGGTGGCGGTGGCCTCGAAGTGCTGGTCCCACAGCTCGCGCAGGATCCTGACCTGCGCCAGGCCGTTCATCCACACGGCGTCGGGGTCCGTGTCGATGGCGTCGGTCAGGCTCCGGCCGTCGGCGCCGATCTGCTCGGCGAGCTTGAGGGCGGAGGCGCCTCTGCGGCGCAGGAGCCTGCCCGTCTCGACCTTGCGGCCGTAGCGTTCGTCCCAGCCCTCCCTCAGGAGCGGCACGACGAACGCGGGGCTGGTGCGGGCGATCTCCTCCAGGGCCGCGCGCAGGGCCTCGCCCAGGCACTCGATCCGGTTCAGTGTGCGCACGCAGGCCAGCACATGGGTGGAGTCGGTGCGCTGACGCCCGCCGGCCCGCACCAGGCCGGCGGCCTTCAGACGTTCCAGCATCAGCGAGAGCAGGGCATCCGCCCGGTTCCCGGCTGCCAGGCGGGCCCGGAA
>NZ_JBSFKI010000022.1:0-180170 GCF_053598475.1 Kitasatospora sp. NPDC001119
GGAGGCGTACGAGGCACCGCCGCCGCCGTGGACGTGCAGGTCGACGAAGCCGGGGACGACGGTGTACCCGGTCAGGTCGAGGTCGCCGGGCTCGGAGTCGCCGCCGAGGCCGGCGATGCGCTCGCCCTCGACGGCGAGGCGGTCGCCCTCGACGACGCCGCCGGGCAGGACCAGCCGGGCACCGGCCAGGGCAGTACGGTCACGGTCCGCGGTGGTCACGCGGTCACCTCCATGGAGAGCAGATCCCAGGCGAGCAGGCCCGCGCCCAGGGACGCGGCGGTGTCTTTGAGCATGGCGGGTACGACCTTCGGGGGCATCTGGAAGGTCAGTCGCCCGGTGACCGCCGCGCGCAGCGGAGTGAAGAGCGTGTCGCCGGCCTCGGCCAGCCCGCCGCCGACGATCACGGTGGACGGGTCGAGCAGGCTCTGGGCCAGCACGATGCCGTCCGCCAGGGCGTCGATGGCGCGCTGCCAGACCGCGAGGGCGCGGTCGTCCCCGGCGTCCACCGCGGCGGCGCAGGATGCCGCGTCGGCGTCGGGGTCGCCGCTGGTCTCGGCCCAGGCGCGGGAGACGGCGGAGGCGGAGGCCAGCGTCTCCAGGCAGCCGCGGGCGCCGCAGCCGCACTGCGGTCCGCCCGGGCGGACCACGACGTGGCCGATCTCGCCGCCGTAGCCGTGCGCGCCGGCCTCGATCCGGCCGTCGATGCCGATGGCGCCGGCGATGCCGGTGCCGAGGGCGATGAACAGGAAGCGGTCGACGCCGCGGCCGGCTCCGAGCCGGCCCTCGGCCAGGCCGCCGGAGCGCACGTCGTGGCCGAGGGCCACCGGCATCGCGCCGCCGTCCGGTCCGGCCAGGCGCTCGCCGAGGAGCTTGCGCAGCGGGAGCTCGCGCCAGCCGAGGTTGGCGGAGAAGACCGCGATGCCGTTCTTCTCGTCGATCGTGCCCGGGACGGCGACACCGGCCGCGAGCGGGGCGACGCCGAAACGGCTGCGGCCCTCGTCCGCCAGGTCGGTGGCGAAGTCGAGGATGGCGGCGACGACGGCGTCCGTGCCGTGCTCCCGCCCGGTCGGTCGGCGTGCCTCGAACAGCACGGAGCCGTCCTGGGCGAGCAGCGCGGCCTTCATGCCGGTGCCGCCTACATCGAGTGCGATGACGTGCTTCACGGAGGACAGTTTCCCTTGGGCGGGTAGAAGAGGTCTAGTCCAGTTGTCGGATTGGTCTGGTCCATACTGGGTGAGCTTTGTCGCAGCTGCGGGGGTGTGCGCGGCTTTGCGCCGGGGTGCGGGGCGGGCGCGGACCGGGGTGAGTGGGGGTTTTGTTGCGCATTGTGCAATGACGCCGAGCACTTCGATAACTACTGGGGCGGCGCCGGGCGGTGGTGTGGACCGGTGGTCGACGGGTTTGGGAGTGTTGCGCGTCCCCCTGCCGGATTCCCCCGTTCCGGCTGCGTTCACCCCCCGTTCCATCCCCCGTTCCATCCCCCCGAAGGCGGTACCCGCGTTGAACAGGCGCGTCCACGTTCCCACCCGTGTGCTCGGCGGTGCGCTGGCCGGAGCACTGGTCCTCACCGCGGTCAGTGCCTGCGGCGGGCAGGACGACGGGCCGGTCACCCTCAGACTGGTCGCCGCCGACTACGGGGAGAGCCCCGAGACCAGCTCCCAGCACTACTGGGACGCGGTCGCCAGGGACTTCGAGGCGGCCAACCCCGGGATCAGGGTCAGCGTCGAGGTGGACAGCTGGACCGAGATCGGCAAGAAGGTCGAGGACATGATCGCCGCCGGCAAGTCGCCGGACCTGCTCCAGACCGGCGGCTTCGCGGACCAGGTCGCGGCGGACCGGCTGTACCCGGCCTCCGACGTGCTCTCGGTGGACACCCAGGCCAGGTTCCTGGACACCTTCGCGCACGCCGGGCAGGTGGTCGGGACGCAGTACGGGATCCCGTTCGTCTCCTCCTCGCGGGTGCTCTTCTACAACAAGGCGGTCTTCCGGCAGGCCGGGATCACCCAGCCGCCGGCCACCTGGAACGAGCTGCGGCAGGACGCCGAGAAGATCAAGGCCAAGGTGCCGGGGGTGACCCCGTACGGGCTGCCGCTGGGGCCGGAGGAGGCACCGGCCGAGTCGATGCTGTGGACGCTGAGCGGCGGCGGCAGCATCTCCGACGACGTCGGCAACTACACCATCGACAGCGCCCAGAACCAGGCCACCTTCGGCTGGCTGAAGAGCAACCTGGTGGCCACCGGGCTGACGTACCCGGACCCGGGCAAGATGAACCGCACCCCGGTGTTCCAGGACTTCGCCGCCGGGAAGGTCGCGATGCTGAACGGGCACCCGACCCTGCTGCGGATGGCGACCGCCGGGAAGATCGAGTTCGGCACGGCGCCGATCCCGAAGAAGGACGGCGTCGGACGGACCGGGAGCCTCGGGGTCGCGGACTGGATGATGGCGCTGAAGGCGAACGGGCACAAGAACGAGATCAAGAAGTTCCTGGCGTTCGTCTACGGCAAGGACAACCAGCTGAAGTTCGACGAGCAGTACAACCTCCTGCCGGTCACCCAGGACGCGTTCGCCCAGATGTCGTCCGACCCCAAGCACGAGGACCTCAAGCAGTTCGCGGTCGGGCTCAGCAACGCGAGCTTCTACCCGTTCGGGGACCCGGCCTGGGGCGAGGTCAGCAACCGGATCAAGGCCGGGATCGGGCAGGCCGTGACGGGGGACCCGAAGCAGGTGCTCGAAGGACTGCAGGACGCGGCGGTGAAGGAAGCGGTGAAGGTCCGCAAGTAGCAGGCCGTCGGGGCCGGGGCGTGGTTCGCCCCGGCCCCGACGGGGCTCAGGGCAGCGTGATGGCGTAGGCCTTGCGGAGGGTCTCGTGGACCGTCCAGGTGGTGCGGTCGCCCTCGCGCAGCACCGCGCAGTCGCCCGGGCCGACCTCCAGGGTCGGGCCGCCCTCGACCTCGATCGTGGCCCGGCCGCTGAGCACCACGAACATCTCGTCCGCCTCGACGTCCGTGACCACGCCGGGGGTGATCTGCCAGAGACCGCGCAGGTGACGGCCGTCGGCGGACTCGGAGAGCACCCGGCCGGTGACCTCGGGGGTGCCCGAGACGATCTGGGACGGGTCGAGCGGGTCGGGGTCGAGGTCGGCGGTCGGGATGTGCAGGGCGAAGCTCGGCGTGGTCATGGGGGTGACGGTAGCCGGGCACGGGGAGCGGTGGGGCGAGCAGTGTGTGTCCGGGTCGCGCGCGAGAATGACACTCCGTAGCGGTGGACGGAGGTGTCGGCGGTGGGCGAGCTGAGCGAGCGGGACCGGGCGGTGCTGGCGCTGGAGGGGCGGCAGTGGCGGACGGCGGGGGCCAAGGAGCGGACGATCCGGGAGGAGCTGGGGCTCTCCCCGACGCGGTACTACCAGGTGCTGAACGCGCTGCTGGACCAGGAGGAGGCGCTGGCGCACGCGCCGGTGCTGGTGAACCGGCTGCGGCGGGTGCGGGAGGCTCGGCGGGGGGCCCGTTGACGGGTGGGGGGGTTCGGGCTCTCGGGAGGGTGGGGGGGCCGGGGGCGGCTCCGGGGGTGGTCGCTCCGGGGGCTGGATGATTTTCAGACTGCCAACCCTGGAGGTGGGGCGTTCAGACCGTTGGCAGTCTGAAAATCACCCGTCACGCCCCTCTCCGCGGCCACCCCCTGCGCCACCCCCTCCCGCAGCGCGTCCCTCTCGCTAGAGGGGAGGGGCGGGTGGGTGGGGGTGGGGGAGGTGGCCCTGGTGGGGGAGGTGGGGGGCTCCGGGGAGGCCGGGGTGCGGAGTGGGGGGCTCCGGGGTAGGGCTTCGGTATGGGCTTTGAAGAGATGTTCGTGCCGGGGACCGGGGTTGGGCGGGACGGGGTGCGGGCGGTGCTGGGCGCGCCCGGGGATGCCGTGATCGGGTTGGACTTCGACGGGACGCTGGCGCCGATCGTGGCGGATCCGGGGCGGGCGCGGGCGCATCCGGGGGTGGTGGGGGTGTTGCGGCGGCTGGCGCCGGTGGTGGGGGGCGTCGTGGTGGTGACGGGGCGGCCGGCCGGGGTGGCGGTGGAGTACGGGGGGTTCGCGGACCTGCCGGGGGTGGTGGTGCTGGGGCACTACGGGGCCGAGCGGTGGGAGGGCGGGGAGCTCTCGGCGCCGGAGGTGCATCCGGGGGTGGCGCGGGTGCGGGCGGTGCTGCCGGGGGTGCTGGAGCGGGTGGGGGCGCCCGAGGGGACGTGGGTGGAGGACAAGGGGCGGTCGGTGGCCGTGCACACCCGGCGGACGGCGGCGCCGGAGGAGGCGTTGGAGCTGCTGCGGGCGCCGGTGGGGGAGCTGGCGGCCGGGCACGGGCTGGTGGTGGAGCCCGGGCGGCTGGTGCTGGAGCTGCGGCCGCCGGGGGTGGACAAGGGGGCGGCGCTGACCGGGTTCCTGCGCGAGCGGGGGGCGCGGTCGGTGCTCTACGCGGGGGACGACCTGGGGGACGTGGCGGCCTTCGCCGCGGTGGAGGAGCTGCGCGGCGAGGGCGTGGCCGGGGTGCTGGTCTGCGCCGGTGCGGTGGGGGACGCGCCGGTGCGGGAGCTGGCCGACCGGGCGGACCTGGTGGTCGCCGGGCCGGAGGGCGTGGTGGAGCTGTTGGGGGCCTTGGCGGACGCGCTCACAGCGCGTTGAGCTGGTCCAGGAACCACTGCTGCGGGGGGAGCGCGGTGGCCGCCGCCGCCAGGCGCTTGGTGCGGTCGGCGCGCTCCTCCGGGCTCATGGTGAGGCCGGCGTGGAGGGCCTCGGCGGTGGCGATGACGTCGTAGGGGTTGACGGTGAGGGCGTCGTCCTTGAGTTCGGCGTGGGCGCCGGCCTCGCGGGAGAGGACGAGGGCGCAGCCGTGGTCGGAGACCACCGGGACCTCCTTGGCGACCAGGTTCATGCCGTCGCGGATGGGGTTGACCAGGGCGACGTCGGCCAGCCGGTAGGCGGCGAGGGAGCGCGGGAAGTCGTCGTCGACGTGGAGGATCAGGGGCCGCCAGGCGGGGGTGGCGAACTCGGCGTCGATCTCCTCGGCCAGCCGCTGGACGGCGGCCGTGTAGGCGCGGTACTCGGCGAGGTCGGTGCGGGACGGGTAGGCGAAGGCGATGTGCACCACCCGGTCGTGCCACTCGGGGCGGGTGCGGAGCAGGTGCCGGTAGGCCTGGAGGCCGCGGACGATGTTCTTGCTCAGCTCGGTGCGGTCGACCCGGACGATGGTGCGGCGGTCGCCGACGGCCGCGCGGAGGGCGGCGAGGCGTTCGTCGACGTCGGGGCGGTGGGCGCGCTCGCGCAGGAAGTCGGCGTCGGCGCCGAGGGCGTGGACGCCGAGGCGCGTGGTGCGGCCGTCGACGGTGACGGTGAGCGCGTCGTGGTCGACGGTCGCGCCGAGGAGGTCCTCGCAGCAGGCGGCGAAGGCGCGGGCCCAGCGCTGGGTCAGGAAGCCGGCCCGGTCGGCGCCGAGGATGCCGGTGAGGACGGCCCGGGCGACGTCGTCGGGCAGCATCCGGTAGTACTCGGGCGGGGCCCAGGGGGTGTGCGAGAAGTGGCCGATCCGCAGGTCGGGGCGGGCTTCGCGGAGCAGGGCCGGGACCAGGGAGAGGTGGTAGTCCTGGACGAGGACGGCGGCGTTCGGGGCGGCCTCGGCGGCGAGGGCTTCGGCGAAGGCCTCGTTGTAGGCCCGGTAGGCGGCCCACTCGGTGCGGAAGGCGGCGTCGAAGGAGGGGGCGGTGGGGGTCGCGTAGAGCAGGTGGTGGACGAACCAGAGGGTGGAGTTGGCGACGCCGTTGTAGGCGCGGGCGAAGGTCAGCGGGTCGATGTCCAGCATCCGTACGGCCTGGCCGCCGACCTCGTGGCCGGCCAGGTCGAGGCGGCCGTGGGGTGCCTCGGCGGCGGCCCTGCGGTCGGAGTCGTCGAGGGCGGCGCAGACCCAGACGGCGTTCGGGTCGTCGATGGCGGAGAGGCCGGAGACCAGGCCGCCGCCGCCGCGGCGCAGGGTCAGCGTGCCGTCGTCGGCGGTGCTGAAGGACACCGGTCCCCGGTTGGACGCCACCAGGACGGGGGCGGTGCCGGTCACGCTCGAACGGTTGGTCGTGAGATCGCCCATGGTTGGCATGTTGCCGTGGGGTCGGCGTGGCAAACCCGTGCGGCCCGTCGAAGAGAGGGCCCAGGGCCTCTCTTTCGGATCACGTCGCGCGCCTGGCATGATCCGAAAGAGAGGCCCTAATGGCGGGCGGCGTACTCGGGGAGGGTGTGGATCGGGGGGCGTTCGAGGGCGGTCACCGGGTGGGTGTGGGCGGTGAAGGCGCGGGTTTCCGGGTCGCGGGTGAACTGGGTGAGGTGGGGGTGGACGAGGTCGGCGGAGGCCTTGAGGCGGTGGGTGCGGTCGAGGCGTTCCAGGGCGGTCCGGTAGATGGTGGCGGCCATCCGGCCGAGGGCCTGGCCGTCCTGGTGGCGGTGGTGCCGGACGCCGACGTCCACCTGGGCGAGGGCGTCCAGGCCGGCCAGCTCCAGGGCGTCGACCAGCAGGCCGAGTTCGACGCCGTAGCCGGTGGGGAAGGGCAGCCGTTCGAGCAGTGAGCGGCGGGCCGCGTACTCGCCGCCGAGCGGCTGGACGAAACCGGCGAGTTCCGGCCAGTGGAGGTTGAGCAGGGGGCGGGCGACGAGTTCGGTGACCCGGCCGCCGCCGGCTGGCAGGACGGCGCCCTCCGACTCCAGCGGGCGGTCGTACATGGCCTTGACCAGCTGGATGGACTCGTCGGTGAGCAGCGGGCCGATGATGCCGGAGACGAAGGCCGGGTCGAACTCGCGCAGGTCGGCGTCGACGAAGCAGACGATGTCGCCGTGGGTGACCAGCAGCGAGCGCCAGAGCACCTCGCCCTTGCCGGGGACGGTGGGCAGCCGGGGCAGGACGGCGTCGCGGTGCTCGACCCGGGCGCCGGCCTCGGCGGCGACGGCGGCGGTGGCGTCGGTGGAGCCGGAGTCGACGACGACGAGTTCGTCGACGAGCGGGAGGCGTTCCATCAGCTCGCGGCGGATGGTGCGGACGATGTCGCCGACGGTGGCCTCCTCGTCCAGGGCGGGGAGGACCACGCTGACCGTGCGACCGGTGCGCTCCTTGGCGTCGAGCAGGGTGCGGACCGGCCGGTCGGCCGCGCTCCAGGAGCGGCGGCGCAGCCAGGACGCCGCCTGCGGGAGGAGCGCGGGAGTCGGTTCGGCGGGCACGGAGATCTCCTCGGCGAGGTCGGTGGGACGGGTCATCTCGCTTGGCGGACGGTCCCGTTCAGGTTTGACGCCTTCGGATACAGTCTTCGTACAGCGGTCGGACCTTTGCACGCCGGGGTCTCCGTTGAGCACCACCACAATTTCACAAGCTCATCCAGAGGGACTGAGGGAACGGCCCGTTGACGTCCCGGCAACCTTCTCGCGCGGCTGTCTGTCGACAGGCCCCGGCGGGACAGGTGCCAATTCCGTCCCGTGTCGCGACCGCGCCACGGGGAAGATGAGGAGAGAGGCCTCGCCATCATGGCTATCGACACTGCCGCACCCGTTTCCGTCGACCTCGGCCCGGCCGCCGCGCTGTCCTGTCGCGAGTGCGGCACCCGCTTCCCGCTCGGCCCCAGCTTCGCGTGCCTGGAGTGCTTCGGCCCGCTGGAGATCGCCTACGAGTTCGGCAGCGAGGGCGCCGAGGAGCTGCGCAAGCGGATCGAGGCCGGTCCGGCCTCCATCTGGCGGTACGCGCCGCTGCTGCCGGTGCCGGCCGACGTGGCGTCCAAGCCGAACCTGAACCCGGGGTGGACCCCGCTGGTGAAGGCGGACAACCTGGGCCGGGAGCTCGGTTTCACCGCCCAGCTGCACGTCAAGGACGACTCCGGGAACCCGACGCACTCGTTCAAGGACCGGGTGGTCGCGTGCGCGATCGAGGCGGCCCGGGCGTTCGGCTACACCACGCTGTCCTGCTCCTCCACCGGCAACCTGGCCGGCGCGGTGGGTGCGGCGGCGGCCCGGGCCGGGTTCCGGTCCTGCGTGTTCATCCCGCACGACCTGGAGCAGGGCAAGGTCGTCATGGCCGGGGTGTACGGCGGCGAGCTGGTCGGCATCGAGGGCAACTACGACGACGTGAACCGCTTCTGCTCGGAGCTGATCGGCGACCCGGCCGGCGAGGGCTGGGGCTTCGTCAACGTGAACCTGCGGCCGTACTACGGCGAGGGCTCCAAGACGCTGGCGTACGAGATCTGCGAGCAGCTCGGCTGGCGGCTGCCGGAGCAGATCGTGATCCCGATCGCCTCGGGCTCGCAGCTGACGAAGATCGACAAGGGGCTCCAGGAGCTGATCAGGCTCGGCCTGGTCGAGGACCGGCCGTACAAGGTCTTCGGCGCCCAGGCGGAGGGCTGCTCGCCGGTGTCGGCCGCGTTCAAGGCCGGCCGGGACGTGATCAAGCCGGTGAAGCCGGACACCATCGCCAAGTCGCTGGCGATCGGCAACCCGGCCGACGGCCCGTACGTGCTGGACATCGCCCGCCGTACCGGTGGCGCGGTGGAGGACGTCACGGACGCCGAGGTCGTGGCGGCGATCCGGCTGCTGGCGCGGACCGAGGGGATCTTCGCCGAGACCGCGGGCGGGGTGACCGTCGGCGTGCTGAAGAAGCTGGTCGAGACCGGGCAGCTGGACCCGGCCAAGGAGACCGTCGCGATCAACACCGGCGACGGGCTGAAGACCCTGGACGCCGTCTCCGATTCCGGGATGACCGCCGTCATCCGCCCGACGCTGGACTCGTTCCGCGCCGCCGGCCTCGTGTCCGCCTGAACCACCCGATAGGCCCCGCCCCCGCTAGGAGAGTCATGAGCGCCACCGTCCGCATCCCCACCATCCTGCGCACCTACACCGACGGCGCCGCCGAGGTGACCGCCGAGGGTGCCACCCTGGCCGAGGTCGTCGCCGACCTGGAGAAGAACCACGCGGGCATCGCGGCCCGCATCCTGGACGACACGGGCAAGCTGCGCCGCTTCGTGAACGTCTACGTGAACGACGACGACGTGCGCTTCGCCGAGGGTCTGGCGACCGAGATCAAGGACGGCGCCAGCGTCTCGATCATCCCGGCGGTGGCCGGCGGCTGCTGAGCCGACAAAGCAGAACCCGCGGTCGCCCGCGCGTACGGAAATCCGTTCTCCGTATGCGCGGGCGACCGCTCGCATTCCGGCGGGAATATTTCCGGGTCGAGTCGGAGTAGAGTGTGGCTCGGCTGGGAACAGGGTTTCCCTTTCGGCCCCCGCAGTGCTCGGCCCGGGGGCGTCCGGCCGCCGGGGGCGGACCGTGAAACATGTCAGGCAGATGTCAGAATTCGCGCGGGCATTTGAGTAATTCGTCCGCTATGTCCGGCGTGGAATGCCGAGATTATTCCGATTCGATCCGTCCTGTCCCTTGACGCCTTGGCGGAATTACCGGCGGTTGGCCCTGTTGCAGAGGGCGTCGATCCGGATACATTCAGCGGCGGTCGACGCAATCACCCGCTCACCGGAGGCCGCCCGGCGTTCCGCGCGGATGGTTGCGGCGTGCACGGCTGCGCCCAGGGGGGGTTCCCCGGGCCGGCCTTCAACCAATCCGGGCCCGCGACCTGCGGGCACGTGAAGGGCCAGCACAGCACTAGGGGAGTTCGGAATGGCTCAGGGCACCGTCAAGTGGTTCAACGCGGAGAAGGGCTACGGCTTCATCGCGGTCGACGGTGGTGCGGACGTCTTCGTCCACTACAGCGCGATCCAGATGGACGGCTACCGCACCCTCGAGGAGGGCCAGCGGGTCGAGTTCGAGATCTCCCAGGGACAGAAGGGCCCGCAGGCGGACATGGTCCGCGCGGCGGTCTGACCCCTTCCGACTCCAGGAGCTCGGCGCGGCCCTACGGCTGGTGACCACTCGCTTCTCGACGGGCCCGTGCGACGCGTGTCGTACGGGCCCGTCGGCGTTCCCCGACGCGGCTCCGCCGGGGCTCCGGCGACGGCTCGCGGATCGTCGATTGGGCTTGCACTCGACCACCCGGAGTGCTAATCATTGGCGTTAGCACTCACAGCGTGAGAGTGACAGCGGACCGGGTCGGTGAGGCCCCCGGGAGCGGTAGGGGAATGGACCCCCGCACACCAGGGCCGTCCGTCGCGGGCACCCCTTGGTCCGAGCAGTCGACCGTGTCCCGGAGGACCACTTCAGATGGCCAAGATCATCGCCTTTGATGAGGAAGCTCGCCGCGGCCTTGAGCGTGGCATGAACCAGCTCGCCGACGCCGTGAAGGTCACGCTCGGCCCCAAGGGCCGCAACGTCGTGCTGGAGAAGAAGTGGGGCGCCCCCACGATCACCAACGACGGTGTCTCCATCGCCAAGGAGATCGAGCTCGAGGACCCGTACGAGAAGATCGGTGCGGAGCTCGTCAAGGAGGTCGCCAAGAAGACGGACGACGTCGCGGGTGACGGCACCACCACCGCCACCGTGCTCGCCCAGGCCCTGGTTCGCGAGGGTCTGCGCAACGTCGCCGCCGGCGCCAACCCGATGGCCCTGAAGCGCGGCATCGAGAAGGCCGTCGCGGCCGTCTCCGACCAGCTGCTGGCCCAGGCCAAGGACGTGGAGACCAAGGAGCAGATCGCCTCCACCGCCTCCATCTCCGCCGCTGACACCCAGATCGGCGAGCTCATCGCCGAGGCCATGGACAAGGTCGGCAAGGAAGGCGTCATCACCGTCGAGGAGAGCAACACCTTCGGTCTGGAGCTCGAGCTCACCGAGGGCATGCGCTTCGACAAGGGCTACATCTCCGCCTACTTCGCCACCGACCTGGAGCGGATGGAGGCGACGTTCGAGGACCCGTACATCCTCATCGCCAACTCCAAGATCGGCTCGGTCAAGGACCTGCTCCCGCTGCTGGAGAAGGTCATGCAGAGCGGCAAGCCGCTGGTCATCATCGCCGAGGACGTCGAGGGCGAGGCCCTGTCGACCCTGGTCGTGAACAAGATCCGTGGCACCTTCAAGTCCGTCGCCGTCAAGGCCCCGGGCTTCGGTGACCGCCGCAAGGCCATGCTCGGCGACATCGCCATCCTCACCGGTGGCACCGTGATCTCCGAGGAGGTCGGCCTCAAGCTGGAGAACGCCGGCATCGACCTGCTGGGCACCGCCCGCAAGGTGGTCATCACCAAGGACGAGACCACCATCGTCGACGGTGGCGGCGACAGCGAGCAGGTCGCGGGCCGCGTGAACCAGATCCGCGCCGAGATCGAGAACAGCGACTCGGACTACGACCGCGAGAAGCTCCAGGAGCGCCTCGCCAAGCTGGCCGGCGGCGTGGCCGTCATCAAGGCCGGCGCGGCCACCGAGGTGGAGCTCAAGGAGCGCAAGCACCGCATCGAGGACGCCGTCCGCAACGCCAAGGCCGCCGTCGAGGAGGGCATCGTCGCCGGTGGTGGCGTCGCCCTGCTGCAGGCCGGTGTCGCCTTCGACAAGCTGGAGCTGGAGGGCGACGAGGCCACCGGTGCCAACATCGTCAAGGTCGCGCTGGAGGCCCCGATCAAGCAGATCGCGACCAACGCCGGCCTGGAGGGTGGCGTCGTGGTGGAGAAGGTGCGCAACCTCCCCGCCGGTCACGGCCTGAACGCGGCCACCAACACCTACGTCGACCTGATCGCCGAGGGCATCATCGACCCGGCCAAGGTGACCCGCTCCGCGCTGCAGAACGCCGCCTCCATCGCGGCGCTGTTCCTCACCACCGAGGCCGTCATCGCCGACAAGCCGGAGAAGGCCGCCGCGGCCGCCGGCGGCGGCATGCCGGGCGGTGACATGGACTTCTGATCCTGATCGCTCCGATCGGATCGGCTGGTTCCTCGTCCGTGTGGGCGGCTCCCTTCGGGGGGCCGCCCACACGGCGTTTCGGCGTCCGGAAGCTCCGGGGCCCGGGCGTTCGGACGTCCGGGCGTTTCGGCGTTCGGGCCGGTGGACGGAGAATGGACGGATGGCTTCCGACGACATCGAGACCGCCCTGCACAACGCGCGGGCACTGATCCTGGCCGACCTCACCGCGCGGGACGTGGCGGACGCCGCCGTCGTCTCGCTGGTGGAGCAGGCCGTGACGCACCGCCGCTGGTGGCTGGAGCAGTGGCCGGACGGCACCGAGTACGTGCTCGGGCTGGTCGCCCAGGACGTCCAGGACGCGCTGCTGGAGGCGTACGGGCGCTGGCCGCTGTGCACCGGGTGCGCGGCCGACGGGGACCCGCACGCGCTGAGCGTGGAGCCCGAGCTGGGGCCGGAGCCGCACTGGGTGTGCGGCAAGCAGGGCGCGGTGGTGGCGCCGGTGGGGAAGCTCGCCTAGCCCGGCCGGCTCGGGGCCGGGGGTGCCTTCCGGGGGTGGTGCGCGGGTGGGTACGGTGCGCGCATGAGGCGCTGGGTGTGGGGTGTGGCGGGCGGGTGCTGCGGGCTCGGGCTGTGGTGGGCCGTGCTGGAGGCGGTGGGGGCCGGCCACGACGCGTGGTGGGCCGTGGCCGGGCGGGTCCTGGCCGTGACGGGGGGCGTGGCCGCCGCGGACCGGGTGCGCGGGCGGTGGGGCTGACGGGCCTCAGAGGGTGTCGAGCTCCGAGGTCAGGTTGGCGCGGGCGGCCGCGGTGAAGCGCTCGCGGGCGGCCGGGGTGCGGTAGAGGTCCGGCAGAGCGAGCAGGTGGCGCAGGACGGCGGCCCGGCCGGCCGCGAAGTCCGGCGCGGGGACGAAGCCGTACTCCTCGCGGACCGCGGCCGCGTACGCCGCGTACGCCCCGGGGGAGCCGCCGAGGACGGCGAGGTCCGCGTCGCAGAGCACCTCGCCGTCACGGTCGTCGGGGGCGGGGTCGTGGCCGACGGTGAGCAGCACGAGGCGCTCGACCTCGGCGACCCGCTCGGCGGGCAGCCCGGCGGCGGTCAGCGCGCGGACGGCCAGGGCGGCGCTGCGCTCCTCGTTCTCGGTGCGGTCGGGGCGGTAGACGGCGTCGTGGAACCAGGCCGCGAGGCGGACGGCCTCCGGGTCGGCGGCGTGCCCGGCCAGCTCGTCGACCAGGCCCAGCACCGCGCGCAGGTGCGCGGCGGTGTGGTAGCGGCGTTGCGGCTCCGACCAGCGGCGCAGCAGCTCCCGGCCGTACGGCTCGGGGTCGACGGCGGCCCCGCAGCGGTGCAGCAGGGCGGTCCAGGCGGTGAGCAGGTCGTCGGTGGGCGGGTCGGCGAGCGGGCCCTCGGCGGGCGCGTCGGCGAGCGGTTCCTCGGCGGGCGGGGCGTCCTCGGTGGTCGGCATGGCGACCATTGTGGCGGCCCGGTCGGGTGCCGGACCCGGGGGAGTGGGCGCTGGACCTATAGGTAGGTTGACGATATATGTAGTCGTATGACAGAACGCTCCATGCAGGAGCCCACGCTGCTGCTGCTCACCGCGCTGGCCGACGCCCCGCGGCACGGCTACGCGCTCATCCAGGAGATCGCCGCGATCTCCGACGGCCGGGTCAAGATGCGCACCGGCACGCTCTACGGGGCGCTCGACCGGCTGCTGGGCCAGGGCCTGATCGAGGTCGCCGCCGAGGAGGTGGTGGACGGCCGGGCCCGGCGCAGCTACGCGCTGACCGCCGCCGGCCGCGAGGCGCTGGCCGCCGAGGCGGAGCGGCTGCGGGCGGTCGCCACCGAGGCCGAGCGCCGGCTGACCAGGCTCCGGTCGATGCTGCCGGGCAAGACCGGGCCGCAGGGGCGGCCCGCGACGGGGGGAGGCCTCTCATGACCACACCGGTGATCGGCGCCGGGCCCTCGATGGTGCTGCGGGCCGCGCTCCAGCTCTACCCGGAGACGTACCGCCGCGAGCGCGGCGAGGAGCTGGCCGAGGTGTTCGCCGATACGACGGCGGCGGGCGGCCGGCTCGCGGTCGCCCGGGAGGTCCTCGGCCTGGCGGTGTACGGGCTGCGGGTGCGGCTCGGGCTGACCGGCGCCACGGCGGCCGGGCGGCTGCTGGCGGTGGTCGCGCCGATGCTCGCCGGGGCGGTGGCCGGCGCCACGCTGGTGGCCTGGCTGACCACCGCGCACCGGATCGCCAACCTGCTCTCCTGGGACGACTCGTACGGCGCCTACTTCTCGTCGTTCTGCCCGCCGGTGGCCGCCGTGCTGCTCCTGGTGGCGGGGCTGCTGGGGCGCTGGACGGCGGTGCGGGGCAGCGCGCTGGTCCTGGGGGCGGTGGGGCTCTACAACCTGGCGGACGCCGTCTGGTCCTCCTCCTTCGACCTGTGGTGGAGCGGCTACATCGCGATGGCCACGCTGCCGCTGGTGCTGGCCGCGCTGCTGTTGGCGGCGGCGCCGACGGACCTGCTGCCCCGGCCGGGCCTGCGCGCGGCCGGCCTGGTGCTGGCCTCGGGGGCCGTGGGCGGGCTGCTGGAGGCGGCCCAGAGCTGGGACGACACCACCTTCCCGCTGGACCTGGTGTGGTTCGTGGTGATGCTGGTCGTCCCGCTGCTGCTGACCTTCGCCGGGCTGCGCGGGCGGGTGGCGCCGACGGCGGCGGGGGTGGCGGCGCTGGTGCTGGCCGGGCCGGGCTGCCTGTTCAACATCTGGCGCGGGTCCGGCGGGGTCTCGCAGCTGCTGCCGGCGGTGGGGCCGTCGGTGGCCGCGCTGGTGCTGGTGGCGGTGGCGGTGCACCGGTTCGGCCGGTCGGAGGCGGCCGGGGCGTCCGGTGCGATCGGGGCGGTCCACGGTCCGGCGTGACCGGGAGGTTCGGGGGGCCGTTCCGGCGTGACCGGAACGGCCCCCTGGGAGTTTCCGGGGGCGGTCCGATGTGGCAGGCTGTCGAATATGTCTAGACCAATTTTCGAAGTCATCGCGCTGACGCCCCAGGACGCCCAGGCCGCCGAGTCGGGCGGCGCCGACCGGCTCGAACTGGTCACCGACATGGCCGCCGACGGGCTCACCCCGTCCGTCGAGGACTTCGGCCGGATCCGGGCCGCCGTCGGCATCCCGCTGCGGGTCATGCTGCGGATCCGGGACGGCTTCGCCCCCGGCGACGTGGACGGGCTGTGCGCCCGGGCCGCCGCGCTGCGCGCCGAGGGGGCCGAGGAGTTCGTGCTCGGCTTCCTCGACGCCGACGGCGCCGTCGACCTGGCCGCCACCACGGCCGTCGCCGAGGCGATCGCCGGCTGCCGCTGGACCTTCCACCGGGCGATCGACCACAGCGCCGACCGGGCCGCCCTGCGGGCCGCCGTCGGCGGGCTGCCCGGCCTGGACACCTTCCTCACCTCCGGCGCGGCCGCCGGGGTGGACGCCGGGCGCGAGGTGCTGTCGGCCGAGCTGGCCCGGGCCGGCGAGCCCGGGTACCGGCAGCGGATCCTGATCGGCGGCGGCCTGCGGGCCGAGCACCTGAAGGAGCTGCGGGCGGAGGGCTTCGACGCCTTCCACGTCGGCGGCGCGGTGCGGGTCGACGGCTGGCGGACGCCGGTGGACGCGGCCAAGGTCGCCGAGTGGCGGGCGCTGATCGACGCCTGAGCGCGGGTGCGCCGGTGCGGGCGTTCGTACGGAAGGGCCGGTCCGCGGACCGGCCCTTCCGCGCACTACCGCAGCTGCTCCGGCAGCGGCTCGCGGTGCAGCACCGTCAGCCCGGAGACGGCACGGGTCAGCGCCACGTACAGCCGCCGCAGGCCGGTCCGCTCGTCCGGCTCCCCGGCGACCACCGCGGCCGGCTCGTCCAGCACCACGTAGTCGTACTCCAGACCCTTGGCCAGCGAGGCCGGGACGAGGGTGAGCCGGGCCTCCGCGCTGGTCTCGTCGCCGGGGGAGAGGTACGGCAGGCCGGCCGCGGTCAGTGCCTCGGCGAGCCGCGGGACGCGGGCGTCGGCGGCGATCAGGCCGGTCGAGCCCTCGTGCTCCAGCGCTTCCCGGCAGGCGGCCAGGACCGCCTCCGTGCCGGTCGCGTCGCCGGTCGTGCCGCCGTCCGTGTCCGTGTCGCCCTCTGCGGCGCCGTCCGCGATCCGGCGGATCGTCAGCGAACCGGGCGCCTCACGGACCGAGGAGGCCGGGGCCAGGCCGGGGGCGATCGCCGGGAGCAGCCGGGAGGCGTACGCGATGACCTCCTCCGGCACCCGGAAGCCCTTGGTCAGCTCCTCGATGTGCGCCTGCGGCTTGCCCAGGTGGCGCAGCGCCTCCGGCCAACTCGCCGTCGCCCACGGGGTGGTGCCCTGGGCGAGGTCGCCGAGGACGGTCGCCGAGCCG
Organism: Kitasatospora sp. NPDC001119; assembly: GCF_053598475.1. NCBI lineage: Bacteria > Bacillati > Actinomycetota > Actinomycetes > Kitasatosporales > Streptomycetaceae > Kitasatospora > Kitasatospora sp. NPDC001119. Next base: position 16,231 of record NZ_JBSFKI010000022.1, read on the forward strand.
GTGGTGCAGCGGCGGCCGACCGCGCGGTACTGCATCGGGGAGAGGTCCTGGGCCTCGTCCAGCACCACGTGCCCGAGCGAGGGGGTGCGCTGCACCAGGTCGGTGGCCTCGTCGACCAGGACGGCGTCGGCCGCCGTCCAGCGGGCGGTCTTCACCGAGCGGCCGGGCTTGGGCCACAGCACCGCCCGCTGCTCCTCGGGCGTCAGCACGCCCTCGGCACAGGCGGCCAGGAACTCCGGCTCGGAGAGCAGCCGCAGGACCAGCTTCGCAGGGTCGACGGCCGGCCAGCACTCCTTGACCACCGCCTTGACGGCGCTGTTGCGGGCCACCGCGTCCTGCACCCGGTCGTCCGGGGCCTCGCCGCCCTGCTCCATCTTCAGCAGCACGGCGTGCGCGATGCGCTGCGGCAGGGCGTCCCTGGCCGCGCCGTAGCGGGTCTCGCGGCCCTTCAACTCCTCGATGATCTCGACCAGTTCGTACACCGGTACGCGCCAGCGGCGGGAGCCGCGGACCACCACGCAGGGCTCGGTGGGCAGCGCGATGCCCGACCGCACCGCCCGGCGCAGCACCTCGGCCATCCGGGCGTCGCCCTTCAGCCGGGCCGCCTCCGGGTCGTCCTCGCCCCTCACCTCGACGTGCCCGACCAGCTGCTGCACGGTGGCCTGGGCGACCTCCAGCTCGCCGAGGGCCGGGAGCACCTGCTCGATGTAGGAGAGGAAGGCGTTGTTCGGCCCGATCACCAGGGTGCCGGTCCGGGCCAGGCGCTCGCGGTGGGCGTACAGCAGGTACGCGACGCGGTGCAGGCCGACGGCGGTCTTCCCGGTGCCGGGCGCCCCCTGGACGCAGATGGTGCCCGTGATGTCCGAGCGGACGATCTCGTCCTGCTCGGGCTGGATGGTGGCGACGATGTCGCGCATCGGGCCGACGCGGGGCTTCTCGATCTCGGCGGCCAGCAGCGCGGAGGCGGAATCGGTCTCGGCCGGGTCGCTGAGGTGCTCGTCCTCGTAGGCGGTGAGCTCGCCGCCGGTGTAGCCGAAGCGGCGGCGGCGGTCGACGTCCATCGGGTCGGTGCGGCTGGCCCGGTAGAACGGCTGGGAGACCGGCGCGCGCCAGTCGATCACCATCGGGTCGCCGTCGGCGTCGTGGACGTGCCGGCGGCCGATGTAGAAGCTCTCGCCGCCGCTGCCCTCGCTCAGCTCCTCGCTGATCGCGTGCAGGTAGTCGAGGCGGCCGAAGAACAGCGGGGTGTGCGAGAGGTCGGCCAGGGCGGCGATCCTGGCCTCGATCTGGTTCTGGAGCACGAGGGCGGTGACCCAGGTGCCGGTCACGTCGCGGATGTCGAGCGACTCGACGTCCTCGCGCATCGCGCGCAGCGCGGCCCGGGAGGCGGCCAGGTGGTCGCGTTCGCGCTGGAGGGGGTCGGTGGTGGAGGTGGCGGGCACAGCGAACCTTCCCGGCTGCCCCCGGTGGCGGGCGCAGCGGATCGTAGGAGCTCACGGTGGGTACGGCCGACCGGTTGCCGAACGGTCGGTACCTCCCCCGGCTGCCTGCGGGACTTCAGCAGGTACCACGGTTCGGGAGGGGGCAGACGGACGATCTTAGACCCGTCCGCCCCTGGGGGCCAGCCGCGCGGGTCCCGGGGTTCCGGCCGTACCGGCCTCGGGGTTCGCCCTACCCCGGCCTCGGGGGCCGCCGTACACCCGGCGGACGAGCCGCGCACCTGCGGATACGGCCTTTGGAGTGATGCCGACCGCCGGTCGGGTGCCTACCGTTGAAGACATGAGCACCACGAACCGAACCCCCCGACCCGGCCCGTCCGGCGCCACCGCCGTCTCCGGGCGCCACCGCAACCCGCTGAGCACCGCCGTCCGCAACGTCGGCATCGCCCTGGACACCGCCGCGCGCGTGATCTTCCTCGGGCGCGACGGTGTCCGGTACTGAAGGCGCCGTCCGGTCCTGAGCACCGTGTCCGTTCCCGGGACGGCCTACCGCCCGTGCGTCACAGCACGTCGTCCGCGTCCATGATCCGGTACGCGTAGCCCTGCTCGGCCAGGAAGCGCTGCCGGTGGGCGGCGAAGTCCTGGTCCACGGTGTCCCGGGCGACCACCGAGTAGAAGTGGGCCGAGTGGCCGTCCGCCTTGGGGCGCAGCACCCGGCCGAGGCGCTGGGCCTCCTCCTGGCGGGAGCCGAAGGTCCCGGAGACCTGGATGGCCACGGTGGCCTCGGGCAGGTCGATCGAGAAGTTCGCGACCTTGGAGACCACCAGGACGCCGATCTCCTTGTTCCGGAAGGCCTCGAAGAGCTTCTCGCGCTGGGCGTTGCTGGTCTCGCCCTTGATCACCGGGGCGTCCAGGGCCTCGCCGAGCTCGTCCAGCTGGTCGATGTACTGGCCGATGATCAGCGTCTGGTCCTTCTCGTGCTTCCTGACCAGCGCCTCCACCACCCGCCGCTTGGTCGCCGTGGTGGCGCAGTAGCGGTAGCGCTCCTCCGGCTCGGCGGTCGCGTAGGCGAGCCGCTCGGAGTCGGTCAGGGTGACCCGCACCTCGCAGCAGTCGGCGGGCGCGATGTAGCCCTGCGCCTCGATCTCCTTCCACGGCGCGTCGAAGCGCTTGGGGCCGATCAGGCTGAACACGTCGCCCTCGCGGCCGTCCTCGCGCACCAGCGTCGCGGTCAGGCCGAGCCGGCGGCGGGCCTGGAGGTCGGCGGTGAACTTGAACACCGGTGCGGGCAGCAGGTGCACCTCGTCGTAGACCACCAGGCCCCAGTTGCGGGCGTCGAACAGCTCCAGGTGGGCGTAGACGCCCTTCCGCTTGGTCGTCATCACCTGGTAGGTGGCGATGGTGACCGGGCGGATCTCCTTCTTCGTCCCGCTGTACTCGCCGATCTCGTCCTCGGTGAGCGAGGTGCGCTTGACCAGTTCGTGCTTCCACTGGCGGGCCGAGACGGTGTTGGTGACCAGGATCAGCGTGGTCGACTTGGCGTGCGCCATCGCGGCCGCGCCGACCAGCGTCTTGCCGGCGCCGCAGGGCAGCACGACCACGCCCGAGCCGCCGTGCCAGAAGCCCTCGACGGCCTGCGCCTGGTACGGGCGCAGCTGCCAGCCGTCCTCGTCCAGGTCGATCGGGTGCGCCTCGCCGTCCACGTACCCGGCGAAGTCCTCGGCGGGCCAGCCGAGTTTGAGCAGCACCTGCTTGATCTGCCCGCGCTCGGAGGGGTGCACCACCACGGTGTCCGGGTCGACCCGGGCGCCGACCAGCGGGACGACCTTCTTGGAGCGCAGCACCTCCTCCAGCACCGGCCGGTCGGTGGTGGTGAGCACCAGCCCGTGGGTCGGGTGCTTGAGCAGCTGGAGCCGCCCGTACCGACCCATGGTGTCCGCCACGTCCACCAGCAGCGCGTGCGGCACCGGGTAGCGCGAGTACGTCACCAGGGCGTCCACCACCTGCTCGGCGTCGTGCCCGGCCGCCCGCGCGTTCCACAGCCCGAGCGGCGTCACCCGGTACGTGTGCACGTGCTCGGGCGCCCGCTCCAGCTCGGCGAACGGCGCGATGGCGCGACGGCAGTCGGAGGCCCTGGGGTGGTCGATCTCCAGGAGAAGAGTTTTGTCGCTCTGGACGATGAGCGGTCCGTCGTTCACGCGGGGGAGCCCTCCACTGGCTGACAGGGTGGATTGACGCAGACCCTCCAGTGTCGCGCATCCCGGGCGGTGCGCGGGAGCCGCCCGGAGTGACCACCGTCCGTACTCGCTCGTTGAGCTGGTCATGAAGAAGTCGAAGCGTGTTCTCACCGCCCTCGCCCTGATGGGCTCGGCCTTCGCGGCCACCGCCTCCTCGGCCGGCTCGGCCCACGCCCTCGCGGGCATCGGCGAGGGGCCCGGCGGCCTGCTCGCGGCGCCCGGGTTCCTGCTGGCGGACACCGTCACCGGGGGGTCGATGCCGGTCGGGCAGGGGCAGATCGGCAGCCTGGCGGACAAGGCCGTCCAGGACAAGATGAAGGAGGCGCAGCAGGGGCACTGAAGGCCCCCGGCCTCCCCGGGGTCACTCGTCGAGTTCCGCGACGCCGGTGATGCGGTGCAGGGCGAAGGTGCGGAGTTCGTCGGCGTGGTGGTCGAAGGCGGTGACGAAGCCGCCTTCGACCTTGACCGGGTCGATGATGCGCTGGCTGGCGATGCCCTCGGCGTTGAGGTAGCCGATCCACATGCGCTCGCCGAGCAGGACGGCCGTCTGGAGGGCGGCCAGGGTCTCGGCGGCGGCGGTGCGGGGGAGCCGGCGCGGGTCGGGGGCGGGGTCGCGGCGGGTGGCGGTGGCGGCGCGGTCGCCGGCCCGGATGGCCTTGATGGCGGCCGCGAGCAGGGTGTCGTCGGGGGCGGGCGGTCCGTCGGGGACGGGCACGGGGGCCGGCCGGGGCGGGGTGCGGCGGCTGTCCGGGCGGGTGATCAGCACGTCTCCCTCGGCGGACTCGGCGGCCGGGGCGTAGCCCATGGTGCGCAGGGCGGCGAGCAGGACGTCCGGGGCGGCCTGGGAGGCGAGGACGGTGGGGGCGAGCAGCCGCAGCCGCAGGTCGGCGGAGCGCCGGTCGGCGAGGACCTCGCCGAGCAGCGACGGGTCGTCGCAGCGCAGGTAGGAGGAGGCGGCGCCGACCCGCAGGACGCCGTGTCGGCGGGCGACGTCGTCGACCAGGTACGCGAGCGGCTGCGGGACGGGCGTACGGCTGTGCTGCTCCAGGAAGGCCCGCAGGTCGGTGGCGGTGCGGCCGGCGTCGAGGGCGCGGCGCACCGAGGCCGGGGTGAAGCGGTAGACGGTGGCGCCGCCCTTGGACTCGATGTCGGCGCACAGGGCGAGGGCCTGGGCGAGCGGGGTGAGCAGCGGGCCGGGGGCGATCGCGGTGAGGTCCGGCTGGAGGATCACGTGGTCCAGCGGCTGCGGGAGCAGCGGGGCGAGCACCTCGGCCGGGTCGGACTCGGCGGTGAGCAGGGCGCGGGCGGGGGCGGCCAGGGCGCCGCGGCCGGTGATGCCGAGGAGTTCGGCCTCGTCGAGGGTCCAGGCGGTGAGTTCGTCGCGCAGGTCGCGGCCGTCCGGGCCGACGGGGCCGCCGCGCAGCGGGCGCTGCCAGCGCAGGGCGGGGAGCAGCTCCTCGGCGGTGGCCGGGGTGCCGGGCGGCAGTTCGGCGAGCAGGGCGAGGGTGGCGCGGCGGACGGACGGGGCGAGGGTGCGGTCGAGTTCGGGGCCGAGGGCGGCGCGCGGCTTGCCCCGGCCGTCCGGGGTGCCGGTGAGGGCGGGGACGCGGGTGGCGGCGAGCCAGGCGCCGGCCAGGACGGACCAGCGCTCGGCGGTGTCCAGGTGCAGCCAGGTGTCGTACCCCGGGGTGGGGGCCCAGCGTTCGTCCACCTCGCCGTCGGGGGCCAGCAGGCCTGCGGTGTAGGCGAGTTCGAGCCAGAAGGCGGTCTGCTGCTCGGTGTTCTCCAGGGCCTGGGCGGTGCGCTTGAGGTCGCGGACACCGAGGCCGCCGGCGCGCAGGGTCAGCGGCGGGGTGAGGCCCCAGCCGTCCAGCAGCTCCTCGACGGTCTTGACGGCGGTGTGCGCCTGGCCGGCCGCGGCGGCGTCCACGGCCTGCGGGTCGCGCGGGGCGGTGGCGGGCGCGGGCTCGGGCTGGACCGGCTCGACGGTGCGGTGGGTGCGGCCGCCGCGCAGGTGCAGGGCGAGCTCGCGGGGCAGCACGACGCTGCCGGGGCTGCTGGGCAGCAGCAGGCCGCGGGCGAGCAGCCACTCGACGGGGCTCTGCGCGTCCTCGGCGGTGACCGGGCGGGTGGCGTCCGGGACGGTGCCGGTGGGCGGGCCCCAGACCAGCCGCTCCAGCAGCCGCAGCGCGGCCTCGGGCGCGGTGTCGAGCAGTGCGGCGCAGCGGGCGCGGTCGGTGAGCAGCGCGGTGAGCGCGGCGACGGCGCTGACCGGGTCCGGGGTGCCGGGCTCCCCGGCCGAGGCGAGCAGCTGCTGCAGCCGGGCCGGGGACATGCCGACGGTGGCGTCGGCGAGGGTGGGGCCGAGGCCGGTGCGGCCCGGGTTGACGGCGGTCGGGGCGAGCGCCTCGCGGACGGCGAGGACCAGCCGCAGCCCGTTGTCCGGGCCCCAGAGCAGCGCCCGGTCGCGCAGGGTGGCGAGCGCGCGCGGCAGGGCGGTGGCGACGGCGGACCGGTCGGCGGGGGTGAGCGGGGTGGCGCCGGGGTGCGGCTTGACCTTCGCCGGGCCGGTCAGCAGGGTGCGGACGGTGCTCAGCGAGGTGCCGTCCGGGGCGGTGGCCAGGGCCTCGGCGACCTGGAGGGTGAAGCGGTCGAGCCGCTCCAGGGCGCGCAGCGCGGAGGCGCGCGAGGAGAGCCGGGCGGACAGCTGGGTGAGGTCGCCGGGGACGGGGTTCAGCAGGTCGGGGCGGGAGCGGAGCAGGGCGGCGAGCGCGTCGTCGGGACGGGCGCGCAACTCCTCGGCGAGGGTGCGCGGGCCGGTGGCGGACCTGCCCCGGCGTTGAGGGCCCTGCTGTGTGGTCATTCGACCTAGGTTAGTCGGGCGCGGGGACGACGGGGTGTCCGTCGTCCGGGCGCACCTCCGGCGCTCCGCCGTACCGGCGGACGGACTCGCGCGGGCGGGGGCGGGGTGGGTAGCGTCACGCCGAGGGCGGTTCGGTGGGCGGCCGGTACGGGCGAGGCGGGGTGGTCGGTGATGACGGACGGCGAGTGGTGGCGCAAGAGCGGGCCGTGGAGCGAGCGTTCGGTCGGCGGCCCGGACGCGGGCCCGGACGCCGCTTCGGACGCCGGCTCGGGTTCGGGCTCGGGCGCCGGTTCGGGTGAGGCCGCGTCCGGCGGCGCTCCGGAGGCTCCGTCCGCCCCCGTTCCCGCTCCGGACTTCGACCCCGACAGCGTGTACGACCCGCCGGCGCCGAGCGCGGGCGGCATCCCGTCCGTGCCGCTGCACCTGCCGGAGACCGTCGCCGGGGACCGGCCGGACGGGCCCCCGCCGACGACGGTGTCGAGCACCGGCCCGTGGACGATGACGCTCTTCGACTTCTCGGACGGGCCGCGGCCCGCGCCGAAGCCGATCCCCGGGCAGCGCACCGCCGAGGAGGCCGCCGAGCAGGCGGCGGCGGAGGCGGCGGAGACGGCGGCGGCGCCCGCCGCGGACCTGACGAAGAAGCCGCGCAGGGGCTGGCTCAGGCCGGCCCCCGCCGCCCCTCCCGCGCCGCCCGAGGCCCCGGCCGGGAAGGCCGGGGGCAAGGCCAAGGCGAGAGGGAAGGGGAAGGCCAAGGGGAAGGGCCAGGAGGCGGAGAAGGAGGCGCCCGCCCGCAAGCCCTCCCCGCTGATCCTGCTCTCCTGCGCCCTGCTGGTCGGCGGGGCGGTCTCCGGCTTCCTCCCGGCCATGCTGGCCGGCTGGGGCCTCGGCTACCTGTCCCGCCAGATCTCCGACCTGATGCGGAAGTTCGTGATCCTCGGCATCCCGCTGGTCACGATGAGCGTGTCCACCTTCTACTCCATGCAGCAGGCCAAGCAGGCCGGCGGACAGGGCGGCGGCCTCCAGTCGGGCTCGCCGCTGGGCGCGATCAGCTGGTCGTCCGCCCCGAACGTGCTGCGGCTGTCCGCCGTGCTGTCGGCGGTGGTCCTGCTGCTGCTCGCCCTGCGCCGCCGCCCGCCGCAGCAGCAGGGCTGAGCGCGGGGGCCGGTCCGGTCCGGCCCCCGCCGGGCAGGGCTACTTGCGGACGAAGCAGCCGGAGCCGTCCACGACGGCGTGGGTGCCGCCGTTGTGTGACGGTGGCGCCGGGGCGCGGGCGGGGCGTCAGTCGTCGGCGAGGTGGACGAGTCGGCGGAAGGTCGTCGGGTCGCCGAGGTGGTCGACGATCCAGTGGGCGACGGTGGCGCGGGTGGCGGTGCCGGCCCGGGGGAGCGGTCGGTCGTACGAGACCTGCGGGCCCGGGGACGGCGGGCCGTCCTTGAGCATCGGCACGCGGACGACCGTCCAGGCGGTGTCGGAGCCGGCGAGCACCGCCTCCATCCGGGCCAGGTCGTGGTGGACCTCCCGGTACAGCCGGTCGACCACCAGCCTGGCCACCACCCGTTGGGCGCGCGGGAGCCGGCTGGTGTCCAGCCCCGCCGAGCTCATCGTGACCAGGTGCCGGGCGCCGCCGTCCCGCAGTGCCGCGGTCAACTCCCGGGCGCCGTCGGAGAAGACGGTGGTGGCGGTCCGGCGGCCGGTGGTGCCGAGGGTGGCGACGACGGCGTCCTGGTCGCTCAGCGGCCCCCGTAGGGAGCCCGGCCGGCCGACGTCGGCCCGGGCGGTGAGCGGGGTGCCGTGCGCGTACTCCGGCAGCCGGGCGGGGTCGCGGGCGACGGCGGTGACGGTGTGTCCGGCGGCCAGTGCGAGGTCGACCACCAGACGGCCGGTGCGTCCGGTGGCACCCACGACTGCGATCCTCATCGGTTCCCTCCTCGGGATGGTTCGGGATGGTTCGGTCTCGGATGGCGCCTTGTCATTCATTCAGACGGACTGTATGAATGAAATCAAGTGAACCACGGCGCACCGCGCGTGCGAACCCGAAGGAGCGATGGAACATGGGAGTTCGGCAGGATCGGTACCCCGACCTGGACGGCCGGGTGGTCGTGGTCGCCGGCGGCAGCCGCGGCATCGGCGCGGAGACCGCCCGCGCCTTCGCCCGGCAGGGCGCGGCCGTCGCCGTCCTCGGGCGCGACGCGCAGGCGCTGGCGGAGGTGGCGGACGGCCTGCAGGCGGAGGGGGTCCGGGCGCTCGGACTGGTCGCCGACTGCACGGACGCGGCGGCACTCGGCTCCGCCGCCGCCCGGATCGAGCGGGACCTCGGCCCCGTCGACACCCTGGCCGCCTTCGCCGGCGGCGGAGGCTACCCGGTGCCGACCGTCCGCGAGACCGAGGAGCACTGGCGGGCCGTGCTCGACGGCAACCTCACCGCCACCTTCCTCACCGTCCAGGCCTTCCTGCCCGGCCTGCTGGCCCGCCGCGGCGGTTCGATCGTCACCATGGCCTCCACGGCCGGCCGGCTGGCCGGCGGCGCCTCCGCGGCGTACGCCACGGCCAAGGCGGGGGTGCTGATGTTCACCCGGCACCTCGCGCTGGAGGTCGCCGGTGAGGGCGTGCGGGTCAACGCCATCGCGCCGGGCGCCGTCCGCACCGAGCGGACCGCCGCGCAGATGCCGCCCGAGGTGCAGGCCGCGGTCGCCGCCGCGCACCCGCTGGGCCGCCTCGGCGAGCCGGCGGACGTCGCCTCGGCCACGCTCTTCCTGGCCTCCGACGCGTCCTCCTGGATCACCGGGCAGACCCTGGACGTCAGCGGCGGGCGGGTCATGCTCTGAGCGCCGGGCCCGCTCCGCCGGGCGCCGGGCCTTCCCCGCCCGGGTGAACCGATCGGCGATACTGCCAGTTCACACGGAACGAGTGGAGGCGAGCGGGATGAGCCCCCGGTCCTACCGGATGGGACAGCGGCAGGCGGAGGTCGACGAGACCCGCGCCCGGATCGTCGCGGCCGCCCGCGCGCACCTGGCCGAGACCGGCGGGGTCTCGCTGGACGCGGTCGCCCGCCGCGCGGACGTCGCCCGGGCGACCGTCTACTACCAGTTCGGCTCCAAGGCGGGCCTGCTGGAGGCGGTCTGCGACGCCCTCGCCGAGCAGGGCGGCATGGCCCGGCTCGCCGAGGCCTTCACCCAGGCCGACCCCTGGGCGGCGGTGGACCGCTTCGTCGAGGTGATGGGCGGCTTCTGGGCGGTCGACCGGGTCTGCACCCGCCGCCTGCGCGCCCTCGCCGCGCTCGACGAGGAGGTCGGCCGGGTCATCGCCGACCGCGACGCCCGCCGCCGGGAGGGCGCCGGGGTGCTGGCCGGCCGGCTGCCCGACGCCCCGGCGGACGCGGGGCGCCTGCTGTTCGTGCTCACCGCCTTCGAGACCTACGACGCGCTGGCGGCGGAGGCGGAGGCGGCGGGAGCCGTGGGCGGCGGGGCCGACCTGGCCCTCGCCACCCCGGCGGTCACCCGCCTGGTCCGCGCCGCTCTCGGCGGGCCGGCCGACGGGTCGTAGGGCCCCGGTCAGCCCGCCTGCCGCGCGGCCGTGCCGAGGATGCCGGCGGTGACGGCCGCCAGGTCGTCGGTGGGCAGTGCGTGGCCGGCGCCGGGGACGATCTCGACCCGGGCGGTGGGTACCAGCCGGTGCAGGCGGTCGGCGACGGCCCGGGCGTCGTGCAGGGCGCTGCGTTCGCCGAGGAGGAAGAGGGCGGGGGCGGTGAGCCGGCCGAGTTCCCGGTCGGTGAGGGTGGCGGCCGGGGGCAGGCGGCGGCGGAAGCCCATCGAGGCGCGGACCAGCGCCATCAGTTCGGTCTCCAGGACGGCGCTGTTGCCGACCAGCCGGGCCAGCCGGGGGCGCAGCGGGCGCGGGGCCGTCGCGGCGAGGCCGCCGAGGACGAGCCAGGTGTAGAAGCGGCGGTCCAGGTCGGCGAGGCCCGCCGTTTCGACCAGGGTGAGGGCGGCGGTCCGTCCGGGGTGGTGGATCTGGTGGTTGAGGGCGATCCAGCCGCCGTAGGAGCAGCCGACCAGGTGGGCGGAGGGCAGGTCGAGGGCGGTGAGCAGCTCCTCCAGCCAGGCGGCGGCGTCGCGGCCGTCGGTGACGGGGGCGCTCTGCACGCTGGCGCCCGGTTCGCCGACGGTGTCCACGGCGATCACGGGGTGCTGTGCGGCGAGGGCGTCGAGGTGGGCGTGCCACATCAGCGCGTTGCCGCCGGAGCCGGGCAGCAGCACGATCGGCCGGCCCTCGGCGCGGCCGGTGCGGTACACCCGGGTGGTGCCGTAGCCGGTGGGGACGTCGAGCGGTGTCCAGGGCCCCGGCCGGAGTTCGGTCAGCGCGCGCTCGTAGGCGGCGCGGAAGCGGGCTTCGGCCTTGCCGTTCTTGAACTCGCTGATTCGCATGGTACATGTGTATCACATGCATGATACGGGTGTACCAAGTGAAGCGGGACGAACAGACGGAGGCCGGAATGACCGCGAAGGTCGACCACGAGGAACGCCGCCGGCAGATCGCCGAGGCCCTGCTGCGCATCGCCGACACCCAGGGCCTGCAGTCCGCCAGCATGCGGGCCGTCGCCACTGAGGCCGGGGTCTCGCTGCGGCTCGTCCAGTACTACTTCACGACCAAGGAGGGACTGCTGCTGGACGCCCTAGCCAGGCTCGGCACCCAGCTCCAGGCCCGGATGGAACGGTGGATCGGCCAGGCCCGCGCCCCCCGGGAGGTGGTGACGGCGATCCTGTCCTGCATCCTGCCGACGGACGCCGAGAGCCGCCGGATCACCAGGACGTACGCGGCGTACTACGCGCTGGTGCTCGGCGACCCCGAGGTGCTGGCGAAGCAGGCCGCGCAGCCGCCGGTCGTCCTGGAGGGCTTCCTCGCCAAGCAGCTCCGGGCGGCGCAGCAGGCCGGGGGGATCGGGCCGGAGCGGGATGTCGAGGCGGTCGCGGCCGGGCTGCTGGCGATGGTCAACGGGCTCGGCTCCAGCGTGCTGGGCGGCCAGCGCACCGGTGAGCAGGCGCTCGCGGTCCTCGCGTACCACCTGGACGAGCTGTTCGGGCGGCCGGAAGCGGGCTGACGGCCGGTGCCGTCGACCGCCGCGACGGTCCTCCGGTCCGCCGGTCCGGCCCGCCGATCGTCGCGGCAGGCGGGCACCCCTCGCGGCAAGGGGGCTAACACCCGTACGGGGCGGGTGCTTTCCCCGTTCCGCTGGAGGGCCTGTCACTGACAGACTCCGGGGTATGTCCGCGCAGCCCGTGATGACGACCGAAGCGCCCGAAGCCCCCTCCTCCCGGTCCGGGAGCGGCGGCAGCGACTTCGCCCAGTTGACCCGCCGAATAGTCGACGAGGGCCTGCTCGACCGGCGCCCCGGCTACTACGCCGCCCGCATGGCCCTGGTGTTCGCCGCCTTCCTCGGCGGCTGGTACGCCCTGTTCGCGCTGGGCGACACCTGGTGGCAGCTCGGCCTGGCGGCGGCGATGTCCGTCGTCTTCGCCCAGATCGGCCTGCTCTCCCACGACCTGGCGCATCGTCAGGTCTTCGACCGGCGGGTGCCGAGCGAGATCGGCGGCCGGATCGCCGCCAACCTGCTGATGGGCATGAGCTACGGCTGGTGGATGAACAAGCACACCCGCCACCACGCCAACCCGAACCACGAGGAGCGGGACCCGGACGTCGCCCCCGAACTCCTGGTGTGGTCCCAGCGGCAGGCCCGGAAGGCGAGCGGCGTCGCCCGGTTCATCGGCCGCCGGCAGGCGTACCTGTTCGTGCCGCTGCTCCTGCTGGAGGGCCTCAACCTCAGCTTCAACAGCTTCCGCGCGCTGCGCGGGCCCGTGGTGAAGCGCCCGGTGCTGGAGGGCGTGCTGCTGGTGGTCCACTTCCTCGCCTACTTCGGCCTGGTGTTCGCCGCGCTCCCGGCCGGCAAGGCCGTCGCCTTCATCGCCGTGCACCAGGCGCTGTTCGGCGTCTACCTGGGCAGCGTCTTCGCCCCGAACCACAAGGGCATGCTGATGGTGACCCCGGAGATGAAGCTCGACTTCCTGCGCCGCCAGGTGCTCACCTCGCGCAACGTCCGCGGCGGGCTGCTCATCGACGCGGTGATGGGCGGCCTCAACTACCAGGTGGAGCACCACCTGTTCCCCAGCATGCCGACTCCGGCGCTCGGGCGGGCCGCCCGGATCACCCGGGAGTTCTGCGCCGAGAAGGGCGTCGCGTACTACGAGACGGGCCTGTTCCACTCCTACCGGGAGATCTTCAGCCACCTGCACCGGACGGGCGAGCCGATCCGCTCCGGCGGGTGACCGTCACGTCCGGCGGGTGACCGTCACGCCCTGGCGCCGGGATCCGTCGCCGGGACGGCCCTTCGGCGGCATCGCCCGTCCGCCGACGCGTTCGCGCCCGTACGATGCCCGAGCGGGGTGGGTGGAGACCGGGGGTGGGTGTGGTTCGGTTCTGGCTGAGGTGGGCGCTGATCGCGCTCCTGGGAGTGGCGGTCGTGTTCGGCGGCTGGGCCGGGTGGCGGTTCTACCGCGACACGGCCATTCCGGCCCCGCCGGACGTCCCGGGGCTGGCGCGGGCGCCGGAGACCGAGGAGGCCCGCCTGGCGGCCGAGCGGCGGATGGCCGACCGGATCGACCGGCTGCCCGAACTGCTGCCGTGGGCCCAGGGGTTGGGGCGGTCGACGGTCGACGTGTGCCGCACCGACTACCGCGGCGGCCTGTTCCTCCGGGGGCTGTGGCTGCCGGTGGCCTGCGAGCGGACCGTGAACGTGTACCTGGCCTTCGACGGCGGCGACGTCCGCTCCCGGCTGGCCGATCTGGACCGGTACCTGGACGCCGAGGGCTGGCGGAGCTCGCAGCGGTGGAGCGGCCTGGTCGCGGCCGACGAGTACGCCCACCAGCCGCCCGCCGACCCGACCCCGGAGGAGGTGGCGGAGGCGGCGGCCCGGCCGATCGCCCCGTCGGTGGAGTTCAGGCCGGCGACGGACGAGGCGGTGCGGACGGAGCTGGCCGTGAGCGTCTCCCGGCCGCCGGGCCCCGAACTCCTGACCTCCGGCGAGGACTACTGGTACGAGAAGTACGGCGGCCGGCGCTACCGGAACGACGAGGGGCAGCGGTCCGAGTACCTGGCCTGGCAGCCGGTGCGGCCGAGCGAGGTCACCGGGCCGGCCGAGGGCCGGTACGTGGTGGTCCTGGGCTTCACGACCAGGTACGCGGAGCAGCAGGAGGCGCCGTGAGGCCGGGAGCCGCCGTGGCCGGTCAGCCCGTCGTGCCGGGCGGCGGGGAGAGCGGCAGGGTGGCGGTGACCCGGAAGCCCGAGCGGTAGGGCGAGGCGGTCAGCTCGCCGCCGAACAGCGCGATCCGCTCGGCGAGTCCGAGCAGGCCGTGCCCGGTGGACAGTCCCCGGCGGGCCTCGGGGCGGCGGCCCGCGCCGTCGTCGACCACGTCGAGGGTCAGCACCTCGGACCAGCTGATCCGCACCGAGGCGTGGCTGCCGGCGCCGGAGTGCTTGATGATGTTGGTGACGGCCTCCTGGACCAGCCGGTAGGCCGTCAGGTCGACGCTGTCGTCGAGGTGGGCCGGGGTGCCGCGCACCTCCAGGTCGATCAGGATCCCGGCGCGTCGGGCGTCCTCCAGCAGCGGGCCCAGGTCGGCGAGCCCGTGGCGCCCGGTCCCGTCCGTCATGGGGACGTCGGCGGTGCGCAACAGCCGGAGCATGCGGCGCAGTTCGGCCATCGCGTTGCGGCCCAGTTCCTCGATGTCGCGGAGGGTGCCGGCCAGCCGGTCGGCGTCGGCGGGCGCGGTGCAGCGGGCGGTGTCGGCCTGCATGACGATGACGGCCACCGCGTTGGCCACGATGTCGTGCAACTCCCGGGCGATCTGGACGCGTTCACCGAGGACGGCCTGGCGGGCGCGCGCGAGTTCGCGCCGGCCGCGCTCGGCGGCGAGGGCGGCGGCCCGGACCCGGCGGCCGGCGCCCCAGGCGACGGCGGTGATCGGCAGGAAGTAGGCGATGCCGCTGACGAGGTACGACGTCCGACGGGAGGGAGGCACCGCCCCGTCGGCGACCGGGTACCAGATGGCCAGGGCGATCGGCAGGGCCGTCAGCACGAGGGCGGCGACGGAGGCGGGCCGGCCGCTCAGCCGGGCCGCCGTGTACAGCGCGAGCAGTACGCCGAAGAAGGGGGTGAAGGCGAAGCCGCTGTTCAGGGAGAGCAGGGCCGCGCCCACGGCGGCGGCCCAGACGACGGCGAACACCGCCTCCGGCCACCGTCGGCGGAAGGTCAGCGCGACGGCCTCCGGGACGGCGAACGCGGCCAGCAGCAGCTGGTCGCGGACGTTCGTCCCGGTCGCGAGCGGGGCCGCGTAGAAGAAGACGTCGGGGACGGTGACCGCCAGTGCCAGCGCGGCGTCCGCCGCCGTGACGGTCGGTGACCCCCGGCGGCGGACGCCGTCTGTCGCGACCTCCGTCACAACCGGAGTTCCCGGCAGCACGAGGTGTTCGAGCCGAGGCAGCACCAGTTGTCGTCGAACTCCCGGAACCCCTCCACCGGGATGTCGGACCACCACGGTTCCGGCGGGGTGGCGCGCTCCGGTGGACGGACCGGATAGCCGAGGGCGGCGTGGGCGGCCCACAGGTCGCCGTGGTACTGCCGCAGGGTGTCGTTGAGCCGGTCCCGGGTGACCTCCCCGGGGGCGGGCGCGTGCCGTGACGGCGTGAGCAGGGTCAGGAAGGCCGCCGCGGCGCGGACGTCGTCGGTGGCGAAGGCGGCCAGGCTGATGCCGGCCACGCGCAGGGCCTCGGTGCCGTCGCCCGGGTCGGGGGCGACGGTGATGCGGACGGCGAGGCTCTGCCACGGGTCGCCGACCGTGCGCGGCGGATCGGGCACCAGGAGAGTGCGGGGGCCGAGGAGGATGCCGTGGGCGAGGGCCGGACCAGCCTTCCCGTCCGACTCGACGTGGTGCACGGTGGCACCGACGGTGGGCGCGGGGATCGTCGATTCGCTCATGGTGGGGCTCCCGGAGGGGAGTGGGGGCTTTCACCCAGTGGTAGCGCGCCCCGTCCCGCGTCGCCTGCGGGGGATGACTGCTCGGGTGAGTGACCGAGCGGGGTCGGTCGCGGCCCCCCGCAGGCGTCCCGCGGGCGGCCGCGAGGCCCCTCAGCCGCCGAAGCCGGCCAGCAGCCCGCGCGGGTCGAAGGTCACCCGGATCCGGGTGATCCGCCCGTCCTCGACGTGCATCCAGTTCGCCGTCGGCGCCGGCGGGGCGATGCTGGTGCGCAGCTCGAACCAGGTGATCACCTCGTCGCCCTCGGCCACCCGGACCTTCACGTCGATCTTCTCCAGCACCTGTCCGAGCCCCTTCAGCCCGGCCAGCGCCTCCTCCACCCCGGAGGCCGTCCCCAGCGCGCCGACGAAGTCGACGTCGTCGGCCAGCAGGCCCCGGACGGTCTCGAAGTCGCCCGCCTCCCAGGCGGTGAAGTAGGTCTCGGCAAGCTCACGCGCGGTCTTCGTCGTCGTCATGCCACCATCCTCCCGAGCACCCAACCCATCCGTCCAACAGATGGATCAGATGGATTCCATCTCTTCTGGTTATGCCGCAGGGGTCCGGTCGCCTATCGTCGTCGCCCATGGAGATGCACCAGCTGCGCTACTTCGCCGCCGTGGTCGACGAGGGCACCTTCACCGCCGCGGCCGCCCGGCTGCACGTGAGCCAGTCCGGCGTCAGCACCCAAGTGGCCAAGCTGGAGCGCGAACTGGGCCAGCAGCTGCTCGACCGGACCGGCCGGCAGGTGCGCCTCACCCCGGTCGGCGAGGCGGTCCTCCCGCTGGCGAGGAACGCCCTGGCCACCCTCGACGCCATCCAGCACACCGCCGCCGAGTTCGCCGACGCCGTCCGCGGCCGGGTCCGGCTCGGCATGATCATGGGCTGCTCGATCCCGCCCTTCCTGGACACCGTCGCCGACCTCGGCCGCAGCCACCCCGGCATCGAACTCAGCCTGCACGAGGGGCACTCCGAGGACCTCCAGGCACAGGTCCTGGCCGGCTCCCTCGACCTGGCCCTGATCGGCTACACCGGCGAGGCCGTCCAGGGGCTGGAGGACACCGTCGTCGTCGACGAGCCGATCGCCGCCGTCGTCCCCGCCGGGCACCCCCTCGACCGGGCGCGGCTCCGCCTCGCCGACCTGCGCGGCGAGAAGGTCCTCTGCCTCCCCCCGGGCACCGGCCTGCGCGCCGCCTACCAGGACTCCTGCCGCCGGCTCGGCCTCGATCCGCGGGTGGACATCGAGGCCAGCTCCCCGGCCGCCCTGCTCCGGCTCGCCGAGCGCGGCGCGGGCGTCGCCGTCCTCAGCGCCTCCTCCGCCACGGGCGCCGGGCTGCGGGCCGTCCCGCTGGCCGACGCCGCCACCTGCGCCCGGCTCGGGCTGGTCGTCCGCCGCGACCAGCAGTCCCCGGCGGTACGGCTGTTGCGCGCGAAGCTCGCCGCGGCGATGCGCCCGGCCTGAGCGCCGCCCGCCACAGTGATGCGCCCGGCCTGAGCGCCGCCCGCCGCGCCGCGCCGTCCCCCCGTACCGGCGCGGGCGGGCCGGCGGGCCCGTCGACCGGAGCTCAGGCCTTCCAGCGCGGATCGCGCCCCGAGGCGGCCAGCGCGCGGTCCCACGCGGAGGCGTCCTCCGGCAGCGCCACCGACTCGGCGAAGCCCGCGTACCGGCGGTACAGCTCGGCGTTCTCCGCCACGATCTCCCCGGCCAGCAGGGCGAGTTCCTCGTCGACCCCGATGCGCCCGCCGGTCGCCCGGGCCACGTCCCAGCCGTGCAGCAGCAGCTCCAGGACCAGCATCCGGGCGATCCCGACCGCCGGTACCGGGGCGCCGCCGAGGTCGACGTCCCCCTCCCAGACGGCCGGATCCGCCCAGGCCGCGACCGCGCGCTCCAGCTGGGCCGCGTAGCCGGAGCGCCAGTCGGCGTCGACGGTGAAGTCCCGCGCGCCGAGCTCCTCGGGCAGTTCGACCCGCCGGGCCCGGTGCTCCAGGCCGTGCGAGGTGTAGAGCACCCAGTGGTTGATCAGCGCACGGGTGTCGAACTCCGTGCAGGGCGTCGGCGCGTCCAGGGGCTGGTCGGCCGGGACGGCGGTGGCGACAGCGGCGGCGGCGGAGGCGGCGCGGGCCAGGAGCGGGTGCATCGGGTGGGCGGTCATGGCGCCGATTCTGCGCGGGGCCGTACCGGCCGGTCTTGAAGAAACGCGACGGCTAGCCTGGCGGCATGGGCACGGACCCGCTGGACCCCCTGGACCCCTTGGAACCCCCGGACGCTCCCGGCCTCGGCCGCGGCGTGCTCCACCCCGCCCGGGCGGCGGAGCTGATCACCGTGGACCGGCTCGTCCCCGACCCGGCCGTGGCCCGGTTCGTCGAGTACTACTGGCTGGTCCGCTGGGACCTGCGCGGCCTGCCGCCGTACGAGCAGAAGGTGCTCGCCCACCCCAACGTCCACCTGGTCTTCGAGGCCCCGCGGGCGCGCGTGTACGGGGTGGACCGCTCGCTCTTCGTCCGCCGCCTGGAGGGCGCGGGGCACGTGCTGGGCGCGCGGTTCCGGGCCGGCGCCTTCCGGGCCCTCGCCGGGCACCCGGTGAGCGGGCTGGCCGACCGGTCGGTGCCCGCCGCCGAGTACTTCGGGCCCGGGGCCGACCGGTTCAACGCGGAGGTCCTCGGGGCGTCCGGCAGCCCCGCGGCCCTCGCCGACGCCTTCCTCCGCCCCCGGCTGCCCGAGCCCGACCCGGTCGCCGCCGAGGTCGCCGCGATGGTGGACCGGATCACCGGCAGGCCGGACCTGTGCCGGGTGGACGCGCTGGCCGCCGAGCTGGGCCTGACGGTCCGCCGCCTCCAGCGCCTGTTCGCCGAGTACGTCGGCGCCTCCCCGAAGTGGGTGCTGCGCCGGGCCCGCCTCCACGAGGCCGCCGAACGTGCCGGGACGGACGGCGGGTTGGACCTGGCCGCGCTCGCCGCCGAGCTGGGGTACGCGGACCAGGCGCACCTCACCCGGGACTTCGCCGCCGCCGTCGGCGTCCCCCCGGCCCGCTACGCGGGGGCGGGTCAGGCCCCGAGGAAGCGCTGCAGCTCGTCCAGGACGTAGTTGGCCCCGGTGTACCCGATCCCCTGGAACCACAGCTGGTCGTCCACCGGGAACGCCCGGTGCCCCTTGACCGCCCCCAGCGCCTGCCAACCCGGGCTCGCCAGGGCGGCGTTGGCCCCGGACAGCTCCGGATCGCCGTACGTCGCGTAGAGCAGCAGGTCGCCGTCGGCCCTGGCGAGCTGGTCCGGCGGGATCTCGGTGTCGGACTGGTCGACGTTCTGCGCGTCCGGCCGGCCGACCTGGGCGTCGGCGAGCACCGTGCCGGGGAAGCTCTGCCGGCCGAACAGCCGGATGCCGCCGCCCTCCACGAACCGCACCAGGCTCACCTTGCGCCCGGACAGCTTCGCCGCCGCCAGCGCCTGGGCCACCTGCCCGGCGTGCTTCTGGTACGCGCCGGCGAAGGCCGCCGCGGCCGCCTCCCGGTTGAGCGCCTGGGCGTGCAGCTGGAAGTCGGCCTTCCACGGCGCCCCGGCGGTCTGGGTGAGCACGGTCGGGGCGATCTCGCGCAGCTGCTCGTAGCGGTCGCCGTCGCGGGTCTGGTTGGAGAGGATCAGGTCCGGCCGCAGCGCCCGTACGGTCGGCAGGTCGGGCGAGCCGGCCGGGCCGACCAGCCGGATCCCGGCCGTCCGGGAGGTCGGCCAGTACTCGGGGTAGCGGGTGTCGCGGGCCGGGAGCGCGGCGCCGACCGGGGTGATGCCGAGGGTCAGCGCGGAGTCGAGCACGTCGGTGTCCAGCACGACCACCCGCATCGGCGCGCCCGGCACCACGACGGGGCCGGTGGCGGCGTTCACCGTCACTGGCGGCACCGGGGTCGGGGACGGCGAGGCGCCGCCGGCGGGGCCGTCCGCGGTCGCCGGGGCCGGCCGCCGGGCGGCGGTGCAGCCGGTGGCCGCCGCGAGCGCGCCCGCGCCGAGGCCGGTGAGGAGGGTGCGGCGGGAGATCCGGGGCATCGGCGGTCCTCTGGCGGCGCGGTGGGGTCGGGGCGCCGTCGATTATGTCCGAAATGGCACTTAAAGTGCCGTTAAGCGCGGGCCGTCAGGCGCGAGTGGCGTCCGGGGCGAGCGCCGCCCACGGGGCGCCCGGCACGACCAGCGGCGTGCCGGTCACCGGGTCCGGCACCACCACCGAGTCCAGTCCGAACACCTCCCGCACCAGCTCGGCCGTCACCACGTCCCCGGGCGCGCCCTGCGCCACCACCCGGCCGTCCCGCATCGCCACCAGGTGGTCGGCGTACCGGGCGGCCTGGTTGAGGTCGTGCAGCACCGCGACGACCGTCCGGCCGCGCTCGACGTTCAGCCGGCGGACCAGGTCCAGCACCTCCACCTGGTGCGCGATGTCCAGGTAGGTGGTCGGCTCGTCCAGCAGCAGGATGTCGGTGCCCTGGGCGAGCGCCATCGCGATCCAGGCGCGCTGGCGCTGGCCGCCGGACAGCTCGTCCATGCTCCGCTCGGCCAGCTCGGCGGTGGAGGTGCGCTCCAGCGCCTCCGCGACCGCCGCCTCGTCCTCCGGCGACCACTGCTGCCACCAGCTCTGGTGCGGCTGGCGGCCGCGCGCGACCAGGTCCGCCACCGAGATGCCCTCGGGGGCGGACGGCGACTGCGGCAGCAGGCCGAGCCGCTGGGCGATCCGCTTGGTCGGGATCCGCGCCAGCTCCTCGCCGTCCAGCAGCACCGCGCCCCGGACCGGCTTCAGCAGCCGGCCGAGGGCCCGCAGCAGGGTCGACTTGCCGCACGCGTTCGGGCCGACGATCACCGTCACCTGCCCGTCCGGGACGGCCACGTCCAGGTCCTCGACGACCGTGCGCGCCTCGTAGGCCAGGGTGAGGCCCCGGGCCTCCAGGCGGTGTTCGGACATCAGGAACCTCCACGGCGGGATCGGATCAGCAGCCACATCAGGTACGGCGCGCCGACCAGGCCGGTCACCACGCCCACCGGCAGCTCCGTCGGAGCCAGCAGCCGTCGGGCGACCAGGTCGGCGAGGACCACCACCAGCGCGCCGGTCAGCGCCGAGCAGAACAGCGGGATCTGCGCCGAGCGGGCCAGCCGCAGCGCGATCTGCGGGGCCATCAGCGCGACGAAGTCGACCGGCCCGGCGGCCCCGGCCGCGCACGAGGCCAGCACGATGCCGAGCAGCGCCATGCCGAGGCGGATCCGGTCCAGGCGCAGGCCGAGGCCGACGGCGGTGGCGTCGTCGAAGGAGATCGACCGCTGGGCGCGGGCGGCCCACAGCGCGACCGGCACGGCGGCGAGCAGCACCCAGGCGAGCCAGTCGGCCTGGTCGTAGCCGGCGCCGTTCAGACTGCCGGTCATCCAGACCTTGGCGGCCTGGGCCTGGAAGCCGTCGCCCTTGGTGAGGAAGACGGAGGTGAGCGAGGACAGCGCGACACTGATGCCGATGCCGATCAGCACGAAGCGCTGCGCGTGCAGGCCGCGCCGCCAGGCCAGCGCGTACACCAGCAGCCCGGCCACCAGGCCGCCGGCCACCGCCGCGTACGGGGCCTGGCCGGTCGAGCCGACCACGCCGTACGCCATCAGACCGACCACGGTCGCGGTCGCGCCCCAGGTCACGCCCACCACGTCGGGGCTGGCCAGCGGATTGCGGGCGACGGTCTGGATCAGCGCCCCGGCCAGCCCGAGCGCCAGGCCGACCAGCAGCCCGACCACCACCCGGGGCAGCCGGAACTCGCCGACCACCAGCTCGTGCGGGCTCGGCCGGCCGAGCACCACCTTGACCACCTCGGACGGCGCGACGGTGGACTCGCCCAGGCAGAGCGAGGCCACCACGGTCGCCGCCAGCGCCACCAGCAGCCCGACGGTGACGGCCAGCGAGCGCCGGTGCACCAGGAACGACGCCCGCCCGGCCCGGACGACGGTGTAGCCGCGCAGCGAGACCTTGCGGGAGACGGATGCCGTGCCGGGGACGGAGCTCGTACCGGGGACGGAAGTCATGCCGCCACCACCTTGCGGCGGCGGACCAGGGCCACCAGCACCGGGACGCCGACCAGCGCCGTCATCACGCCCGCCGGGACCTCGGACGGCGGGAACAGGACCCGGCCGAGGGTGTCGGCGAGCAGCAGCAGCGCCGGGCCGAGGACGGCGGAGAAGGCGAGGATCCAGCGGTGGTCGGCGCCGGCCAGCGCGCGGGCCGCGTGCGGGACGGCGAGGCCGACGAAGGCGATCGGGCCGGCCGCCGCGACCGCCGAACCGGTCAGGACGGTCGCGCCGAGCGCACCGACCGCCCGGACCAGGCCGGTCTTGGCGCCCAGCCCCTTCGCGGTGTCGTCGCCGAGCGCCAGCGCGTCCAGTCCGCGCGCCACCGCGACCACCAGCACCGTGCCGACGGCCAGGAACGGCAGCAGCTGCCAGGCCACGTCCGAGGTCCGCCCGGAGAGCGAGCCGACGTGCCAGAAGCGGAACTGGTCCATGGTGGCCGCGTCGGTGGTCAGCACCAGGGTGTTGAGCGAGGCGATGAAGGCGGACGTCGCCGAGCCGGCCAGCGCCAGCTTGATCGGCGTGGCCCCGCCCCGGCCGCGCCCGGCGAGCCCGTACACCAGCACGGTGGCGATCACCGCGCCGGCGAAGCCGAACCAGACGTACCCGGTGAGGGTGGAGACGCCGAAGCCGGAGATGGCGACCACCACGCCGGCCGCCGCGCCCTGGGAGACGCCGAGGATGCCGGGGTCGGCGATCGGGTTGCGGGTCAGGCCCTGCATGACGGCCCCGGCCAGGCCGAGCGCCGCGCCGACGGCCAGTCCGACGACGGTGCGCGGCACCCGCAGCTCGCGGACCACCACGGCGTTCGCGGTGTCGCCGCCGTGCAGCAGGGCGTCCAGCGTGTCGCCGAACGGGATGGTCCGGCTGCCGACCGCCAGGCTCAGCAGCACCGCGGCGGCCAGCACGACGAGTGCGGCGGCCAGCCACAGTATTCGGCGCCGCGGCGCGCGGTACGGCGCGCCGGGCGCACCGGGCGGTGCGCTGGTGTCGGTCATGGGCCCTCTCCGCTGACAACTCAGGCAAACCTAAGTTCCGCCGTGAAGCCCGGGCAAATCGCCTCGTGGCCCGGGGCACCCGTTGGGTAGCCTGGCGGCATGCCCGCGACCTCACCCGCCCCGCTCACCGTCGGCTTCGACCTCGACATGACGCTGCTGGACACCCGGCCGGGTATCCGCGCCACCTACCTGGCGCTCTCCGCCGAGACCGGCACCCCCATCGACGCCGACCTGGTGGTCACCCGGCTCGGCCCGCCGCTGCTGGACGAGATCCGCAACTGGTTCCCGGAGCACGAGGTGGAGCGGGCCGTCACCCGCTACCGCGAGCTCTACCGCGACCACGCCTTCGCCCCGACCGTGGCCCTGCCCGGCGCCCACGCCGCCGTCGAGGCGGTCCGCGCCCACGGCGGCCGGGTCGCGGTGATCACCGGCAAGTACGAGCCGAACGCCCGCCTCCACCTGGAGCACGCCGGGCTGGCCGCGGACACCGTGATCGGCGACCTGTGGGCGGAGACCAAGGGCGACGCGCTGCGCGAGCACGGCGCGAGCGTCTACGTCGGCGACCACCTCGGCGACATCCGCGGGGCCCGGCACGCCGACGCCCTCGCGGTCTGCGTGCCCACCGGCCCGTACAGCGCGCGGGAACTCCACGAGGCGGGCGCGGACGTGGTGCTGGACGACCTCACCGGCTTCCCGGACTGGCTCGCCGGGCACCTGGCCGACCGCTAGGGCGGGCGCCGGAGCAGGCCCGCGGGCCTCAGGAGGCGGAGGGCCTCAGGACTCGACCGGCTCGATCCGGCGGCGCTGGGCCCGCGCGTTCAGCAGCAGTCCGGTCAGCGCGGCCAGGAAGCCGGCCGGCATCAGCATGCTCAGCCAGTACGCGGCCGTCGGCAGCGGCGTCAGGTGCAGGAACAGCGGGACGAAGGTGACCAGGGTGGCGAGCGCGCCGAGACCGAAGACGATCACCCCGGCCTTGACGTACACGTCGCCGGGGTCGGCGCTCTGGCTGCTCACGTCTGCTCACTCCTACGGGCCGGTCGGAACTGCCCCCAGTCTGGCAGAGCGGCCGCCGGGGAGGCCCACCGGAGCGGGCCGGTCACGTTGCGCAGTTTCCCGGCAGCTGAACGTTTTGATCCCTGTTGAGCGGGGGTATGCACGGGGTGCCGAGGGGCGCTACAGGTGCGCCCCGCGTCCTCAGACCCGGGGGTGTGAGCCGATGGACCGCGCGGAGCCGCGCCCCGGCCGTGCCAGTGCCGGGTCGCCCGTGACCGCGAGATCCCGTTCCCGCCGCCCCCACCGGGCCTCGGAACGCGGGTCCCTCGCGGAACGCGGATGAGGCAGTGACGGACGGTTAGTCTGCTCCTGACCGCGTGCCGGCCACGAGCGCCCACGGGCGCCGAGCCGAGGTCGGCCGCCTTTCCCCACCACCCAGTGATCCCCGGCCAGGGCCGGGATCCCTCACACCCATTCGAGGACTGTTCGAGATGCCCACCGGCCAGGTCAAGTGGTTCAACGAGACGAAGGGCTTCGGCTTCCTGTCGCGCGACGACGGCGGGGACGTCTTCGTCCACACCAAGGCGCTGCCCGACGGTGTCACGTCGCTGAAGCCGGGTCAGCGGGTCGAGTTCGGCGTGGTCGCCGGCCACCGCGGGGACCAGGCGATGGCCGTGCAGCTGCTGGACGCACTGCCCTCGGTGGCCGCCGCCCAGCGGCGGAGCGCCGACGACATGGCGCCGATCGTCCAGGACCTGATCACCACGCTGGACGCGGTGCTGCCCGGCCTCCAGCGCGGGCGCTACCCCGCCAAGCCGACCGGCCAGAAGCTGGCCGGCCTGCTGCGCGCGGTGGCCGACAACTTCGACGTCTGACGGGGAGCCGGACAGCCCTGGAGCCGGAACGCGCTGAAGTCGGAACGCTCTAGAACGCCAGCGCACCCGGGTCGAGCGGGGGCACCAGCCCCTCCGCGGCGGCCCGGGTGAGCAGCGCGCGGACGGCCGCGTAGCCCTCCTCGCCGAGGTCCTCGGTGAACTCGGTGACGTACAGCCCGATGTGCTGCTCGGCGACGTCCAGGTCCATCTCCTGGGCGTGCGCCAGCACGTACCCGCGGCTCGCGGCCGGGTCCGCCCAGGCCTGCCGGACGGAGGAGCGGATCGCGTCGGCGATCTCCCGCAGCCGCTCGGCGCCGAGCGAGCGCCGGGCGACGATCGCGCCCAGCGGGATCGGCAGGCCGGTCTCCCGCTCCCAGGCCTCGCCCATGTCGGCCAGGCTGTGCAGGCCGTACTGCTGGTACGTGAAGCGGGCCTCGTGGATGACCAGGCCGGCGTCCACCCGGCCGTCCCGGACGGCGGGCATGATCTCGTGGAACGGCAGGACGACGATCTCGCCGAAGCCGCCCGGCACCGCCTTCGCCGCCCAGAGCCGGAACAGCAGGTAGGCGGTGGAGCGCTCGGAGGGCACCGCGACGGTCTTCCCGGCCAGGTCGGCGGGGGAGTCCACGCCCGGCAGGGTGAGCACCAGCGGGCCGCAGCCGCGGCCCAGCGCGCCGCCGCAGGGCAGCAGGGCGTACTGCTCCAGGACCCAGGGCAGCGCGCCGTAGCTGATCTTCAGCACGTCCAGCTCGCCGCGCTCGGCCTGCCCGTTGGTGATGTCGATGTCGGCGAAGGTCACCTCGGGGGCGTCCGCCCCGGGCACCAGGCCGTGCGCCCAGGCGTGGAAGACGAAGGTGTCGTTCGGGCAGGGCGAGTACGCGATGCTCAGCCGTTCAGCCACGGCCGGCCTCCTCAATCGGTTCGTGGAGCGGATGCCAGCTCGTGGACGGGCAGGGCGGCGAAGGCCCGTTCCAGCGCGCCCAGCGCCTCGCCGATCCGCCAGGCGGCCCGGTCGCGCGGGCCCACCGGGTTGGACACGGTGCGCAGTTCGAGGGCCGGCACGCCGTACCGGGCGGCGGCCTCGGCCACGCCGAAGCCCTCCATCGCCTCGGCGACGGCGCCCGGGTGGCGGGCGGCCAGCGCGGCGGCGCGCTCGGCGCTGCCGGTGACGGTGGAGACGGTCAGCACCGGGCCGGTCACGGCGTCCAGCGCCCGCGCGGCCAGCGCGACGGCGGCCGGCGGCGGGGTGTGCCGGACGGTGCCGAAGCCCAGCTCGGTGACGTCGGCGAAGCCCTCGGGGGTCTCGGCGCCGAGGTCCGCGGCCACGATCGCGTCGGCCAGCACGGTGGCGCCGACCGGGGCGAGCGGGGCGAAGCCGCCGGCGATCCCGGCCGAGACGGCCAGGGCGTACGGGTGGGCCGCCAGCGCGGTGGCGGCGGCGGCTGCGGCGGCGGCCGGGCCGACCCCGGCGGCCAGCACGTCCACCGGCACCGCCAGGGCCCGGTGCAGCGTGCCGCCGGGCAGCGGCAGCGCGGCGGACCCGCCGGGCAGGCCGCGCAGCACCGCCTCGGCCTCGGCGGCGACCGCGACGACGACGAGCAGCCGGGCCCCCGCGGGGTCCGACCGCTCGCCCCGGCCGTCGGCGACGGCGTGCGCGGTCATCGCGGGACCGTCAGCTGTCCTGGGTGTTCAGCTGGAAGTACCAGACGGCGATCGGGGCCTCCTGGTTCGGGTCGCCCTCGACCACGGTCACCACGGTCTTGCCGCTGGAGTTCAGCAGCTTGCCCGCGGCCTGGGCGCCGGACCAGGTCTGGCCCTTGGCGGCCGAGAACAGGCTGTAGCGCCCGCCCTGGTTGGCCGAGCCGCCGTTGGTGAAGGCCCACCAGCCCGTGTCGGCCACGTTCGGCGAGACGCCGACGCCGACCCGGTCGCTGCCCACGACGTCCGAGGAGGGCAGCGAGCCGTCCTTCAGCGCCTTGGTCGCGTCCTCCTGGCACTGCTGCTGCTGGTCCTCGGTGAGCGGGCTGCCGCCGTTCCAGCACAGCGGCTGCGCGACGACCGAGGAGTTGCCCACCGTGAGCGTGGCCTGGTGGGAGATGTGCTCGGTCTGGCCGGCGGCGATGGCGACGGAGGTGCCCACCGTGGCGGCGCCGACCACGACGACGGCGCCGAGGGCGGCGATGGCACGGGAATTGAGGCTCATGCGTCAGAATCTACCGGGCCGGGCCGATCACGCGACGCGGGGGTAGGCACCGCGTGTTGCCGCACCGCCCCGTTCAGGCCACCCGGGGGGTCGCCGGGTGCCGCCGCAGGCCCACCCGGAAGAGCGAGCGGAGCGTCCACAGCAGCGCCAGGCCGACCACCCCGGCGGCGATCGACAGGCCCAGCTCACCGTTCAGCGGCAGCAGGATGCCGACCGCGCCGCCGGCCACCCAGGACACCTGCATCAGGGTCTCCGACCGGGCGAACGCCGAGGTCCGCACCGCCTCCGGGACGTCCCGCTGGATCAGCGCGTCCAGCGCCAGCTTGCCCAGCGAGGCCGCCATCCCGGCCACCCCGGCGACCAGAACCACCGTCACCACGCCGTACCAGAGCGCGGCCGCCGCCGTCACGCAGGTCGCCAGCAGCAGCATCGCGGCGACCGTCGCCTCCGGGCCCCGGGTGCGCAGCCAGGAGCCGAGCACCGAGCCCAGCGCGTTGCCCGTCCCGGCCGCCAGCGCCACCAGGCCCAGCGCCACCGTCGGCCGCAGCCCGCCGATCGGCTCCTCCCGCAGCAGGAAGGCCAGGAACATCACCAGGAAGCCGACCAGCCACTTCATCGCCGACATCGCCCGCAGCGCCAGGATCACCGAGGGGCCGACCGTGCGCAGCGAGGCCTTGACCGGCGGCGGCCGGTGGTGGATCAGGTGCGAGCCCTCGCCGTGCACCTCGGCGTGCAGGACGGCCCGCTGCTCGCCCTTGGCGGAGTCCACCGTGGGCGGCAGGTGGAAGGCCATCAGGGTGCCGACGACGAACACCAGGAAGGCGCCGCGCAGCGGCCAGCCGGGCCCGATCAGGTGCAGCAGCCCGCCCACCGCGGCGGCCACGCCGGTGGCCAGCAGCCCGGCCAGGGTGACCCGGGAGTTCGCCTTCACCAGGGACAGCCGGCTCGGCAGCAGCCGGGGCACCACCACGCTGCGCACCACCCCGTACGCCTTGGACGCGACCAGCACGCCGAGCGCCTCCGGGTAGAGCGCGATGCCGCCGCCGGCGATCACCCCGGCCATCGTCCAGGCCAGCACGGCGCGGGCCAGCATGGCCATCGCCATGGCCGCCCGGCGGCCGTGCGGGAGGCGGTCCAGCAGCGGGCCGACCACCGGGGCCAGGAGGGCGAACGGGGCCATCGTGATCAGCAGGTAGAGCGCGACCCGGCCGCGGGCCTCGCCGGTGGGCACCGAGAAGAAGATGGTGGACGCCAGCGCGATGGTGATCAGCATGTCGCCGAAGGAGTTGAGCGCGTGCAGCTCGATCAGTTTGGCGAGGCCGGACTCGCCCGCGCCCTCGGCGGCGGTGGCCCGGCGGATCCGCCGGCCGGTGCCGTGCACCACCTTGCCGGTGCGGGAGCCGGCGGCGGAGGCGGTGCGGACCAGGAAGTGCCGGCGGGGCTCGGGGACCTCGTCCCCGAACTCGTCCTCGTCCCCGTGCCCGTCCGGCTGCCGCGCGGTCCGGTCGGGGGCTCCTGGCGTCTCCGGGGCCTCGTTCCCGGGCCGGTCCGGGGGGCCGGCGGGCGCCTCGGGGCCGTCCGCCGGCTGCGGTTCGTCCGCGCCGGGGACCGGGGGCTGCTGTCGCGGCACGGCGTCCGCCTGGTCGGGGCTGCCGGCCTGCGGGGCGCGCAGTGCGTGCTGCGACGGGTCGTGGTCCGCCACAAGCCCATCCTGCCCCAGAAACGCCGAGCCGACGCGGGACCGGACTCCGCTCGGCGCGGCCCCGGAGCGGCCGTGTCCGCCCCGGACTGTGCCGGGGCACCGGCCGACGGGTAGCCTGCCCAAGGTCGACCCGCCGGAGCGCCGGGGCGCCGGCAGGCCGGTCGAGCGGCGCGGCCGGTACCCGAGGGGGCTCCCGGTCGCGCAGAATGGACGAGGGACACCGAGCCGCGACGGAACAGGCAACACGCCGTGGGCGACAGAAGAACTGGGAGAGAATCGACGCCGTGAGTGCTGCGATGCGAAGCCGTACCCCCGACCGGCTCTGTGCCGAGGCCGTCGAACTCGCCCGCCAGGCCGCCGAGGAGGCCGTCGGTGCGGAGGCCGTCGGGCCGCACCTGGGCGTCCAGGCCGACGCCGACCGCGTCGTCACCCACACCTTCGAGTGCCTGGACGCGGCCTACCGCGGCTGGCACTGGGCGGTCACCGTCGCCCGCGCCCCGCGCGCCAAGAACGTGACCCTGGACGAGGTCGTGCTGCTGCCGGGCGCCGACGCGGTGCTCGCCCCCGAGTGGGTGCCGTGGAGCGACCGGCTGCGCCCCGGCGACATGGGCCCGGGCGACCTGCTGCCCACCGGCGCCGACGACCTGCGGCTGGAGCCCGGCTGGACCGGCGAGGACGAGCCGGCGCCGAACTCCGCGGTCGCCCTGGTGGACGACGAGGACCTGGTCGTCACCGACCCGCACGTCCAGCCCGCCCCGGCCCGCGCCCGGATCAACGCCGTCGCCGAGGAGCTGGGCCTCGGCCGCAGCCGGGTGCTCTCCCGGCTCGGCCTGCACCTGGCCGCCGAGCGCTGGGAGAAGTCCCACGGCCCGCAGACCCCGATGGCGCAGGCCGCCCCGGCCTCGTGCGCGAGCTGCGGCTTCCTGGTGCCGATCGGCGGCTCGCTCGGGCAGGCCTTCGGCGTGTGCGGCAACGAGTTCGGCCCGGCCGACGGCCAGATCGTCTCCTTCGCGTACGGCTGCGGCGGGCACTCCGAGGCGGCCGTCATCCCGGCTCCGCCGGCGCCGTCCGAGCTGATCCTGGACGAGCTGGTGGTCGAGCCGCTGCCGCTGCACCCGGACCGTGCCTCCGGTTCCGTCGAGCCCGACGGCCCGGCCGAGGAGCTCGGCCACTCCTGAGCCCCGGGCCTTCCCTCGGGTCTGTCTTCCGCGGCCCGCACTGGTCACCGACCGGTGCGGGCCGCGGTGCTGTCCGGACGGTTCCGCGCGGCTCCGGGCGGGCGGCGGGGGCGCCATCGGCGCCGTCCCGGGGCCGACGCCGGCGGGGTCCGTGGTCGGGAGCAGTCGGTGGGGCAGGGAAGAATGCCCTACGACGAACAGGGCAGCGGAAGGTGGCAGGTCCAGTGGAACCTCGGATCATCGGCAGCGGCACGGACGAGCACCTCGCGGACCCCTTCGGGAGCGCCGCGCTGCGCCGGCGGGTGCTGGACGCCTGGGCCGCCTCGCCGTCCCGGTTCCGGGAGGACGCCAACGCCGAGGAGGAGCTGGCGCTTGGCGGCTACCGGGACCGCCTGGTGGTCGAGTTGGCGCAGAACGCGGCCGACGCCGCGGTCCGGGCCGGCCACGGCCCCGGCCGGCTGCGGCTGACCCTCGCCGACGGCGTGCTCGCCGCCGCCAACACCGGCGCCCCGCTGGACGCGGCCGCCGTCGAGTCGCTGTCCACCCTGCGCGCCTCCTCCAAGCGCGGCGAGGCGCCCGCCGTGGGCCGATTCGGGGTCGGCTTCGCCGCCGTCCTCGCGGTCACCGACGAGCCCGCCGTGCTGGGCGCCGGCGGCGGGGTGCGCTGGTCGCTCGGCGAGGCCCGGTCGCTGGCCGGGGCCCAGCCCGAGCTGGCCGAGGAGCTGCGCCGCCGGGACGGCCACGTGCCGCTGCTGCGGCTGCCGTTCGCGGCCGAGGGCACCGCCCCGGAGGGCTACGACACGGTGGTCGTGCTGCCGCTGCGGGACGCCGCCGCCGAGGACCTGACCCGCCGTCTGCTGGCCGGGATCGACGACGCGCTGCTGCTCACCCTGCCCGGCCTGCGCGAGGTCGTGGTGGAGACCCCGGACGGCGTCCGGACGCTCACCCGGGACGCCGCCGAGACCCGCCCGGACGGGGTCACCGAGGTCACCGTCACCGACGACGCGGACGGCCGGCCGCGGCGGACGGTCTGGCAGACCGCCGGCGCCTCCGGCACGCTCGCCGCCGAGCTGCTGGCCGACCGGCCCACCGAGGAGCGCGCCCGCCCGTACTGGACGGTGACCTGGGCCGTGCCGGTCGGCGAGGACGGCGCCCCGCAGCGGCCCCGGATCGCCTCCGTGCTGCACGCGCCCACCCCCAGCGACGAGCCGGTCGGCCTGCCCGCGCTGCTGATCGCCTCCTACCCGCTGGACTCCACCCGCCGGCACGTCGCCCCCGGCCCGCTGGCCGACTTCCTCACCGAGCGGGCCGCCGACAGCTACGCCGAGCTGCTGCGCGCCCGTGGCGCCGACCTCGGCTCGCTCGGCCTCGTCCCGGCCCCGCTCGGCCAGGGCGCGCTGGACAACGCGCTGCGCGCCGGGGTGCTCTCCCGGCTGCCCGACACGCCGTTCCTGCCGCACCCGGCGCCGGTCGAGGAGGGCACGCCCGCGCTGCGGCCCCGGGACGCGACGCTGCTGGAGGGCGCGGACGGCTCGGTGGTCGAGGCGCTCTCGCCGATCTTCCCCGGGCTGCTGCCGGCCGGCCTGGAGCGCCGTACCGAGCTGCGGGTGCTGAACGTGCGCCGGGTGCCGCTGGCCGAGGTGGTGGACCAGCTCGGCGGCCTGGACCGCGAGCCCGCGTGGTGGCGCAACCTGTACGCGGCGCTCGGCGCGGCCGACCCGGAGGCGCTCGGCGCGCTGCCCGTCCCGCTCGCCGACGGGCGGACGGTCACCGGGCCGCGGCGCGTCCTGCTGCCCTCCGAGGACGCCGACTGGGCGGCCTTCCCCGGCTACCCCGGGTCGCTCGCGGGCGCGCTCGCGGCGCTCGACCTGCGGCTGGCCCACCCCGAGGCCGCCCACCCGCTGCTGGCCAGGCTCGGCGCCGGCACCGCCACCCCGGCCGGGGTGCTGGACACCCCCGAGGCGCGGGCCGCCGTCGCCCGCTCCTACGAGCTGGCCGAGGACGACCTCGACGCGGCGCTCGAACTCGCCGACGCCGTCCTGGCGTTGGTGAAGGCCGCCGCCCCGGAGCCGGGCGCCCACCCCTGGCTGGCCCGGCTGGCGCTGCTCGACGACGAGGGCGAGCCCGCCCGGGCCGGCGAACTCGTGCTGCCCGGAAGCCCGTTCGCCGCGCTCGCCCGCGAGGAGGACGCCGGCTGGGTGGACGACGAGCTGCTGGAGCGCTGGGGGTCCGAGGTGCTCGCCGCGGTCGGCGTGCTGGCCGACTTCGTGCTGGTGCGCGCCGAGGACGTGGTGCTCGACCCGGACGACCTGGAGCGGCTCGACCCGACCGTCCCCGCCGACCGCGCGGCCGGCGGCCACCCCACCGGCCTGCTGGACGAGGCGCCGGACGGGCTCGCCGAGTGGGCCGAGGACGCGCTGGAGGCGCTGCAGGCCGACGAGGCGGTCGGCGTCCCGCCGGTCGCCGCCGAGCTGCTGGCCGTGCGCGACCTCGACCTGGTGGACGACGACGCCTGGCCGGAGGCGCTCGCCGCGCTGGCCCGCCCGCCGTACCGGGAGGCCGTGGTCGGCCCGGTGCGCACCCTGCTGCCGGACGGCTCGTACGCCGACCTGCCGCCGTACACCGCCTGGTGGCTGCGCGACCACCCGGTGCTGGCGGGCCGTGAGCCGGCCGGCCTGCGCGCCGCCGGGGCCGACCCGCTGCTGCGCGGCCTGTACGACGAGGCCCGCACCACCCTGGACGAGCAGTTCCTGCACGCGCTCGGGGTGCGCACCACGCTGGCCGCGCTGCTCGCCGAGCCGCACGGGCCGGACGAGGTGCTGGACCGGATGACCGACCCGGACGCCGAGGTCGGCCACCGCCAGCTGCACGGCATCCACACCGCGCTGGCCCGGGTGGACCGCGAGCGGATCGAGCCGCTGGACGTGGTGCGGGCGCTGCCGCCGATGGACCCGGACACCGGGCGCCGGCCGGCCCACACCGTGGTGGTGGACGCCACCGAGGCGGTCGTCGCCGACGCCCCCGACCTGGTCCAGCTGCTGCACCCGTACCCGCTGCTGCCGGTCGCCCCGGCGCTGGCCGCCGACCTCGCCGAGCGGCTGCACGTGTCGCTGGCCAGCGAGGTGGCGGGCGGCCGGGTGCTGTCCGAGGGCGTGCTGCACCGGGTCCCGGCGGTGGTGCGGGAGCTGCTGCCCGGCTGCCCGGTCGCCTACGAGGAGCACGAGGAGCTGCTGGTCGTCGGGCCGGACGGCGGCGAGGCGGCGGTGGACTGGCGCTGGGACACCGGGGCGGACACCCCGGAGCCGCCGTACGACCCGGAGCTGGCCGAGGCCGGCGACGAGGACGACGAGTTCGAGGTCCCGCCGGTGCCCGGCCTGCTGCACGCGGCCACCCCGGAGGGCCTCGCCGCCGGGCTGGCCTGGTCGGTCGGGCAGTGGCACCGCCGCTTCGAGGTGCTGGCCGCGCTCAGCGAGCCCGACCGCGCCTACGAGCTCTCGGCCGCCCGGGACTTCGAGGGCTGAGCCCCGCGGCGCGCACCGGTCGGCCGGTCGGTGCGCGCCCGCAGCCGCCGGTAGACGGCGGTGGTGGCGGTCAGCCAGACCGCGCCGAGCGTCACCAGCGCGGCGGTCCGCAGCGCGGGCGTGGGCCGGACGGTCAGCCCGACGCCCGCCATCGCCAGGGCGGCCAGTCCGGCCGCCGCCAAGCCGCCCAGGAAGGCGATGAACGCCTCCAGGTCCCCACCCCTGCGTGCCATTCGGCACCCCCTTCCGGGGTCATCATCGGGTGTGCGCGGGGGGCTTGTCACGCGGTGGCGCGGCCGGCCGGCGGCTCCGTCACTCCATGCCGCGGCGCTTCATCACGCGCCAGGCGATCTCCAGGGCGATGCCGCAGACCACCGCGACGGCGACGCCCGTCAGCGGGTCGCGGTAGCCGACCAGGGAGAGGTCGAAGAACGACTTCAGCGGGGGCACCAGCAGGACCAGGGCGAACGCGCCGCCCATGGCGCCGATCAGCAGCAGCCGCCACCAGTTGTACGGGCGGGCGACGATGGCGAGGACCCAGATGGCGATCAGGAAGAGCGTCAGGGTGGCCACGCTGGTGTCGGCCTTGAGGTCGGTCGCGTGGTCGGTGCGGGCGAGCGTGTAGGCGACGAAGGTGCCGGTGCCGGCGATGGCGCCGCCGGGGACCGCCAGCCGCAGCACGCGCTTCACGAAGCCGGTGCGGGCCCGCTCGTTGTTGGGGGCGAGGGCGAGGAAGAAGGCCGGGATGCCGATGGTCAGCGAGGACAGCACGGTGGAGTGCCGGGGCAGGAACGGGTACGGCGAGTGGGTGAAGATCACCAGGAGCGCCAGCAGGACCGAGTAGACGGTCTTCACCAGGAAGAGTGAGGCGACCCGCTCGATGTTGCCGATCACCCGGCGGCCCTCGGCCACCACCGACGGCAGCGAGGCGAAGGAGTCGTTCAGCAGCACGATCTGGGCGACCGCCTTGGTGGCGTCGGAGCCGGTGCCCATCGCCACGCCGATGTCGGCGTCCTTGAGCGCGAGCACGTCGTTGACGCCGTCTCCGGTCATCGCCACGGTGTGGCCGCGGGACTGCAGCGCCCCGACCAGCTGGCGCTTCTGCTGGGGGGTGACCCGGCCGAAGACGCTGGTCCGGTCGGCGGTCTCGGCGAGCTGCTCCGGGTCGGTGGGCAGGGAGCGGGCGTCCAGCGGGTGGTCGGCGCCGGGCAGGCCCAGGTGGCCGGCCACCGCGCCGACCGAGACCGCCGAGTCGCCGGAGATGACCTTGGCCCGGACCCGCTGGCCCTCGAAGTAGCGCAGGGTCTCGGCGGCGTCCGAGCGCAGCCGCTGCTGGAGCACCACCAGGGCGAGCGGGGTGAGGCCGGCCGCCGGGTCGGGGGAGTCCAGCGGGACGGGGGTGCGGCCCAGCAGCAGCACCCGCAGGCCCTGGGCGCCCAGTTCGTCCACCTCGGCCAGGGCCGGGTGCCCGGCGGGCAGCAGCACGTCGGGCGCGCCGAGCAGCCAGCTGGCCTCGCCGCCCTGCGGCTCCAGCAGCTGCACGCCGCTCCACTTGCGGGCGGAGGAGAAGGGCATCGCCTCGATCACCCGCCAGCCGTTCCGGCCGGAGGCGGCGCCGTCGTCGCCGCGCCCGTACGCGTCGATGACCGCCTGCATGGACGGGTTGGGGCGGGCGTCGGCGCCGGCCATCACGGCCAGCGCGTGTTGGACGGTGTCCTTGTCGACGGCGGCGGGCTCCCCGTCGGAGAGCACCCGCAGGTCGACCACGTCCATGCCGCCCTCGGTGAGGGTGCCGGTCTTGTCCAGGCAGACGGTGTCCACCCGGGCCAGGCCCTCGATCGCCGGGAGCTCCTGGACCAGGCACTGCTTGCGGCCGAGCCGGACCACGCCGATCGCGAAGGCGACCGAGGTCAGCAGCACCAGGCCCTCGGGGACCATCGGCACGATGCCGGCCACCATGCGCCGGACGGCCTCGCGCCAGTCCCGGCCCTCGACGGCCAGCTGGCTGATGATCAGGCCGAGGGCGGTGGGGATCAACAGGTAGGTGATGATCCGCAGGATGCTGTCGATGCCGGTGCGCAGCTCCGACTTCACCAGGGTGAACTTGCTGGCCTCCTCGGCGAGCTGGGCCGCGTAGGCCTCGCGGCCGACCTTGGTGGCGGTGAACGCGCCGGCGCCGGCCACCACGAAGCTGCCGGACATCACCTGGTCGCCGGGCTGCTTGAGGACCGGGTCGGGTTCGCCGGTGAGCAGCGACTCGTCGATCTCCAGGCCGTCCGCCTCGGTGACCTCGCCGTCCACGATCACCTTGTCGCCGATGCCGAGCAGCACGGTGTCGTCGAGGACGATCTCGGAGACGCCGACCTGCCGGGCGGTGCCGTCCCGGCGGACCTGCGGGCGGGCCTCGCCGATCAGGGCCAGGCTGTCCAGGGTCTTCTTGGCGCGCAGCTCCTGGATGATGCCGATCGCCGTGTTGGCCACGATGACCAGGCCGAACAGGCCGTCCTGGATCGGACCGACGATCAGGATGATTCCGAACATCACGCCGATGATCGCGTTGAAGCGGGTGAAGACGTTGGCGCGGACGATCTCCCGGGTGGACCGGCTGGACCGTACGGGGACGTCGTTGACCTGGCCCCGGGCGACCCGTTCGGCGACCTCGGCGGTGGTCAGGCCGCCGCGTCGGCCGGGCAGCAGGCCGAGGGGGTGGGCTCCGTCCGGGCGGTCTCCGTCGGCCGGCTGCTCTTCCGCCGGCTGGGCAGGCTGCGTCATGGCACCGACTCTACGGGCGCCTTATGTCCGGTGCGTGCTACTAAAGGACTATTCAGTCCGACCGGGTGGCCGGGTCCTGGCCGTCGTCGCCGGTCGTCCGTTCGGCCGTGTGCGCGGCCGCCTCGGCGGCTTCGGCGGCGCGGCCGCGGGCGATCGCGTCCCGCCGGGCGCGGCAGTACCAGAGGCCGATCAGGCCGAGCAGGCCGCCGGAGAGGCAGATCCAGGGCCAGGTGCCGTGGCCGTGCGCCGAGAGGCTGCCCTGGAAGGGGAGCAGGGCGAGGAAGGCGATGAACCACAGCACCGTGCCGCCGCCGACGATGGCGACGTCGTTGGCCTCCAGCGGAGGGGGCGAGGGGTGCAGTGGCGTCTTGGGCATGGGGCCTAGCGTACGGTGCGGTGGGGCGGCTGCGCGGGTGCCGTGACCCCGCGCGGGCTCTACGCGCGAAGATAGCGCGTGTGCGATCGGGAAACGATACTTGAGGCCCTGCGCCCGGCCACCGTCGCCCCGGGCGTTCCCACCCCCTCCTCAGCTCCCCCACAGAGGACGCACGCATGCCTGTGGTCCAGCCGACCACCGAGTCGCCCGAACCCGCCGACGCCGCGCCGCAGCCCCCCACGAGCGCCGTCGACCGCTTCTTCCGGATCAGCGAGCGGGGCTCCACCCTGCCGCGCGAGATCCGCGGCGGTGTCGCCACCTTCTTCACCATGGCGTACATCCTGGTGCTGAACCCGATCATCCTGGCCAGCGGCACGGACGTCACCGGGGCTCACCTGAACAGCGCCCAGCTGGTCACCGCCACCGCCCTCACCGCGGGTCTCACCACCCTGTTGATGGGCGTCATCGGCAACGTCCCGATCGGCCTGGCCGCCGGACTCGGCGTCAACACGATCGTGGCGCTCCAGCTCGCCCCCAAGATGACCTGGCCGGACGCCATGGGCATGGTCGTGCTGGCCGGTTTCGCGATCATGCTGCTGGTCGCCACCGGGCTGCGCGAGCGGGTCATGAACGCCGTCCCGCTCGGCCTGCGCAAGGCCATCGCGATCGGTATCGGCCTGTTCATCAGCCTGGTCGGCCTGGTCGACTCCGGCTTCGTCAGCCGCATCCCGGACGCCGCCCACACCACCGTCCCGCTCCAGCTCGGCGGCAACGGGCACCTGCTCGGCTTCCCGGTGCTGATCTTCGTGATCGGCCTGGTGCTCACCCTGGTCCTGCTGATCCGCAAGGTGCCCGGCGCCATCCTGATCAGCATCGCGGTCTCCACCGCGCTCGCCGCGGTCATCGACAAGGTGGCCGACGTCCCGGCGCTCAAGTGGGGCCTCACCGTCCCGACCTGGCCGGGCAACCCGGTCTCCGCGCCGGACTTCGGCCTGGTCGGCAAGGTCAGCCTGTTCGGCGGCTTCGAGAAGGTCGGCGTGCTGACCGGCCTGCTGTTCGTCTTCACCGTGCTGATGTCCTGCTTCTTCGACGCGATGGGCACCATCCTCGGCGTGGCCGACGAGGCCCACCTGCTGGACGAGAAGGGCGACCTGCCCGGCATCAACAAGGTCCTGATGGTCGACGGCATCGCCACCGCGGCCGGCGGCGCCACCTCGGCCTCCGCCAACACCTGCTTCGTCGAGTCCACCGCCGGCGTCGGCGAGGGCGCCCGGACCGGCTTCGCCTCGATCGTCACCGGCCTGCTCTTCGTGGTGGCGCTCTTCCTCACCCCGCTCGCCACCATGGTCCCGGCCCAGGCCGCCACCCCGGCCCTGATCACCGTCGGCTTCCTGATCCTGGCCAACTCGATCAAGGAGATCGACTGGGCCGACTACACGATCGCGATCCCGGCCTTCCTGACCATCGTGATGATGCCGTTCACCTACAGCATCACCAACGGCATCGGCATGGGCTTCATCGCCTTCTGCGTGCTGCGCCTGGCCGCCGGCCGCGGCCGCGAGGTCCCCGTCCCCATGTACGCGGTGGCGTCGGTCTTCGCCTTCTACTACCTGATGCCGGCCTTCGGCCTGCTCTGACGGCCCCCGCCGGTTCTCCGACGGCCCCGTCCTCCCGCTCGGGAGGGCGGGGCCGTCGGCATTCGCCGCAGCGGGGCTTCACACCTTCGGGTTGTTCTGCGGACGGGACGGTCGTGGCGCCTTGCCGGCGAGGGAGGTTCCCGGGTAGGGGCGCGGACCCATGACCGCGTACCCATGACCTGAAAGGAACCAGTCGTGAGCCGTACAACGGCTGCCGCGATGATCGGCGGCGCAGTCCTCGCTCTGACCATGACGACGGCCCCGGCCGCCTCGGCGCAGCCCGAGGGCCGGGTCGGGCAGATCCAGAACCTCCACTTCGGGCGGTGTCTCGCGGTGAACCCGGACCAGACCGTCGGGCTGGGCCCGTGCATCCCCGTGCCGCCGTTCCTCTGGGACGTCCCGAGCGAAGGGACGGGGCAGGTCCGCAGCCTCGCTGCGAACGCGTGCCTGACGGACGTGGACACCAGCAACCCGTGGGGCCACGCCGTACTCCTCCCGTGCACCGGCGACCTGCGCCAGGTGTGGGAGACCTTCGACTACGACGGTCCGTTCATCAAGAACGTCCTCACCGGCCGGTACCTGAAGGCCAACGACTCCGAGGGCGTCTACGTCGGCAGTCGGACCGGGTCCCACCCGGAGTGGGCCGTCCTCTGACGGACGGCGCCGGGCCGTGCCCGTGGGGCCGGCGGTGGTCGGGCAGTCGACCGCCGCCGGCCCCTTCGCGCGCCGGGGGCGGGTCAGTGGACGCAGAACTCGTTGCCCTCAGGGTCCTGCATGACCGTCCAGGCGCCGCCGGGCTCGTCGACGTGGCGGAGGGTGGTGGCGCCGAGGGCGGTGAGGCGGGCGACGGTGGCCTCGCGCTCGCCCGGGCCGGGGTGGACGTCGAGGTGCAGGCGGTTCTTGCCCTGCCGGGGCTCGGGGACGGCCTGGAACAGGACGCGGCGGCCGAGGCCGGTGTCCGAGGCCGGGTCGAACGGGTCCTCGGGGTGGCGGACGGCGGCCAGGGAGCGCCAGGCCGGGTGGCCGTCCACCTCGGTGAGGGCCTCCGGGCCGACCGCGCCGGCGGCGAGCAGCCGGGTGATCAGCGCGCCGTGGTCCTCCGGCGTGTACTCCAGGGCGGCGGCCCAGAAGGCGGCCTGGCGGTGCGGGTCGGCGCAGTCGATGACGAGCTTCCAGTGCAGCGGCATGTAACCGTTTCTACCGGTTACCCGGGGGTCGGGCAATGGCCGGCCGTCGGAAGTTGTCAAAAAGGCGCCCGTGTAGGCCAGTTGGCGGTGGGAATACTGGCTGGACGGAGAAGGGGGAGGGGACTCGACCGATGGTGCAACAGGATCCGCCGGGGGGCGTCGAGGCGCAGCTGCTGCCGGAGCTGTTCTGGACGACGGACAAGGCCTCGCTGGACGGCCAGCGGGAGACGCTGCGCTGGTACCGCGGCCTGATCGCGATGCTGGTGGTCGCCGCCGTGATCGGGTCGTTCCCCGACCCGGACGACAAGAACGCCCTCGACATCTGGCCGCTGTTCTCGGTCGCCGCCTTCCTGGTGGCCGGCTACTTCTGGTCCCGGCTGCGCCGCGGCAACCCGCAGGGCCGCTGGTACCAGGCCCGGGCGGCGGCCGAGTCGGTCAAGACGCTGGCTTGGAAGTACACCGTCCGGGCCCGGCCGTTCGACGGTGCGGCCGAGTCCGAGGACACCGACCGCGGCTACCTGCTCCAGGTCGAGGACGTGCTGCGGGCCTTCGAGGACCCGGAGATCGTGCCGCCCGGCAGCGTCGCCGAGATCACCCCGGAGATGCGCCGGCAGCGCGCCGAGAGCCTGACCGCCCGGCGCACGCTCTACCTGCGCACCCGGGTCGAGGGCCAGCGCACCTGGTACCGCTCCCGGGCCGAGGCCTGCGACTCGCAGGCGGTCTCCTGGGGGCTCGGCGTCGCGGTGCTGATCATCGTCGGTGCGGCGGCGGCCATCGCCCAGGCCACCGGTGCGCTGCCGGTGCACGTCTTCGGCGCCACCTCGGCCGCGGCGGCGGCGATCATCGCCTGGACGCAGCTCAAGCAGCTCGGCCCGCTGGCCGCCGCCTACCAACTGGCCGCGCGGGAGCTGGAGAACGTCGGCAACCAGCTGTCCGACCTCGACCTCAAGGCGCCGGACGCCGAGGCCCGTTGGGCCCGGCTGGCCGCCGAGGCGGAGGACGCGGTCTCCCGGGAGCACACCACCTGGCGGGCCCGCCGGGCGTTCCCGCGCTGAGCCGGGGCCGCGGGACGGGCGGGGGCGGGAGCGGCGCAGAGTACTCGACCGGAGCGGGGACTTGGGGAGATCCGGCGAAACGCGGGGTGCGGGTGTGCGGGGTGCGTGAGAGTAGGGCGCCCAGGTGCGGACCGTAATCGTTACGTGTCCATGCCCTGGTTTCATCGCCTGCGCGCGACCCCAGTTCCCGCCGGAGGCCCTCCTTGCGCATTCTCCTGATCGCCAGCGCGTTCAACAGCCTGACCCAGCGCGTCCACACCGGGCTGCGCGAGCGCGGCCACCAGGTCGCCGTCCAACTCGCCCTCGGTGACGAGCAGATGAGGGCGGCGGTGGTCCGCACCGACCCCGAGCTGATTATCTGTCCGATGCTCACCAAGGCCGTCCCGCAGGACATCTGGTCGACCCGGACCGTCCTGATCGTCCACCCGGGGCCCAAGGGCGACCGCGGCCCCTCCTCGCTCGACTGGGCGATCACCGAGGGGGCCGAGCGCTGGGGCGTCACCGTGCTGCAGGCCGTCGAGGAGATGGACGCCGGCGACATCTGGGCGTCCGTCGAGTTCCCCGTCCCGGCCTGCGGCAAGAGCGAGTTGTACCGGGGCGAGCTCGCCGACGCCGCCGTCGAGGCCGTCCTGCTGGCCGTCCAGCGGTACGAGGGCGGGCTGTTCACCCCCGAACCGCTGGACTACGCCCGGCCGGACGTGCACGGCGAACCGCGGCCCCCGCTGCGCCAGGAGGCCCGCCGGATCGACTGGGAGCGGGACGACACCGCCACCGTGCTGCGCAGGCTGCGCGCCGCCGACTCCCAGCCCGGCGTGCTGGACGAGCTGTACGGACGGGAGTTCTTCCTGCACGGCGGCCACCCCGAGGACGAGCTGCGCGGCCCGGTGCCCGGCGCCGTGCTGGCCACCCGGGACGGCGCCATCTGCCGGGCCACCGTGGACGGCGCGGTGTGGATACCGCAGCTGCGCCCGCGCCGCACCCCCGGCGGGCCGGCCACCTTCAAGCTGCCGGCCGCCACGGTGCTCGCCGACGAGCTGTACCGGGTCCGCGAGGTGCCGGTGAGCCCGGAGCGGGCGAGCGGCCGGGACACCTGGTCGGAGCTGCGCTACCACGAGGAGGGCGAGGTCGGGTTCCTCGAATTCGCCTACGCGGGCGGGGCGATGAGCACCGACCAGTGCCGCCGGCTGCTCGCCGCCTACCGGGAGGCGGCCGAGCGGCCGACCTCGGTGCTGGTGCTCGGCGCGCCCCGGGACTTCTTCTCCAACGGCATCCACCTCAACGTCATCCAGGGCGCGGCCTTCCCGGCGCTGGAGTCCTGGGAGAACATCAACGCGATGGACGACGTCGTCGAGGCGGTGCTGACCACGACGGACAAGGTGACGGTGGCGGCCCTGGCCGGGAACGCGGCGGCCGGCGGGCTGATGGCGGCGCTCGCCGCCGACGAGGTGTGGTGCCGGGACTCGGCGGTGCTCAACCCGCACTACCGGCTGATGGGCCTGTACGGCTCCGAGTACTGGACGTACACCCTGCCCCGCCGGGTCGGCGCCGAGCAGGCCGGGCGGCTCACCGCCGAGGCGCTGCCGGTCGGCGCGGACCACGCCCGCCGGATCGGCCTGGTGGACCGTACGGTCGGCGGGGACGCGGCCGGGTTCCGCCGCTGGGTGGCCCGGGAGGCGGCCCGGATCGCCGCCTCGCCGGAGCTCACCGGGCGGCTGGTGGATAAGAAGCGCCGCCGCGCGGCCGACGAGGAGGCCAAGCCGCTGGCCGAGTACCGGGCGGAGGAACTGCGCCGGATGCACGCCGACTTCTACCGGGCGGGCGAGCCGTACCACGCGCTGCGGCGGGACTTCGTGCACAAGGTCTGCCCGGTGGCCACGCCGGAGCACGTGGCGGGGCTGCTCGGGCGGCCGGCTCAGTCGTAGGCGGACCGCGTAGCGGTACGCGGCCCGCGCGGTCGTAACGGCCCACGCGGGCACAGGGGTTCGCGCGGGCTGGCCGAGCTGTGGCGGGTCGCGCGTCGTACGGGGAGGGCAGGAGCGGGACGGGCGGCGCCCGGCCGGGGTGGGGGGCCCGGCCGGACGCCCGCTCGGGCCCCGCTCCCGTACCCGGCGTCAGTGCCGGGCCGCCCCGCCCAGCGGCTGTCGCCGCTGCGGGACGAACTGGCCGTCCGGGTCGCCCGGGGTGCGCGCGGCCCGCGGGGGCAGCGGGGCGGCCGGACCGGCCAGCAGGGGTTGGGAGTCGGGTCGGCTCGGGGAGACGGCGAAGGCCAGCGAGCCGAAGAAGACGTAGCAGCCGAGCCCGACCCCGAGCGGGAAGATGAACTGGAGCGCCATCACGCCGCCTTCGGTGGAGCGCGAGAAGTCCAGCTGGACGGAGAGCGCCGCCATGCCGGTGTAGTGCATCGCGCAGACGGCCACGCCCATCACCGGCGCCGCCGCCAGGACGGCGAGCGTGCCCCGGATGTTCAGCGCGGCCCAGAGCGCGGCGGTGGCGGCGACCACGGCGATGGCCACCGAGGCCGCCACGACGGTCCGGTCGTAGCCGAGCCGGCCGGGCAGGACCATCGCGGCCATGCCCAGGTAGTGCATCGCGGCGACCCCGAGGCCGGTGGTCAGCCCGCCGACCAGCAGGGCCGGGGCGCGGCGGCGCCAGTACCCGACGGTGAAGAGTCCGATGCCGACCACGGCGACGGCGACCAGCAGGCTGAGCACGGTGAGCAGGGGCCGGTAGCTGATCTCGGCGCCGGTCACGGAGAAGCCGAGCATCGCGATGAAGTGCATCGACCAGATCCCGGCGCCGAGCGAGGTGGAGGCGAACAGCAGCCAGACGACCCGGGTGCGGCCCTGGGAGACTAGCGCCCAGCGGGCGCTGCGCAGCGCGACGAAGGCGCCGAGGCAGGCGACGAAGTACGAGACCGCCGGGGTCACCCAGCCGTGGTCGGCATGGTGGATCGCACCCAAGAGAGCTCCCTGGACGAGGGTTGAGGGCACCGGGGCGCGGGAGGGCGCGGCTGGTCGGGGAAGGCGCGCGGCGAACGGGCACCGGAGCGGGAACGCCGTCCCGCGGG
Source organism: Kitasatospora sp. NPDC001119 (assembly GCF_053598475.1). Lineage (NCBI taxonomy): Bacteria > Bacillati > Actinomycetota > Actinomycetes > Kitasatosporales > Streptomycetaceae > Kitasatospora > Kitasatospora sp. NPDC001119. The sequence goes on from NZ_JBSFKI010000022.1 coordinate 59,471, forward strand.
GAGGAGCCTGGCGTGTGGTGCCCCTGACAAGGGGGAGATTAGCCATCGACCGGCAGTCGCACAATGTTCGCGTTTTTCGTGAAGTCCCAGGTCAGGATGGGCCTTTACGCGGCCTGCATGATCCCGGCACCAACCCCTGACACCGCCTGCGCACCGTCCCCGGCCGCCTTTGGTGCTTACTCCAAGGGGGCTAGCCCGAACGGGTGGCCGGCCGGGTCGATCAGCACCCGCAGCGTGCGGCCGTGCTGGTAGGCGGGCTCGGTGGCGCCGAGCGCGAGGGCCTTGGCGGTGGCCTCGTCCAGGTCGTCGACGTAGAAGTCGAGGTGGAAGTGCTTGCTGCCGTCCGGCTCCGTCCACGGCTCCGGCCGGTAGCCGGTCACCCGTCCGAAGCCCAGCGGGCTGCCGCCCTCGGGATTGTCCAGGATGGCGAAGTGGTCGTCCGCGTGCCTGGTCTCCCACCCCAGCAGTTCGCCGTAGAACGAGGCCAGCGCGACCGGGTCGGCGCAGTCGATGGTGACCATGGCGAGCCGGCCGAAGCCGGTGTCGGCGGGCCCGGTCGGCCCGGTCGGCTGGGGCTGCTCGGACGACCGGGGCCGGTCGGACCGTTCGGACGACTGCGGCCGTCCGGACGGCTCGGACCGCTCGGACCGCTCGGTGGCGAGGTCGGACATGGCAGGTCGGCCCTTCTGGGAGTCGAGAGCTGGGGCCCATCACCAATATGGCACCGGGGTGACCCTCCGGCACGGCGGCGGATCTCATTTTCCTTAGCGAGAGTAATGACGTAAGCTAAAGAGATGCCCGAGATGTCCGAGCAGGACCTCGCAGCGATCAGTCAGCTGCGATCGTCCACGATGCGCCTCTCCCGACGACTCAAACACCAGAGGGTGGAGGAGTCGCTGAGTCCCACCGAGATGGGAGTGCTGGGCACCCTCGCCCGGTGCGGGAAGGCGACGCCGGGTGAGCTCGCCCGGAAGGAGCACGTGCAGCCTCCTTCGATGACCAGGATCGTCGCGATGCTGGAGGAGAAGGGGCTGGTGCGGCGCGAACCGCACCCCGAGGACCGCCGACAGGTGGTCGTCAGCAGCACCGAGCAGGCCGAGACGATCCTCGCGGAGAGTCGTCGGCGCCGGAACGTCTGGCTCGCCGAGCTCGCCCAGGGGCTCGACGAGGAGGAGTGGGCCGTCCTCAGGGAGGCCGCGCCCGTGCTCTACAAGCTCGCACACCTGTAGCCGTACACCCGCGGTCCGTACGGCCGCAGCTCGTACACCTCTGAGGCACACCGACCCCGGCCGGCCGCCGGGAGAACAAGGAGCCCGCATCACCGCAGGACCGACCACCGACACCAGGAGCGCGACGGCCACCGCCATGGCCGTCGCGCCGCGAGGGGAGACCAACGTGACACCGACGGCCGCAGCCAGCGCCGCCATCCGCACCGACGAGCCCACCACCGACCCCGCCGCGGCCAGTGCCGCGGCCGCCGAAGCCCAGGCACCCGCCCCCACGGGACTGCCCGGCAACGGCGACGACGACCCCGACGAACGCACCGCGGCGGACCCCGCCGCTCCCGGCCGATCCCGATCGGCCACATCTCCCACAGGCGCCCGCTTCACGAGGCCCGGGGGGATGTTCTCCTCCCTTCGCGTTCGCAACTACCGCTACTACTTCGCCGGCCAGGTGGTGTCCAACACCGGCACCTGGATGCAGCGCATCGCCCAGGACTGGCTGGTGCTGAGCCTCACCGGCAGCCCGCTCGCGGTCGGCATCACCACCGCCATGCAGTTCCTGCCGATGCTGCTGCTCGGACTGTTCGGCGGCGTGCTCGCCGACCGGATGCCCAAGCGCCGGCTGCTGATCTACACCCAGGGCGCGATGGGCCTGCTGGCCGCCGGCCTCGCGGTGCTGACCGTCGGCGGCGTGGTGACGCCGTACTACGTGTACGCCTTCGCGCTGCTGCTCGGCCTGGTCACCGTGGTGGACAACCCGACCCGGCAGGCCTTCGTCTCCGAGATGGTCGGACCGAAGGACCTGGCCAACGCCGTCAGCCTGAACGCCGCCAACTTCCAGACGGCCCGGCTGGTCGGCCCCGCCGTCGCGGGCCTGCTGATCGCCGCGGTCGGCAGCGGCTGGGCGTTCGCCGTCAACGCGCTGTCCTTCGCCGCCGTGATCGGCGGGCTGCTCGCGATGCGGGAGTCCGAACTGCGCCCGACCGCGCCGATCGCCCGCGAGAAGGGGCAGTTGCGCGAGGGCCTGCGGTACGTCAAGGAGCGGCCCGAGCTGCTCTGGCCGATGGTGCTGGCCGGGTTCATCGGCACCTTCGGCTTCAACTTCCCGACGCTGCTCTCCGGTTTCGCGTACGACACCTTCAAGGTGGGCGCCGGCCAGTACGGCCTGCTGAACACCGCGATGGCGATCGGCTCGCTGGCGGGTGCGCTGCTCGCCGCCCGCCGGGGCGTGCCGCGGCTGCGCCGGCTGGTCGGCGCGGCGCTGGCCTTCGGAGCGCTGGAGGTGGTCGCCGCGTTCGCGCCCGACTACTGGACCTTCGCGCTGCTGCTGATGCTCATCGGGGTGTTCGGGCTGAGCTTCAACACCTCCGTCAACTCCATGCTGCAGTTGTCCACCGACCCCGAGATGCGCGGCCGGGTGATGGGCCTGCTGGTGCTGGTCTTCACCGGCGGCACGCCAATCGGCGCCCCGGTCGTCGGCTGGGTGACCGCCTCGTACGGGCCCCGGCTCGGCCTGCTGGCCTGCGGACTGGTGTCCGCGGCGGCGGCCGGCACGGTCGGCCTGGTGCTGGCCCGCAGCGCGGACCTGCGGGTGCGGTTCGACCTGCACCCGGGCCGCGGCGGCCGGGTGGTGGCCTTCGTGCCGCGGACCGGTGCGGCGAGCAAGTCGGAGCTGGCGGCGGCCTGCTGATGCCGTGTCAGGCCCCCGGGAGTGCCCCGGGGGCCCGGATGGTTCAGGAGCCCGGACGGTTCAGGGCAGGACGGGTCAGAGCCGGATCTCCAGCACCTGGCCGGGCCAGAGGCCGTGCGGCTGCTCGACCTCGAACGTCACGGTCTCGGTGAAGCCGAGCGCCCGGTAGAGCCCGACCAGCTTGCGGTCGGCGCCGCCGTAGCAGTCCACCCGGAGCAGGCCGATGCCGCGCCGGCGGGCCTCCTCGATCGCGTCGGCGATCAGCGCGGCGCCGATGCCGGAGCCCTTGCGGGTGCGGTCGGTGACCAGGTTGCGGACGTACAGCTCGCGCTCGTCCACGGCGGGGATCCACCGGCCGCGGTCCTCGGAGACCACGCAGCAGCCGACCGTACGGCCGTCCTCGTCCACGGCGAGGCGGATCAGGAACGGCTCCTCGGCGTACGAGGAGACCTGGTCGATCCGGGCCTGGTTGGTGCTGAACGGCTGGTCGCCCCACTGGCCGGTACGGCCCTGGGCGGTCAGCCAGGAGACGGCGCCGTCGAGCAGGGACAGGATGTCGGGGACGTCCGCGGACCCCCCGTTGCGGATCTTCATGGAAGACCGTTCTACCCCAGACGGCCGGTCGCGGGAAGATTGATCCATGAGGTTGTTCGTGGCGGTGCTGCCGACGACCGAGGCGCTGCAGGGGCTCGCGGACGCGGTCGCGCCGCTGCGGGAGCTGCCGGGGGCGGAGCGGCTGCGCTGGACCGGCGCCGAGAGCCGGCACCTGACCCTGGCCTTCCTGGGCGAGGTGGCCGCCGAGCGGCTGCCCGAGCTGGAGGCGGGCCTGGCCGCCGTCGCCGAGGTCAACCCGGTGCACCGGCTGCGGATCGCGGGCGCGGGGCGGTTCGGCGACCGGGTGCTCTGGGCCGGGGTCAAGGGCCAGGCCTGGGCGCTGCGCAGGCTGGCCGAGGCCGTCACGGAGGCCACCGCCGAGGTCACCGGGGCGACCGACGACTTCGCCTTCCACCCGCACCTCACCCTCGCCCGGGCGGGCTCCTCGCGCGGGCACCGGCGGGCCGTGCAGCGGGTCGCGGCGGCCGAGCTGGACGGCCTGGTGGCGGCGCTGGCCGACTACCGGGGGCCGGAGTGGGAGGCCGCCGAGCTGCACCTGGTGCGCAGCGACCCGGGCGGCGGCTCCGCGCGCTACGTGACGCTGCGCACCTGGGCGCTGGCCGACTGGGGCTGAGGGCTGAGGGCTGAGGGCTGAGGGCTGAGCGCCGCGGGGCGGGCCGTGGGGGCGGTGGGGCAGGGGCCCGGCGGAGTCCGGGGTGAGCCGGAGGTACGCTCGTTGACCGTGGATCCCAAGACTCGTATGCGCATCGTCTCCGGCACCCTGGTGCTGATGCTGGTCGTCGTGCTGATCAGCTCACTGGTCGGCCGCTGAGGCCTGCCTGAGGCCTGTCCGAGGGCTGCCTGAGCCTGCCAGAGGCCCGTCCGGGCACAGACACGCCCCAGCACCCCGGGAACGGCGAGAGGGCCACCGCCCGTCGGCGGTGGCCCTCGGCCGTGTCCTCGGGGGACCGGGTCAGACCTGCGCGAGCTGCTCGACCACGTAGTCGACGCAGTGGGTGAGCGCCTCGACGTCCGCCGGGTCGATCGCCGGGAACATCGCGATGCGCAGCTGGTTGCGGCCCAGCTTGCGGTACGGCTCGGTGTCCACGATGCCGTTGGCACGCAGTGCCTTGGCGACCGCGGCGGCGTCCACCGACTCGTCGAAGTCGATGGTGCCGACCACCTGGGAGCGCTCGGCCGGGTTCGCCACGAAGGGGGTCGCGAAGGGGGACTTCTCGGCCCAGGAGTACAGCCGGGACGAGGAGTCGGCGGTGCGGGCGACCGCCCAGTCCAGCCCGCCGTTGCCGTTCAGCCACTCCAGCTGGTCGGCCAGCAGGAAGAGGGTGGAGAGCGACGGGGTGTTGTACGTCTGGTCCTTCGACGAGTTGTCGATGGCCGTCGGCAGCGAGAAGAACGGCGGGATGTAGCGGCCGGAGGCGGCGATCTCGGCGGCGCGCTCCAGGGCGGCCGGGGAGAAGGTGGCCAGCCACAGGCCGCCCTCGGAGGCGAAGGACTTCTGCGGGGCGAAGTAGTAGACGTCCGTCTCGGTGATGTCCACCGGCAGGCCGCCGGCGCCCGAGGTGGCGTCCACCAGGACCAGCGAGCCCTCGTCGGCGCCGGCCGGGCGCGCGATCGGCATCGCGACGCCGGTCGAGGTCTCGTTGTGGGTGAGCCCGTAGACGTCCACGCCGGCCTCGGCGACCGGCAGCGGGTGGGTGCCCGGGGCGGTCTTGATCACGGTCGGCTCGCCGAGCCACGGCGCGGCCTTGACCGAGGAGGCGAACTTCGAGGAGAACTCGCCGAAGTCCAGGTGCTGGGACTTCTCCCGCACCAGGCCGAAGGCGGCGATGTCCCAGAAGGCGGTGGAGCCGCCGTTGCCGAGGACGACCTGGTAGCCGTCCGGCAGCGAGAACAGGCTGCTCACGCCCTCGCGCACGCGCTTGACCACGTTCTTGACCGGGGCCTGGCGGTGCGAGGTGCCGAGCAGGGAGGTCTGGGTGGCGGCGAGGGCACTCAGGGCCTCGGGGCGCACCTTGGACGGTCCGCAGCCGAAACGGCCGTCTGCGGGCTTGATGTCAGCGGGGATCTGGATCTGAGCCACGCGCGCAGCCTACCGGCCGGGGGCCCGGCGGGGTACGGCCGTCCGCCCGCTGAGACCGCGGTCACGGCTGCTCGGGGAGCCGCCCGGAAACGTGCGGCAGCGGGCCCGGCCGGAGCCGGACCCGCTGCTCAGGGGCACTGACCGGACGCTCGTCCGGTATTCGCCGACCGGGGGGTCAGCGGGCGATGGCGTCCCAGCCCTCGATCTCCTCGGGGCGGCGCGGGCCGGGGCCGATGTAGCGCGCGGAGGGGCGCACGAGCCGGCCCGTGCGCTTCTGCTCCAGGATGTGCGCCGACCAGCCGGCCGTCCGGGCGCAGGTGAACATCGAGGTGAACATGTGCGCCGGGACCTCGGCGAAGTCCAGCATGATGGCGGCCCAGAACTCGACGTTGGTGGCCAGCACGCGGTCGGGGCGGCGGTTGTGCAGCTCCTCCAGCGCGGCCTTCTCCAGCGCCTCGGCGACCTCGAAGCGCGGCGCGCCGAGCTCCTTGGCGGTGCGGCGCAGCACCCGGGCGCGCGGGTCCTCGGCGCGGTAGACGCGGTGGCCGAAGCCCATCAGGCGCTCGCCCTTGTCCAGGGCGTTCTTGACCCAGGCGGTGGCGTCGCCGGTGCGCTCGATCTCCTCGATCATGCCGAGCACGCGGGACGGCGCGCCGCCGTGCAGCGGGCCGGACATCGCGCCGACCGCGCCGGAGAGCGCGGCCGCGACGTCGGCGCCGGTGGAGGCGATGACCCGGGCGGTGAAGGTGGAGGCGTTCATGCCGTGCTCGGCGGCGGAGGTCCAGTAGGCGTCGACGGCCTTGACGTGCTTCGGGTCCGGCTCGCCGCGCCAGCGGATCATGAACCGCTCGACGACCGTCTCGGCCTTGTCGATCTCGCTCTGCGGGACCATCGGCAGGCCCTGGCCGCGGGCCGACTGGGCGACGTAGGAGAGTGCCATCACGGCGGCCCGGGCGAGGTCGTCGCGGGCCTGCTCGGCGTCGATGTCCAGCAGCGGCTTGAGGCCCCAGACCGGGGCGAGCATGGCGAGCGCCGACTGCACGTCGACCCGGATGTCGCCGGAGTGCACCGGGATCGGGAACGGCTCCGCGGCCGGCAGGCCGGGGTTGAACTTGCCGTCCACCAGCAGGCCCCAGACGTGGCCGAAGGAGACGCTGCCCACCAGGTCGTCGATGTCGACACCGCGGTACCGCAGGGCGCCGCCCTCACGGTCGGGTTCGGCGATCTCGCTCTCGAACGCGACGACTCCCTCAAGCCCGGGTACGAAATCGGACATGCGACGGCTCCCTCAGTTCTGTGATCGGCGCTCCGCCGTGGTGGGGCGGCGCGCCAGTGACCGAATGGTGTTTGGCACTCGGTGCCAGGGTGACAGGCACGGGGTGCATTGCGCCATACACCACCATGGTGATGTTTCCCGTCGACCCGTTTGACTTTCCCCGTCGGAGGGGTCGGCCGGGCCCGTGGCGCTCCCGGAACCCCTGGAATCGCCGGAACCAAACGTCCGGTTCCGGACAATTCCCCGCAGGGCGGGCGGCCAAGCGATGGAGGGTCACCTGATCTCCCACCGGGGTTTGTCCGGAGGTAGCGGTGCCCGCTGCTTGTCGTACGGGATGATGTTGGCGTGCAGACCCCGGATCGCGCCCAGTCGACGCCCCCGAGCCCCGCCAACCGGACCCTGGCCGACGAGGCCCGCCCCGGCCCGGACCTCACCGTGATGCGCAAGCACTACAGCCACGAGGGCCTGGTCGAGGAGCAGCTCGCGCCCGAGCCGATCGGCCAGTTCACCCGCTGGTTCCACGACGCCGACGACGCCGGGGTGGTGGAGCCCAACGCGATGGTGCTCTCCACCGCCGACGCCGAGGGGCGGCCCAGCTCGCGCACCGTCCTACTCAAGGGCTACGACCTGCGCGGCTTCGTGTTCTTCACCAACTACGGCTCCCGCAAGGGCTCCGAGCTGGCCGCCAACCCGCATGCCGGGCTGCTGTTCCCGTGGATCGCGCTGGCCCGCCAGGTGATCGTCCAGGGCCGGGTGGAGAAGGTCGGCCGGGACGAGACCGCCGCCTACTTCCGCACCCGCCCGCACGGCTCCCAGCTGGGCGCCTGGGCCAGCGAGCAGTCCAGCCCGGTCGGCGGCCGGGAGGTCCTCGAACAGCGGTACGCCGAGCTGGAGCGCCGCTACCCGGAGGGCGAGGGCGTGCCCGTCCCGCCGTTCTGGGGCGGGTACCGGGTGGTCCCGCGGAGCGTCGAGTTCTGGCAGGGCCGGGAGAACCGGCTGCACGACCGGCTCCGCTACGTCGCCGACCCGTCCAGCCCGACGGGGTGGCGGGTGGAGCGGCTCTGCCCGTGATCCGTTCGGCCCACAGGCTCCGCGCGGCGCCCGCGCGGAGCTGATGGACCGTCATCCCCCGGGTGTAGGATGCCCGTCGCGGACCTGGGTCGATGCACTTGCGGCCGGCAGCCCGCTGTGCCGACACGATCGAGTGAGGGACTGATGGGCGTCACCGGTGCGGAAACCGCCGCTGGACTCGGCTCTGACCTGGTCGACGTCGCCGCCCTGCCGCTCGACGAACTCGACGCCCTGCCCGACACCGTCCTCGGCGACCTGCTGCGCCGGGTGGTCGCGGACGCCCTGACCCCCGGCGCGGAGCCGCTCGCCGCCTTCCAGTCGGCGCTCGACCGGTAGCGCGCCGCGCGCCGCCCGGCGCGCCCGCCCGGCGTCCGCGCCCTCCGTTCGCCCTCCGCGCCCCTCCTCCGGCGTGTCGGGCCCGACGGGCGCCCGCGCCCCCGCCGGCGCGCCCCCGAGCGCCGGAGCGCCCCCGGTCAGGGGAGTGCGCCTGGCCACCGGCTAAACCCCACGCGGCCGCCGAATCCCCCAACTCCCCTGCACTGGCGGTGGAGTTCGCGACATGCTGGGGTATGAAACCAGCGCCGTCGCGGACCGTCGGGCACGGGGGGAACAGGTGATGGAGCACGAACAGCACCGGCCGTACTTCTTCTTCAGCTACGCGCGTCGGGACTACGAGGCCGAGGACGCCTTCGTCAACCAGTTCTTCAACGACCTGCGGGACGAGCTCGGCCGGCTGGTCGGTACGGGCGTGCGCATCGAGGAGCTGGCCTACCGGGACACCGAGCGGCTGCGGCTGGGCGACGACTGGGCGGAGAAGCTGGCGACGATGCTCGGCCGCAGCCGGACCATGGTCGCGCTCTACTCCCCGGCCTACTTCGCCAGCCTCTACTGCGGCAAGGAGTGGACCGCCTTCCGCGGCCGGGTCCGGCGCCACCACGAGGACACCGGGGAGCTCATCCCGGCGCTCGTCCCGGTGCTCTGGGAGCCCGTCGAGCCGGGCGGCCTGGCCGACGAGGTGAACAAGATCCAGTGGGCCCAGCCGGACATGGGCGAGGCCTACGCCCGGTACGGCCTGCGGGCCCTGCTGCGCACCGCGCAGGGCGGGGCGTACGAGCAGGTCGTCCGGGTGGTCGCGGAGCGGGTCCGGGACGCGGCCGCGCGCCGGCTCGGCGTGCTGCCCGAGTTCGACCTCGGCGCCGTACGCGGCTACTTCCCGCCCCCGGCGGCGCCGCCGGTGGCCTCCAGCCCCGGGATGGTGCGGCTGTTCATCGCGGCCGGCCGGGCCCCGGAGGCGGCCGCGGGCGACTCCCGCGCGGGCGGCTGGTACGGCGCCAAGCCGTGGCACTGGGCGCCGTACCACCCGCCCGTCCAGCCGTCCCTGGCGGCCCGCGCCCAGCAGGTGATCACCGGCGCCGGGCACACCACCACGCTGGAGGAGGTCGACACCGCCCTCGCCGAGAAGCTCGACCAGGCCCGCGAGGACAGCCAGGTGAGCATCCTGCTGGTGGACCCGTGGGTGGCCGGCGGTGAGCGGTACCGCTCCGCGCTGCGCGCGTACGACGAGCAGAACCACCCGGTCACCGGCGTGATGGTGCCCGCCGGCAGCGACGACCCGGCCGACGGGCCGGAGCGCGACGCGCTCTGGGCGGGCGTGCGCGACGTCTTCCGGCGCAACTGGCTGCGCCGGAGCGACCTGGAGCACTTGTTCCGGGTCAAAGTGAGCCGGGAGAGCTTCGACAGCGACCTCACCATCATGGTGACGGTCGCCCAGAACAAGCTCATGGACGACAACCTGGATTGGGGGGACGATGGCGGCGGCGCCTTCGGCTTCGGTCCGGGCGGCGGCCCGGACACCGGCCCGGCGATGCCCGGACTGGCCATCCCGGCCGGACCGCCGGGGCCCCGCCAGGGGCCCGCACGCACCGACCGGGGCCTCCCGGGTTCCACGGACCTGCCGCACCAGAGCCGGGGCAAGGACACCGCCGCCCCGCTGAGGGGGGAGAAGCACGATGACCACTGAGCCCGGCGCGGAGCCGGAGCGCGGCGGACCGGGATCGGTCGTCACGTTCTACTCCTTCAAGGGCGGCACCGGCCGCACCATGGCGCTCGCCAACGTCGGCTGGATCCTCGCCAGCCGCGGCCTGCGCGTCCTGGTCGTCGACTGGGACCTGGAGGCGCCCGGCCTCCACCGGTACTACCACCCGCTGCTGGTCGACCCGGAACTGCACTCCACCGACGGCCTGATCGACCTGCTGCGCTCCTACGTCAAGCAGGCGCTGCCCTCCGCCACCGGGCCGGTCGGGCAGTCCCCGGCCGACTGGCTGGACGAGCCTGGGCGCCTGGACGGCTACGTCTGCGGCCTCGCCCTCGACCTGCCGCCCGGCGGCCGGCTCGACTTCCTTCCCGCCGGCCGGCAGAACGCCGCCTACGGCGCGGCCGTCACCAGCTTCAACTGGCGCAGCTTCTACTACGGCCGGGACATCCGCGGCGGCGAGTTCCTGCGCGAGCTGCGCGAACGCTGGGCCCGCGGCTACGACTACGTGCTCATCGACAGCCGCACCGGCGTCAGCGACACCTCCGGCATCTGCACGGTCCTGATGCCCGACACCGTGGTGGACTGCTTCACCTTCAGCGTCCAGAACATCCGCGGCGGCGTCGACGCCGCCCGCGCCATCGCCGAGGCCGAGGAGCGGGCGATCCGGGTCCTGCCGGTGCCGATGCGGGTCGAGGACGCCGAGCAGGAGCGCCTGGAGGCCGGCCGCGACTACGCCCGCGAGGCCTTCGCCCCCTACCTCGGCCGCTGGCTGGCCGGCGACCGCCGGGCCGCCTACTGGGCCGACGTCGAGGTGCCGTACAAGCCCTTCTACGCCTACGAGGAGGTGCCCGCCACCGTCGCCGACCGGCCGCAGGAGGCCCGCAGCCTGCTCAACGCCTTCGAACGGCTGGCGGGTTGGATCACCGACGGCCGGGTCCGCACCCTGCGCCCGCTCACCGCCGAGGCCCGCCGCCGGCTGTACGGCGCCTACCTGCGCTCCGCCCGCGCGGTGCCGCGCCAGGTGTTCGTCAGCTACGCGCCCGAGGACCGGATGTGGGCCGAGTGGGCCGCCGGGACGCTCACCCGCTTCGGCTACCAGACCTCCCTGCACAGCGCCGCCGAACCGTACTCCGGCTCCCGGCCGCCCGAGGTCGCCGGGCCGGTCGACGGCCAGGGCCGGCTGCTCGCGCTGCTCTCGCCCGAGTACACCGCGCTGCCCCGGGCCGCCGAGGTCTGGCAGCTCCTCCAGGGGCGCGAACTGGCCTCCGGCTCACCGGCGTTGGTCGCCTTCCGGCTCCAGGACTCGGACGAGCCGGTGCCCCGCCCGTTCGCCGGGCAGCCCGCGCCCGACCTGGTCCGCTCCTCCGCGGTCGGCGCCGAGTCCCAGCTCTACGCCGAACTCGGCCCGCCGCCCGGCAGCAGCCGCCAGTCCGACACCGACAGCGGGGAGTTCGCCGCCCCGGCGCGGTTCCCCGGCACCGCCCCGCAGGTCCAGGACGCGCCCTCGCGCAACGCCGCCTTCATCGGCCGCGGCAAGCTCCTGGAACTGCTCCGCAACCGCTTCACCGGCGGGCCCGCCGCCGTGCTCAGCCAGGTGCTCTACGGCTTCGGCGGCGCCGGCAAGTCCCAGATCGCCGCCGAGTACGCGCACCGCTTCAAGGCCGCCTACGACGTGGTCTGGTGGGTGCCCGCCGAGGAGCCCGCCAACATCCCGCAGAAGCTCGCCGAACTCGCGCCCCGGCTCGGCGTGCCCACCAGCGACGACGTCGCCCACACCGCCGCCACCGTGCTCGACGCGCTGCGCCGCGGCCAGCCGTACCGCCGCTGGCTGCTCGTCTTCGACAACGCCGGCACCCCCGAGGAGCTCGCCCCCTGGCAGCCGGCCGGCTCCTCCGGCGGGCACGTGCTGATCACCTCCCGCAACCAGGGCTGGGCCCGGCACGCCGGCCTGGTGGAGGTCGACGTCTTCCTCCGCGAGGAGAGCGTCCGGCTGCTGCGCCGCTTCAACGGCGGCCTCTCCTCGGAGGACGCCGACCAGGTCGCGCACCGCCTCGGCGACCTCCCGCTCGCCGTCGGCCAGGCCGCCGTCTGGCTCCAGGAGACGTCGATGCCGATCGCCACCTACCTCGAACTGCTCGACGAAGAGCTCACCGAGATGCTGGAACGCACCCGGCTGCGCGCCGCCGACTACCCGCACTCGGCCGCGGCGACCTGGCGCATCTCGGTCGAGGAACTGCGCCGGATGAACGCCCCGGCCGCCCAGATCCTGGAGATCTGCGCCTTCTTCGGCCCGGACGCCATCCCGATGCGGCTGCTCTACAGCCGGGCCGTCACCCGCGCCCTGCGGCTGCCCCCGCGCGCGCCCCGGGACAAGCTCGCGATCGGCGAGTTCCTGCGCGCCATCAACCGGTTCGGGCTCGCCCGCACCGACCAGGGCAGCGAGACCATCACCGTGCACCGGCTCGTCCAGGCCGTGCTGCGGGACCAGGTCGAGGAGGACCGGCGGGCCGAACTGCGCGGCGTCGTCCACGCCGCGCTCGCCACCGCCAACCCCGGCGACCCGGACGTGCCCGCGAACTGGGCCGAGTACGCCGAACTGCTGCCCCACCTCTGGCCGTCCGGGGCGCTCGACAGCGCCGACGAGGACGTCCGGCAGTGGATCATCGACTCGGTCCGCTACCAGTGGAAGCGCAGCCTGCACGAGTCCGGCCGGGAACTGGCCGAGCGCACCCTGGAGCACTGGCGCCAGGACGGCTACGGCGGGCCCGACTTCGACGTCGACAACGACGCCCAGACGCTCATGCTGCGCACCCAGCTGAGCAACATCCGCCGCTCCCAGGGCGCCCTCCAGGAGGCGTACGAGATGGACCGGGACATCCTGGACCGCTTCACCGCGACCCTGGGCCCGGAGCACTCCCACACCCTCGCCGTCGCCAACAGCCTCGGCGCCGACCTGCGCTTCCTCGGCCGCTACGACGAGGCCCGGGCGCTCGACCGCCGCACCCTGGACGCCGCCCGGCGCACCCTCGGCCCGGACCACCCGCGCACCCTGATGATCACCAACAACCTCGCCGTCTCCGACTACCTGGCCGGAGACCGCCGGGCCGCCCTGGAACGGCACCGCAGCAACTACCTCCAGCAGCGCGACGCGCTCGGCGCGCACAGCCTCTACGCGCTCTCCTCCGCCTCCAACTACGCCCGCGACCTGCGCGAGACCGGGCGGCTGCGGGAGGCCCTGGACCTGCTGGAGGAGACCGTCCGGATCTACCAGCAGACCATCGGCGACGGCCACACCGACACCCTGCGCGCCCGCAAGAACCTCGCCGTGGCGCTGCGCCGGGCCGGCCGGTACCACGAGGCCCTGGAGATCGACGAGGACATCTACCAGCGCTACCTGGACATCAACGGCGCCGAGCACCCCGACACCCTGGCCGCCGCCACCAACCTGGCCAGCGACCTCAACGCGCTCGGCGACACCGGGCGGGCGATCCCGCTGGCCGAGCGGGCGCTGCTGCGGTACCGCGACTACCTGGGCGAGGACCACCCGGTGACGCTGGCCGGCGCCAACAACCTCTCGGTGTACCTGCGGCTGGCGGGGCGCGCGGCGGAGGCGCGCGAGCTCTCCGGCCGTACGCTGGCGCAGTTCCGCCGCGTCCTCGGCGCCCACCACCTCTACATCCCGATCGCGATGATGAACCACGCCAACGACCTGTCGCTGGCCGGGGAGCTCCAGGCCGCGCTCGAACTGGAGCTGGAGGCCGAGCCGTTGATGACCGCCGCCCTCGGCCAGGACCACTACGACGCCATCGGCATCAACTCCAACCTCGCGCTGTCGCTGGCCGCCCTCGGGTACGCCGAGCGGGCCGCGGAGCTGCGGTCGGACTGCATCCGGCGGGCCCGGGTCACCCTGGGGGAGGAGCACCCGACGACGATCGCGGTGCGGGCCGGCACGCGGCTGGACTCCGACGTGGAGCCGCCGCACGTGTGACGGATCGTCAGATGTGGTGGTCCGCGCTCCGGGGCCGGTGGCCTAGGCTCACGGGCATGGTGCCGTTCCGGCAGTTCCTGCTGAAGATCCACAGTCGGTGCAACCTGGCCTGCGACTACTGCTACGTGTACGAGGGCGCGGACCAGAGCTGGCGCGGGCGGCCGCGGCGGATGGAGCTCGCGACCGTCCGCCGCACCGCCCGGCGGATCGACGAGCACGCGGCCGAGCACGGGCTGGACGAGGTGTCCGTGGTGCTGCACGGCGGCGAGCCGCTGCTCGTCGGCGCGGCCCATCTGGACGCGCTGCTCGGCGAGTTGGCGGCCGTCCGGCCCCGGGTGCGGTTCACCGTCCAGACCAACGGGCTGCGGCTGCTGGACGAACCGGCACTGCTCGACGTGCTGCACCGCCACCGGGTCGCCGTCGGGGTCTCGCTGGACGGCACCCCGGCCGGCCACGACCGGCACCGCCGGCTGCCCTCCGGCGCGGGCAGCTGGGCGCGCACCGCCGAGGCGGTGCGGCTGCTCGGCTCCGACCGGCACCGGGAGCTGTTCGCCGGCCTGCTGTGCGTCGTCGACCTGGCCTCCGACCCGGTCGCCACCTACGAGGCGCTGCTGGAGTTCGCGCCGCCCCGGCTCGACCTGCTGCTGCCGCACGCGACCTGGCGGGAGCCGCCGCCGGGCGCCCCGCCCCGGACGGTGCCGCACGCGCCGCCGACGGGCACGGAGCCCGCGCCGTACGGGGAGTGGCTGATCGCCGCCTTCGACCGCTGGTACGGCGCGCCGCGCCGGGAGACCGGGGTGCGGCTGTTCGAGGAGCTGGCGGTGCTGCTGCTCGGCGGGCGGGCCGCCAGCGAGGCGGTCGGGCTGGCGCCCGTCGACCTGGTGGTGGTCGAGACGGACGGGGCGATCGAGCAGGCGGACAGCCTCAAGGTGGCCTACGACGGCGCCCCGGGGACCGGCCTGGACGTGTGGCGGCACGGCTTCGCCCGGGCGGGCGCGCACCCGGCCTTCCGGGCCCGCCAGCGCGGCCTCGCGGGCCTCGGGCCGGTCTGCGCCGGCTGCCCGCTGGCCCGGGTCTGCGGCGGGGGGCTGTACGCCCACCGGTACGCGGAGGGCGGCTTCGGGCAGCCGTCGGTGTACTGCGCGGACCTGGACCGGCTGATCCGGCACATCGCGGGGCGGCTGCGGGCGGGGGTGGCGGAGCTGGCGGGGGCGCCCGGGCAGGCGGCGGAGTCGGCGGGATCGGCGCTGTCGGCGGAGGTCGGGTCGGTGGGTCGGGAGCGTCGAGGGGCCCCTCGGCTCACCCGTCCGGGTCATGCCCGGCCGCCGTCCGGCTGATCCGCCCCGGCGCGGGGAGACCGCGGGCGGGCGCGGCGGGTTGGGCGATGGGCCGGCCGAACGGGCCGGAGGCCGTACGCACGAGGAGGAACGGTGGCGGGGACGGACGAGGTGGTGGCGGCCGGGGTGCCGGTCGCGCGCGGGGCGGACGGGCTGCCCCGGCACGGGGTGGACCGGGCGGTGTTCCGGGCGGTCGCGGGCGCGCGCGGCGGGCCGGAGGCCGTCCGGCTGCTGCGCGCCGGGCAGTTGAGCAAGCGGGCGCTGCTGCTGCTGGCGCTGCGCCGGGCGGTGCCGGAGCACGACGGCTACCGGGAGGCGTACGCCCGGGTGCGGGCGCTGCAGCGGAGCGACCGGGCGCGCTGGGAAGAGGTGCTGCTGCGGCCCGAGTTGGACGCCTGGGCGGCCGACTGCCTGCGCGGCGCGGCGGCGGGGGAGGACGTCCCGCTCGGCGGGCTGGGCGAGTTCCTCCGCCCGGCCCCGGGCCCGGCCCTCGCGCTGGAGTGCGACGGGCTGCGCTGGGCGCCGTCGCTCGACCACGCCGGTCCGCGCCGGGTGGACTACGGGCGCCCGCCGGCCGGTCCGCTGAACGGTACGGAACTCGCCCTCTGGGAGCGGCGGTTGGCCGAGGCCTGGGAGATCCTGGTGCGCCGCCACCGCCCCCACGCACGGGCCGTCGCGGCCTGCGTGGCCACCGTCGTGCCGCTGCGGCCCGCCCCCGGCGGGGAGGCGGTCAGCGCCGCCGCCCGGCGGGCGTACGGCGCGGTGGCGGCCTCGCTGCCGGACGATCCGGTGCTGCTGGCGCTGGCCCTGGTGCACGAGTTCCTGCACGTCCAACTCGGCGCCCTGCTGGACCTGGTGCCGCTGCACCGCCCCAACGGCCCGGCCGCCTACCACGCTCCCTGGCGGCCCGACCCGCGCCCGGCCGGGGCGCTGCTCCAGGGGGCGTACGCGCACCTGGGGGTGGCGGACTTCTGGCGGGCGGAGGCGGCTGCGGGGGCGGGCGACGTCGCACGTGCGCGGGGGGAGTCCGTCCGCTGGCGGACGCACACCCTGAGCGCCGGGGAGACGCTCCTGAGCTGCGGCGAACTGACGGCGGCGGGACTGGAGTTCACCGGGGAGCTGGTGCGGGCCGTCCGGGCGCTCGGCGGGCCGGGGGAATGAATCCGGCTTGCCGGATGCTTGGTCCGGCGGGGCGATTGTTCCGGTGCTTCCCGGGGCACTCCCGGGGTGTGACCAGGGGCTGGTCCGTGTGGTTGTTCGGGCACGGGCCATGGCGACGCGCTTCGGCGCGCGCCACGGCGAAGTGCGCGACCGCTGAACGGGTGAATTCTGGGGGCCCAAAGCGCTGTCGTACGACGTCGGCAGCCCGGGGAGCCCAACGTGAGTCCGCAAGGTGCCGCGCGGAGTCTTCGCGGGCACTACATTGGTCGCAACCGGGTGGGCTTACCCACCCTCGGCAGGTCCTAACCGCGCCTAAGGAAACGAATATGACTCCGGTAACCAGCACCAGGCCGGCCGGCAAGCTCACTGACCCTCAGGAGACGCCGGAACGCCCCTCGCTCGCCGACCTCGCCGCACTCGGCGCGGAAGAGCTCGCCTCCCGGCTCCAGCGCGCGCTCCCCGGCGCGGACTCCGGCCTCGTGCCGGTCGCAGCCTTCAACTCCTCGATCTGACCCGGCCCGGAACTCCCGGCGGAGCCCAGGCCGAGCAGACCGAGCCGATCGAAGCGAACCGGACAGTTCCATGACGACGTCGATTCCGCTGCCGTTGACACAGTTCGTGGTCAAGATGCACAGCAGGTGCGATCTGGCCTGCGACCACTGCTACGTCTACGAACACGCGGACAGCAGCTGGCGTTCCCGGCCGAAGGTCATCGCGGACGGGATCCTGGCCAAGGCCGCCGAGCGCATCGGCGAGCACGCGGCCGCCCACCGGCTGCCCGCCGTCCGGGTCGTCCTGCACGGGGGAGAACCCCTGCTCGCCGGCCCGGACCGCTTGCGCCGCGCTGCCGAGGCGCTCCGGGCGGCACTCCCGCCCGGCTGCGCCCTCGACCTGCGCATCCACACCAACGGCGTGCTGCTGAACCGGGACTTCTGCGCGCTGTTCGCGGAGCAGGAGATCAAGGTCGGCATCTCGCTGGACGGCGACAAGGCCGCCAACGACCGCCACCGGCGGTTCGCCGACGGGCGCAGCAGCCACCCGCAGGTGCTGCGGGCCGTCGCGCTGCTGAACGAACCCGGATACCGGCACCTGTTCGCCGGGCTGCTGTGCACGATGGACGTCCGGAACGACCCGGTGGCCGTGTACCGGGCGCTGGCCGAACTCCGGCCGCCCGCCGTGGACTTCCTGCTCCCGCACGCCACCTGGGACGAGCCGCCCGGGCGCCCCGCCGAGCTGGGCGCCACGCCGTACGCCGACTGGCTGCTGACCGTCCACGGGCTGTGGGACGCGGACGGGCGGCCGTTCGCCGTACGGACCTTCGAGTCCGTGCACCGGACCCTGCGGGGGTTCTCCAGCCTCACCGAGTCGCTCGGACTGGAGCCCTCCGACCTGGCCGTCCTGGAGACGGACGGGACCTTCGAGCAGGCCGACAGCCTGAAGACCGCGTACGACGGCGCGCCCGCCACCGGGATGAACGTTTTCGCGCACAGCCTCGACGACCTCGCCCGCCATCCCGGCATCGCCGCCCGGCAGTCCGGCCTGGCCGGACTGAGCGAGGCCTGCCGCGCCTGCTCCGTGGTCCGCTCCTGCGGTGGCGGGCTGTACGCCCACCGCTATCGGAGCGACGATGGGGGAGGCAGCTTCGACCATCCCTCCGTCTACTGCGGTGATCTCATGACGTTCATCAAGGGCATTGCGGGGAGCGGGAGTTCCGGCGACGGTGTGCCCGCGCAGCCGGCCGGGGTGCCCGGTGCGCCCGGTGCGCCGTCGCCGGAGGCCGAACCGCTGCTGCCCGGTGCGCTCGCCCCGTCGCAACTCGACGAACTCGCGCACGGATACGGGAGCGCGGAGACCGTCGCCGCGCTCGGCCGCTCCCAACTCGCCCTCACCCGGGCGATGCTGGCCGCCGCCTGGGACGCCTCCGGACAGGGGCGGGCCGAAGCGTGGACCCTGCTGGCCGAGCTCGACACGGCGGCCCCCGCCGCCGTGGACGCCGTCCTCGCCCACCCGTACGCCCGCGCCTGGGCGGCCCGCCGCCTCGCCGGGGACCTCCGGGCCGGACTCGGCCCGCTGGCCGCGCTCGCCGCGGCGGCCGCGGTGCGGGCCGGCCGGGGCGACGCGGTGGCCGTGCCCGTACGCGGCGGCTGGCTGCACCTGCCGACGCTCGGCCGGATCGCCGTACCCGACGGCGAGGCCGTGGTCACCGGGCGGGCGGGCGGCCTCGCGGTCCGGGCGTCCGACGGCACGGTGCGCACCGAACTGGACGAACCGCTGCGGCGGGTCCGGCTGGCCGGCGGCTGGACGGTCGCCCTGGAGGACGCCGACCCGCTGCGCGACTGCCACGACCACCCCGTCGCGGCCCACCTCTCCGAGAGCGAACTGCTCGACTGGACGGGCGCGTTGCGCGAAGCCTGGGAGCTGCTCGGGCGCGACCTGCCCGGGTACGCGGAAGGCATCCGGGCCGGCCTGACGACGGTCACCCCGTTGCGGCCGGGCCCGACCGGCCGGGACGTCAGCTCGGCGGCCCGGCAGGCGTACGGCGCCGTCGGCATCGCCCGGCCCGCCACCGCGCCGACCCTCGCCCTGCTGCTCGCGCACGAGTTCCAGCACGTCAAACTCGGCGCGGTGCTGGACCTGACCGACCTGTACGACCGCGCCGACCCCACCCTGTACTTCGCCCCCTGGCGGCCCGACCCCCGGCCGCTCGAAGGGCTGCTCCAGGGCACGTACGCCCACCTGGCCGTCACCGAGTACTGGGGCACCCGCACCCTCGCGTACGACGGACTGCCGGGCACGGCCGCCGACCGGGCGCGGGAGCAGTTCGCGCTCTGGCGGCGGTACACCGCCGAGGCCGTGGAGCGGCTGGCGACCTCCGGAGCCCTGACCGGGACCGGCTTGCGCTTCGCCGACGGCATGCGTGCCACCGTGGCACCCTGGCTCGACCTGTCGCTGCCCGCCGCCGCCGAGCAGGCGGCCGACCGGGTACGGCGGGAACGGGCCGGGGTCTGACCTCCCACCCGCGCCGCCCCGGGACCTCCCCCGCCCGGGGCCCTCACCCCCCCGGGAGACGCCATCCTCACCGAACCCCGCGCCGGCGGCGGCGTCGCCGTCGCCTCCCCCGTCCACCCCCTCGTCCGCGACCTCGCCGACCTCGGGGTCCGTCCCGGCACGGTGCTGCACGTCCAGGCATCGCTGCGCTCCCTCGGACCGGTGCCCGGCGGGGCGGCCGGGGTGGTCGAGGCCCTGCTCGACGCCCTGGGCCCCGACGGCACCCTCGTCGCCTACACCGCCACGCCCGAGAACTCCGCCACCTCCCGCATCCACCAGTCCGCCACCGCCGGTCTCTCCCCGGCGGAGGTGGCCGACTACCAGGCCCGGATGCCCCGCTTCGACCCGGCCACCACCCCGGCCTCGCCCTCCATGGGGGCGCTGTCGGAAGCCGTCCGCTCCTGGCCGGGCGCCCTGCGCAGCCGGCACCCGCAGACCTCCTGGGCCGCCGTGGGCCGGCTCGCCCACGAGGTCACCGCCCACCACCCGCTCACCTCCCACCTCGGCCCGGAGTCGCCGCTCGGACGGCTCTACGACCTGGACGCCCGGGTGCTGATGCTCGGCGTCCCGATGGACCGCTTCACCGCCTTCCACCTCGCCGACCTGCGCATGCCCGACGTGACCGTGCGCGAGTACCGCTGCGTCGGCGTGGACGGCTGGACCACCTTCCGGGCCCCCGACCTGGACGACCTCCACTTCGGCCGCCTCGGCGCCGAGGTCCTGCGCGCCGCCCGCGGCGTCACCACGGCCCGCATCGGCGCCGCCGACTGCTGGCTGGTGCCGGTGCGGGAGGCCGTCGACCTGGCCGAGGCCGTCCTGCGGCGCGGGCGCCTCTGAAACCCGCTCCTTGTTCCCACCGCTGACAAGAGACCCCGCCGTTTCCCACCCCCCGCCCCCACACCCACCCCTCCGCCCCACCCCGCCCCCGCGTGTGCGTGAGAAGTCGGCCCCGCCGACTTCCTACGCACGCTGTCCTCCCGATCGGTTTGGCGGCTCCTGGGCCCCACGGCTGCGAGCAAGGTGCCCCTATTCGTCAGTGTGACGCAAATGGGTTGGAAGCGCTTGCCCAGCCTGCGGCGTCTGACATGCTGATGGTCCGTCGAGAGGGGTCGCAGCGATGCAGTGGAAGATCCACGGGGAACGTCCGATCTACGAGAACCCTTGGGTGAACCTGTGGTTGGCCGACGTCGAGCAGCCTGACGGGCGCCGCTGGGAGTACCACGTGGTCAAGCTGCGGCACTTGGCCGTGGCCGCCATCGTGAACAGCGAGAAGCAGGTCCTCATGAT
The DNA here is from genome assembly GCF_053598475.1 of Kitasatospora sp. NPDC001119. NCBI lineage: Bacteria > Bacillati > Actinomycetota > Actinomycetes > Kitasatosporales > Streptomycetaceae > Kitasatospora > Kitasatospora sp. NPDC001119. Next base: position 80,282 of record NZ_JBSFKI010000022.1, read on the forward strand.
GTGGCGGCACCGCTTCATCACCGACACCTGGGCCTGGGAACTCCCGATGGGCCTGGTCGAGCCGGATGAGACTCCGGCGGAGGCTGCGGCCCGTGAAGCACTGGAGGAGACCGGCTGGAAGGTCTCGGACGTGAAGCCGCTGATCTACGCGCAGCCGGCGAACGGGATCACCGACTCGGAGCACTTCGTCTTCCGGGCCGACGCCGCGGAGTACGTGGGACCGCCGACCGAGCGCAACGAGTCCGACCGGATCGAGTGGATTCCCCTGTCCGATCTGCGCGGCATGATCAACCGTCGCGAGATCGTCAGCAGTGGCACGCTCGTGGGCGTGCTCCACCTGCTGCTGGACGAGGCTGGCCTTTGATCAGCCGGCCGCACTGGTGATCCGGTCGGCCAACGTCGCTACTGAGGCATTGGCCCGATAGGGCTTGAGTAGGTGCCGGAACTCCTGGAGGTGGGCGACCACTCGAGGGGACTCGATCACTGCCGCGAGATCGGCGGCTTCCGTGGCGGTCGCGCACGCCAACTCGACCTGCCGCTGCTGGAGCTGGGTGCGTGCGAGCCAAAAGCTGTGGAACGCGCGGCCCCGGAGGTTCGTCGTCGGTTCGGCCCGTAAGGCTTCGGCGATGAGGGGTTCGGCGGCGGTTGCGTCTCCCAGCTGGCCGAGGGCGATGCCGGTGTCCACAGTGAGCTTGGTGCGGTCGAAGTACTCGACCCATGCGGGGTCGTCGTCCCCCTCGCGGATGCGCTCGAAGTGCTGTTGCGCCTCGGTGATCGCGCGGTGGGTCGACGCCTGGTCGTGTGCGCTTGCGTGGCCGAAGGCTTCGCGCATCGACAGCATGGCCAGTAGCCTCGGCGTACCGCCGACAAGGCGCGCGCTGTCCTGCGCGGCTAGGGCGAGCGTGATCGCGTCCTGTGCCCTGTCCTGGTAGGTCGACTGGAGGCTGAGACAGGCCAACACGTTGGCGATGAAGGGGCGGTCGTCGATCTCTCGTGCGAGCCGAAGCGACTCAGTGAAGTAGCCCTGCGCGGTGTTGTACTGCCGTGCGTCGAAGTACGTCCACCCTGTGAGGCGTGCGAGCTCGGCAGCGATGCCGTGCAGGCTGCGCCGGTAGTTGGGATCGGCGGTGTCGCGCATTATGCCCGTGACGTATCTGAGCTGACCGATTACCGCTGGCCGGAGCGCTTCGCCGCCGTGCTGGTCATCGCGCCGCCAGTAGTCCTCGATGGACGCTTGGAGGGACCGCAGGACGTTGGGCGTGACCCGCGTGCCCGCCGCGATGGCGAGGATGTTGTCGAGATCGCTGCCTGAACGCGAATCCACGACCGGCAACGGGGTACGGGCAGGCTCGACCACCGGTGTTGGGTCCCGGCGTGGGATCGGTGACGGTTCCCAACTGCGGTCCGCCAGGCCGAGCATCCGTCCCGGAATCCGTAGGCCGTCTGCGATGCGTTCGATGACGGTCATGTTGGTGATCTTCGGTCGGCCCTTCATCACCTCGCCCACCCTGCTGGGTGTCAGCTCGCACGCTCGGGCGACGCGTGAAGGGTGGAAACCGCCTTTGCGCTTGGCGAGCTGGAAGATCAACGCGAAGTCTCTCTCCGCGCATGCCGCCACCATCTCGGGGTCCGTGAGCAGCCGACGCGGAAGCCCTGGTGACGGAGTGGACTCGCTCATGGCCAGCTGCCCCTCAGCGCAAGGAAGATCATTGCTCAGTGTCACGTGAGATAACTGACCGCGAGTTTACCCATCGTGGGTACACGCGCTGGCCTTATTTCGACACCACCTGCCACGGGATTCTGGGATCGCTTCCGGGAGGACGCCGGGAGCCCGACTGATGGAGGGGAGCGGTTCTACCGATGAGTCTGATCAAAACCGCCGACCCATCAGGTACCGAGCACATCGAGATCCCGGTAGTACGGTCTGGTGACCTCGGGTGCCTGCTCCATCTGCGCTGCCATCCCGAATCTGCGGGGACCGCACGCAAGTTGGTGACTACCGCTCTGACGGCATGGTCCCTTGAGTACCTTGCGGACGTGGCTGAGCTGCTGGTGACCGAACTGGTTGCCAACGCGGCCAAGCACACGGGGTGTTCGCGGATCTCCGTCTCGGTGGACCGACAGGAGGCGTCGGTGTGGGTGGGGGTCCGGGACTCGTCCCGCGCACTGCCGTGCCGCACGGAGCCGGAGGGTCAGGCGGAGTCCGGGTATGGCCTCGGCCTGGTGGAATCCCTCTCGTCCCGTTGGGGAGTGGACTGGGCCCCGTTCGGCAGGTGGGTCTGGTTCGCGCTGAGGACGGCGACGCCATGACCTCGGACGGAACTGGGGCTCGCGGCCAACACCATGGCGAGCGTCGTGATCCCGTTGGCGCGGTGCTGACGGGGGTCTGGGCGCTCGGTCACGTGGTCACGGTGTTCCTCCTCGGAACCGCCGCGGTGAACCAACTGGACGCCGACCACCACGGCCTGGCGCACATCTCGCTGGCGGCACCGGACCACGAGCCGCCGGCCTGAGCATTGGCTCACCTCAAGACTCCCCCCGGCCCCGACGACGACACCAGGGTCGGGGGGTCGCACCACCGTGACGGGGAGTGGACCCGCCACGCCCTACGGCAACGAAGGGAGGTGAACACCATGGAGGACTTCGCCCAGCTCGACCCCGAGCCGGAGGAGGAGGCCGTCGTCCTGGGAGACGCGGCGGTCCTGACGAAGGGCAGCAACAACCAGAGTGTTGAGGGCAAGCGCTCGCCCTACAACGCCTGACAGTACTGCGGCGGCACCTCACGACCCCCGGGGGGTGCCGCCGCACCACTCTCGCGCTCACTGCACGGAGGCGATCACATGAGCTTGTTCGGCGGGTCGATTTCCCGTTCTGCTCCGTCCCGGGTGCCGGTCGGTGCACGGGTTGTCTGGCGTGGGCCGTTGGCCTGGTCGGCAGGTGCTCCTGTGCGCTCGGCGAAGGAAACGGGTGGGCGGCGCCTGGCTGTGTTCGGCCCGTGCGGGGCGACGGACGCTGAGCTGATCCGCCTTGTCTGGTCTGCGGACCTACGTGCTCTGGACATGGCGGCTACGGCCTGGGCTGGCGCGTACACCCTGGTTTTCGATGACGGGTACGGCGTGTGCACGGTGTGGGCCGACCCGGCGGGCGCTGCCCCTGTCTACACCGCCCGGAGGGACGGGGCCCAGGTGTGGGCGTCGAGTTCGCTCGCGCTGGCCTCCCTGCTCGACGCCGAGCCCGATACTGCCTGGCTGGCCGCGCACCTGGCCAACCCGACCGGTTGGGTTCCCGGCCGGTCGGCGTGGACGGGAGTGGAGCAGGTACCGCCGGGACACCGCTGGTCGGCCACCGCCTCCGGCGCCTCCGGCTTCACCCCGTTCTGGCGGGTGCCCGAACTCGCCTGGGCCGATGCCGTGCGACGACTGCGTGCCGACCTGGCGGGCGGCGTCCGCATCCGGGTTTCCGGCCGTGCGGCCTCCTCCGATCTGTCGGGTGGCCTGGACTCCAGCACTCTGGCGGCCCTCGCCGCCCAATGCGGTCCGGTCACCGGTCTGACCTACCACCCCAAGGGCAGGGAGAGCGGTGGAGACATCGACCACGCCCGTGCCGTCGCCCGCGTGTTTCCCGTGATCCGCCACCGCTTCATGGCCCTGGGCCCGGAGCACCTGCCGTTCACCGGCCTCGGCTCCCTCCCGCTGACGGACGAACCAGCGCCGTCCGCCATGGTTCATGCCCAACTGGGCGCACAGCTCGACATGTTGGATTCGGAGGGCATTGACGTCCATCTGACGGGGGACGGTGGCGACTCATTGTTCATGCCACCGCCCGTGCACATGGCCGATCTGGCACGATCGGGCCGCTTCCTGCGCCTGGCCGGCGACGCACAGGCATGGGCGCGCCTCTACCGGTCAAGCCCCTGGACGGCGATGGCCGCCGCTTGCAATGCCCCGGGCAAGCTCGGTGGGGCATCGGCGCCAAGGCCGTGGCTCACCCGCTACTCGCTCGATCTGGCCGACGCCGTTACCGCTCCGTACTCGGAGGTGAATGGCCTCGGGTACGCGGACCGCCACCTCCTGGAGGAGGCCCGCTACGTCGGCCGCAGCGCCGCGACGGAGAACCAGCTCGCTGCCGCGCACGGCATCGAGATGCACAGCCCCTTCACAGACACCCGCATTGTGGAATCCGTCCTCGCCACACCTGCGCCCGAGCGATGGTCCGCGCACCGGTACAAGCCCCTGCTGACCGATGTTGCGGCTCGTCTCCTGCCTCCCGCTGTCCTCCAGCGGGGGGCCAAGGGGGTGTTCGCGGCCGACCACCACCACGGGTTGCGCGCGAACAAGGCTGGCGTCCTGGATCTCACGGGCGGCTACCTCGCGGACCTTGGCCTCGTCCACCCGGCGGCCCTGCGCTCGCTGCTGGGCAACGCCGTGCTCGGCGTTGACATCCCGTGGGGGCTGATCGAACCCGTCATCGGCACGGAGCTGTGGCTCCGGTCCTCGACGGCTGCCGGACAGGCGGTTCAGTGGGAGGAGACAGCGTGACCACGCCCGTGCCGACTTCGCACACGCGCACCGCCCTGACCGGCCGGGCGGGCGTCGTCGTCAACTACCGGACCGGCGAGACGATCGTCCTCACGGGTGGGGCACTCGCTCGCTGGCTCGCTGCGCTGGAGCAGAGCTCGGCTCCGGTTCCGGTGACGGTCAGGGACTCGGAGGTGTCCTGGGGCACGAGCGAGTCCCCCGCCCGCCTGGAGGCGCTCGTCCCACCGCCGTTGGCCTGGCGCCTGGCTGCTGTTGTCGTGCTGGCGACGACCCTTGCCGTGCGCACCGCCGGCCGCCGGGGATCGAGGTTTGGCCGCCTGCGCCACCTCGCCGAACTCGGCGGGAACCTCCCGTTGCCGACAACGGCTCACGCCCGCCTGGCGATACGCTCGGTCCGCTGGGCCGCTCGTCCGTTCCCGGCCCGCGTCGCATGCCTGGAGGAGTCCACCGCGGCCTCGCTCCTGCTCGCGCTCGGCGGCCGTGGGGGTGCCTGGCGGCACGGGGTGGCCACCGACCCGATACGGCTGCACGCCTGGATCTGTGACGTTCACGGCCTGCCGGTCGAAGAACCCGAGCACACTGGCGACTACACGCCGATCAACGCACCAACCGACCTGGAACGAGGCCCCGATGCCCACTCCGAACATCCTGCTGCCCGGTAAGCGCGTCAGCCTGGCGATGACCAACCGTGACCACCTGACCGACTACCACCGCTGGGAGAATGACCCCGGCACGATCCTCGGTTTCGGCACGCAGGTCGCCCAGTCCTGGGAGGTCCGCGCCGGTGGCTGGGAGGCCCAGGGCCGCAACCGCGACTACCCCCAGTTCGAGGTGGTCACCGCCGACGGCCACACCCCGGTGGGCATCACGACCCTCCAGATCGATCCGGTCGTGCGGACCGCCGAGTACGTCATCCTCCTGGCCCCCGAGGCACGCGGGAAGGGCTTCGCCGCTGAGGCCACTGAGCTGACGCTCCGCTGGGCCTTCGAGTACACGGCCCTGCGCATGGTGTGGCTCAAGGTCCTGGAGCCGAACGCGGCGGGTGTCGCTTCCTACCAGAAGGCCGGGTTCCAGTCCGCCGGCCGACTGCGGCAGTCGGGTTACTGGCTGGGCCGTCCCTGCGACGAACTGCTGATGGACGCCGTTGCGGACGACTTCTTGTCTGATGCCAAGTCCGTCTGAGGTCGAAGGTTCGGCATCAGTCCTCCGTCGCCGCTTCGGTTCAGCCGAAGCGGCGACGCGGACCCAGCCCCATCGCGTGCGTGAGAAGTCGGCCAGGCCGACTTCCTGCGCGATGGTAGCCGCAAGGCTTGAACGCTCATTCGGGATCCGTTCCTCTCACTCGCTTCCGTGCCGGGCCCACCACTCGGCGAAGGGCACCGCACGGTTCAGGGCGAGGTCGCGGTACCCCAGCCACTTCTCGGTGGTCGACTCCCTGTCGGCGTCGACGAACGTGCCGCCGTCGCCGTAGCGCATGGTGATGACGGTGGATTCGTCGAACACCCAGAAGTCGGGAACACCATCGAGCGGATTCGGCTGGTCGGTGGTGTCGAGGATGAAGAACTCCTCCCCGGCGGTGGCGTTCTTGGCGTATCCCCAGCCGAGTTCGAACCGGAGGTAGGGGGTCAGCGGCCGGGAGAGGATGTGGACCCGGTACATGCGCTTCCCGCCGGCGGTGTTCGCCCGGACCTCATCCACCCACTCCTGGTTGTAGTCGGCCGGCTGCGGTTCACCATCGAGGAACGCGCGGAGGCTCGCCGCGTTCGATGACCCGCTGTAGTCGTCAAGCGTTTCCAGTCGGAACGCCTCCCGCTGGAACGTCGAGAAGAGGTTCTCGAAGTCTTCGCCTGAGATGCTCACTGGGAATCCTCCGGCTGGGCTAGGTCTCAACTGCTACAGGGAGTAGATCAGTTGGCGGAGATGGAAGCGGTGGTAGACGGCCGTCGGTCGGGCTGGTCCGGGTCGAGTGTCACCCGAGCGTGTTCAGGAATTCGAGAAACGGTGCGGAGTGGGCCAGGGCGAGCTCTTTCCACTCCTGGTACTGGCGCATGTCGCCGGTGACCAGTTCACGGTTGATCTGGGTGCCGTCAGGCCGGAAGTTCAGGTGGACGGCCGAGGAACCGTCGAACAGCCACCAGTCCTGGTCGGGGATCCCGAGATCCCGCTCGGTGGCGTCCAGGATCCGGATGTCCTCCCCCGCGGTGATGTTGCCGGGGATGCCCCAGGCGAACTGGTACCGCTGGTAGTCCGTGAGGGGCCGGCGCACCACGCGGACGCGGCCGATCGTCCGCCCGGAGGAGACGAAGCCGTGCACCCGCCGGTGCCGCGAGGTTCTCGGCCTCCTTGGGCATGGTGTAGGCGGGCTGGGCCTCGAACCGGAAGGCATCGTGCTGGTAGCCGTCGAAGTGGGCGCGCCACTGGTCACCGTCCAAGGATACGAACGGCCTCCTCCAGGACGTGCTGGGGGATCTCAACGGTGGGCACTTTCAGGGCCGTGAAGTGGTCGAACTCGCCGGCCTTGGCGCTGTGGAGCCAGGCGGCGAGCTTGGTGGGGGTGGTGGTGACGATGGTGGTGGGGTCGTCGGACTCGCGGATGTAGAGGAGGTCGTCAGCGGACGCGATTTCGACGCAGTTGGCCTCCTCGCCGCTGAAGCTCGACTTCTGCCAGTTGAGCTGTTTCATGGCTACCTTCCCGGCGCTGTGTGACGGCTGGAGCAAGTCCGGTACAGCCTCTGCCGTGCGCGTGCTGCTGCCACGACGGCCCGTGTCCCAGGATGCCTGGCGTACGGGCCGAGAGGTTGCTCTCTGCGTGGGAAGTCGGCCCTGTCGACTTCCCGCGCGAGGCTTTAGGCGGTTGTTGATTTGGGGGTGGGTGGGGAGATTGCTGGCGTCTTCGAGCGGTTCCGGGACCTGGCCGGGCGCTCGATGCGGAAGGTGTGGAGACGAGCCTTGCGCCGGGGCGGCGGGATCGTCCGGTTGGTGGGGAGAAAACCAGGGGGGCGGGCGCCGGCACGGTGCTACGGTCGGGCGCCATGAGCTGGCTTCCCGATGACTTCGTCCACCCCGTCCACGTGCCGCTGCCCGGCGGGCGCCACCACCTGCGGCCGGTCCGGGAGGCGGACGCGCCGCTCGACTATCCGGCCGTGATGGGTTCGCGCGAGCGGCTGTGGACCGTCTTCGGTCCGGCCTGGGGCTGGCCCGCGGCCACCATGACCTTCGAGGCCAACCAGGCCGACCTGTTGCGGCACGAGAAGGAGATCGCCGCCCACCAGTCGTTCAACTACGCGCTGCTCGACGAGGCGGAGACGGCCCTGCTCGGCTGCGTCTACATCGACCCGCCCGCGAAGGCCGGCGCCGACGGCGAGATCGCCTGGTGGGTGGTGGACGACCTGGTGGGCAGCGAGGTCGAGCGGGCCCTGGACGCGCTGGTGCCGCAGTGGATCGCCGCCGACTGGCCGTTCGAGCAGCCGCGCTTCCTCGGCCGGGGGATCTCGTGGACTGACTGGCTCGCCTTGTCCGCACACCCCGACGCGTGAGCTGACCCGGAGGCCCCGTGCCCCGGCCCGGCGCCGGGGGCACGGGGGAGGGAAGTCAGGCTTCGACGAGGTGGTCGAACTCGCCGGCCTTGGCGCTGTGGAGCCAGATGGCGAGCTTGGGGCGGGTGGTGGTGACGATGCGGGTCGGATCGTCGGACTCGCGGAGGTAGACCAGCTCACCGTCGGAGGCGATCTCAAGGCAGTTGGTGTTGGTGCCGCTGAAGCTCGACTTCTGCCAGTTGAGCTGTTCCATGTCTACCTTTCCGGCGCTGTGTGACGGCTGGAGCAAGTCCGGTACAGCCTCTGCCGTGCGTGTGCTGCTACCACGACGGCTCGTGTCCCAGGATGCCTGGCGTACGGGCCGAGAGCTTGCTCTCTGCGCGGGAAGTCGGCCCAGTCGACTTCCCGCGCGAGACTTTAGGGGGTTGTCGTTTTGGGGGTGAGTGGGGAGATGGCTGGCGTCTTCGAGGTGATGGGGCTTCTGCGGTCCACATTGGCGGTGTACCGGGAGGAGTTGGGGCTCCTGGATTGTGAGGTGCCGCAGGGCGGGGACGGCAGCTCGGTTCCGGCGGGGACGCCCGAGGGGGTCAGGGAGCTGATGGCGGCCAGTGACGGGCTCTACCTGGACCACTCGTGCCGGCTCTACCGGGCCGACGAGTTGGCCGACCGGCAGTGGGCGGAGGGGCTGGAGGGAGCGGGGCTGCCCGGTGGTGGGGTGCTGGAGGACGCGTCGCGGTTCTTCTACTTCGGGGAAGCCGCGTCGAGCCCGCTGCTGGTGGATCGCGACGGCAGCGTGTGGAGGGTGCCGGACGAGGGCTGCATCTGGTTCACCGGGTGCAGGGTCGAGCCTGTCGCGGGCAGTGTCGAGGAGTTCTTCTTCGAGTGGATCGCGGGGGAGCGCTTCCGGGACCTGGCCGGGCTCGATGCGGAGGGCGTGGAGACGAGCCACTGGTACCGCGTGCTGGGACTGGCGGGGCGAGTGGGTTGAACGGGGTCCCCGTGCCCGGCCCACCGCCGGGGCACGGGGGAGGGGAGTCAGGCTTCGGCGAGGTGGTCGAACTCGCCGGCCTTGGCGCTGTGGAGCCAGGCGGCGAGCTTGGTGGGCGTGGTGGCGACGATGGTGGTGGGGTCGTCGGACTCACGGATGTAGACGAGGTCGCCAGCGGACGCGATTTCGACGCAGTCTGCCCTGTCGCCGCTGAAGCTCGACTTCTGCCAGTTGAGCTGGCTCATGACTACCTACCTTGAATCTTGTACCGAACGTGCTGGATCAAGCCCCACGAGTCGCGATGGGAAGGCGACGAGGGCGTGGCCGTGTTCAGGGGCGGCAGGGCCAGTCCCCTGAGTCGCTCGAACCTACGTCGGAATGCGGCCACGTCCTCAGGATCTCCCAAGAAGTCTGAATCATGTGGATGTTCCAGCAGAACCGAGTCAAGGCGTACGTGAGCCCCGTGCATCAGGACGAACGGGGTCTCACTCCGGGAGTAGGTGGTGCAGTCGAACGAGAGGATCTGGACCGTGACATGGGGCAGCCTGCTGACCTCGATGAGGTGGTTCAGCTGGTCGCGCATGATGGTCGGTCCCCCGTACATCATGTGCAGAGCCGCTTCATGGATAACAGCGTGGAAGGGTGGGGCGTTCTCGACGGCGAGCAGCTCCTGTCGGCGCTGACGGAACTCGACCCTCTTCTCCGCGTAGTCGTGGATGATCTCGCTGTAGGCCTTGGTCTGGAGCAGGCCGGGAATCAGGAGCGTCTGGTAGCTGTCCAAGGCCGTCGCGCTCGCCTCTGCTTCGGCGAGATCGATCGCGGTGGGATGCACGTGAGGTTTGTAGTCGTTCCACCAGGCCGTCTTGGAACCCTTGCTCATGGCTGCAAGACCGGCTCGGTAGTCGGTGTCTGTGATCTCGCACAGATCAAGCCAGACATTCAATCGGTCAAGGTTGAGGCCCATCCGACCGGATTCGATGTGGCTGACCGCTGGCCCCTTCACGCCGATCGCCTGGCCGATCTCCAGCGCCGAGCGTCCGGCGGCATCACGTACACGGCGAAGCTCCTCGCCGAACCGGCGCTGACGTTCGCTGATCCCAGTCCTGAATGCCATCGGCGTGCCTTCCTCGCGGACCGTCACCTACGGACAGTGTAGATCCATGCGCAGAGCGTGTTGCCAACTTTGCCGAGAAGACCCTAAAGTTTCACTGCACTGCTCGCCGGATGAGGCGTCAGGTCTCTCCGTGCGTAGCTCATTTGAGCTGATGGGAGATTCCCCATGTGTGACCCCAACCTCAACTCCCCCTCCCTCACCGTGTCCCGCGAGGTGTTGCGCGACGCGATGGAGCGCGCCGGGTACCCCGACCCGGTCATCGGGGATGCCGAACTCGCGCTCATGGAGCTGGTCGTGAACGCGTGGCGGCACGGGCTGACGGCCTCGCCGGTCGTCACGGTCGTCTACTCCGGCAGCACCCTCCGCGTCACCGTCGCCGACCGCAGCTCGGAGCTGCCGAAGCATCAGAAGTTCGGTCTGCTCGCCGAGTCGGGGCGGGGGTTGCAGCTGATCGAGGGGCTCATGCACCGCTGGGGTGTCGAGCCGCAGAAGCTCGGGAAGCGGGTCTGGTTCGAGCTGGACCTGGTCGCGTGAACGCCCTCTATCCCATCCGGCCGGCCGATCCCGCGATCCGGCACCTCACCAGCCGGCAGATCGCCGGCCTGATCGTGGAACTCCGCGCCGAGGGGCGCGAGTTCGGCCTGCTCTGGCCGTCCGCCCAGCCTGGGGAGACCGTCCTGAACGGGCAGGTCCTGGTCTCGCTCGGCAATGTTCCGGCCAGCACCCTGATCAACCTGCTCGCGCTCGTCCGCGAGTTCAGGCAGTACCGGTAGCGGGCGCACGCGGGCTCCGTCCGTCGGACGGGGCCCGCGCCCGTGCGGTCAGTAGCCGGCCGTGAAGCCGGTGGCGAGGATGTCGAGCCTGGCCAGCAGGGCGTCGGCGAGCGGGCGGTCCGCGCCGGCGGCGAGCCAGCGGCCGAGGGTCGTGATGTAGGTGTCGAACACCAGGTCGGCGACGGCTGCCGGGTCGAAGTCCGGCCGGATCTCGCCCCGTTCGGCTCCCCGGGTGGTGGCGGTGACGAACGCCCGCGGCGTCGTGGCGCCGAGGGCGAAGGCGGCGTGGAGGACTCCGCTGTCGTGCAGGTCCTTGGCCAGCGCGTACTCCCGCTCGTTGAGCTCCGCGAGGGTGCGCAGGGCGTCGGCGAGCGCATCGATGACGGAGTCGCCGGTGGATGCGCTGGCCTCGTCCCGCCGGTTCAGCACCTCGTGCCGCTGCTGGACCCAGGCGGTGACGAAGTCCTCCTTGCGGCGGAAGTGGTTGAAGGCCGTCTGGCGTCCCACGTCCGCGCGTTCGGCGATGTGGTCGTAGGTGGTTGCCGCGTACCCCTGGGTGGCGAACAGCTCCAGGGCTGCCGTCAGGAGCCGTTCCCGGGTCGCGGTGCGGCGCTGGTCGTGTCGGTTGGGAGGAGAGGTCACAAGGGGAGCGTACTTGAATCCATTGATGGACTGGAGTACATGTTGGTACTCCAATCCAATCAGTGAGGAGGCCCACCCATGGCCGTCCCGTACACCCTCGGCCTGCACGAGATCGCCCCGGACACCTACGCCTACCTGCAGCCCAACGGCTCCTGGGGCCTCAGCAACGCCGGGCTGATCGCCTCCGGCGACGAGGCCCTGCTCGTCGACACCCTGTTCACCGTCCCGCAGACCCGCGAGCTGCTCGACGCCGTCGCGCGCGCCCTGCCGCACGTCACCATCGGCACGCTGGTCAACAGCCACAGCGACGGCGACCACTGGTGGGGCAACCAGCTCCTCCCGGACGTCGTGACCATCGCCTCCGAGGCCGCCGCGGCCGAGATGCGCGCCGACCACCTGCACGCGGTGGTCGCCGCGCCGGGTGACCTCCGGCTGCCGAAGGTCGTCCAGCGGATGCGGGAGACCTTCGACTTCGGCGGCATCACCCCGACCCCGCCGAACCGGACCTTCACCGGCGAGCTGGACGTGGCTGTCGGGCGGCGCACCGTCCGGCTGATCGAGGTCGGCCCCGCCCACACCCGGGGCGACATCCTGGTCCAACTGCCCGACACCGGTGTGCTGTTCACCGGGGACATCCTGTTCATCGGCGGCCACCCGGTGATCCACAGCGGCCCGATCGGCAACTGGATCGCCGTCTGCGACCGCATCCTCGGCCTGGACGTCGATACGATCGTGCCCGGGCACGGGCCGGTCGTCGGCAAGCCCGAGGTCCGCTCCTTCCGCGACTACCTGGAGCGGGTCCGCGACCATGGTGAGCGCACCCACCGGGCGGGCGTGCCGGTGCTGCGCGCCGCACGGGAGATGGACCTGATCGGCCTCGCCGACCTGGCCGACCCCGAGCGGCTGGTCCTCAACATCGGCGCCGTCCACCGCGAACTCAACGGCGACGGAACCCCGGGCGAGATGGAACTCCTGGGCCTCCTGGACGCGTACGAGCCCGCCCCGCTGCTGGCCCCGCGGGCCGGGGTCGAGGTCGCCGCCGAGGTCACCGCGCTGGCCGCGGGCCTGCCGGGCATCGTCCGGCAGCTGTTCCCGGCTGAGGGAGCCGGGCCGCTGGAGGGCTTCCTGGTGCCCAACGTGCTGGCCACCATCGGGCACCACCCCGACCTGCTGACCAGCCTGGCGCCGCTGCTCGCCCTGCTCAACCAGGGCACGATCCCGCCCCGCGAAAGGGAGTTGGCCGTTCTGCGCACCGCACACCGCACCGGTTCGACGTACGAGTGGCAGCACCACGTCCGGCTCGGCGGCCTCGCCGGGCTGAGCGGGCCCGAGATCGCCCGCGTCCCGGAGGGGCCGGACCACCCCGACTGGGCCGAGACCGACCGCGTCCTGCTGCGGGCCGTCGACGAGCTGCACGACGGTCACGCGCTCTCCCCGGCCACCTGGGAGGCGCTGGCGGACAGCTACTCCGCGCCGCGGCTGCTGGAGCTGCTGGCGCTGGTCGGGACGTACCGGATGGTGGCCGGAATCCTCAACTCCTGCCGGGTCCCCGTCGACGGCTGGCTCTCCGGGGCCGGCGCGTAGGGGCGGCAGCAGGAGCGGGCGCGTAGGGCACGTGCCCGGCGCGCGCAGGGAACGCGCACCCCGCCGTTGTCCGTGCCCGCTCCTACGATCGCCGCATGCCCGACGCCTTCACCGTCCTGTGGACCCAGCCGACCTGCCGCGCCCTGCGCAAGGCGGGCCACGTGGGTGCCCGGCCCCCGGTCGCCTTCAGCGGGGTGCACACCTCGCTGCCCGCCTGGTCGGGGGCCCGGGCCGGGGACGAGGTGTACGCGCTGCACGTCAACCGGTGCGAGGTGTTCGTGGTGAGCCGGATGCGGGTGGTCGACCGGGAGCGGGGCGACTGCTGCGGCGCCGCCGCCGCGAGCTGGGACGACCCGGCGTTCCCCGGGCACGAGGCCTGGTCGATGCTCGGCGCCGGCGGCTGCGGCGCCTCGGCGGTGCACGTGGACGCGACGCCGGTGCGCTTCGACCGGCCGGTGCCGGGCGAGCTGCTGGAGCGGCTCACCTGGCGCAACCGCCGCAACCGGACGCGGAACCTGAAGCACGTGGTGGACGGCCGCCTCGAACGGGCGGTCGGCCTCCAGGGGTTCTACCGCCTGGCACCGGAGTCGGCCGACGAGCTGGCGGGGCTCGTCGGCCCCTGACGGAGCAGGCACGGCGGGGTGCGTCCGGCGGGCTACGGCGTGACGGGCTCCAGCCGAAGTCGCCGGGACGGCCAGGGGGCCGGCTCGGCGGGGCCGAACCAGACACGGACGTCCTCGCCGGTGCGGACGGGCAGCCGGGGGAAGTCGTTCTCGGCGTGCTCGGTGCGGTGCAACGCGTGGGCCGGGAGCAGGTGTTCGGTGGCGAAGGCGTCGAAGGCGGCGGCGTCGGCCGGGTGGCAGACGGTGGCGAGGACCTCGCGGGCGCCCGCGGGCGGGGCGAAGCAGGGGCCGCGCAGCAGCAGGACGTCGTCGCTGTCGACCATGGTGGCGTTGGCCGCGTCGCGGTGCTCCCGCCAGACCGGGCCGCCGTAGAAGGCCTCCAGGGCGCGCCGCCGGCCGGCCATGTCGGGGAAGGCGCGCAGCCAGACGAAGCGGTCCGGGTCGTCCAGGTCGCGGAAGCGGCCGCCGACGGTGATGCCGACCGCCTGCTGGCCGGTCACGAACTCGCGCTCGAACAGCTCGATCAGGGTCTCCCGGGCGCCGGGGTGCAGGGTGTACCGGCGGAGTTCGACGACGGGGCTCATGCGGTGGCCGCCCCGGTGCGGGTGAAGTCGTTCATGGGCCGCAGCGTAGGAGCGCTCCCCTGACATCCCCTGTCAGTGGATACTGGGCGGCATGCGCGCGAGTCGGCTGGTCGCCCTGCTCCTGCTGCTCCAGAACCGGGGCCGGCTGACCGCCGAGCAGCTGGCGGCGGAGCTGGAGGTCTCCGTCCGCACGGTCTACCGGGACGTCCAGGCGCTCGCCGCCGCCGGTGTCCCGCTGTACGGCGACGCCGGGCATGCCGGCGGGTACCGGCTGGTCGACGGCTACCGGACCCGCCTCACCGGGCTGACCGCCGACGAAGCCCAGGCCGCCTTCCTCGCCGCACTCCCGGGCGCCGCAGCCCAGTTGGGCCTCGGCGAGGCGCTCGCCGCCGCCCAGCTCAAGCTGCGGGCGGCCCTGCCGGCCGAACTGCGCGAGCACGCCGGGCGGATCCAGGAGCGCTTCCTGCTCGACGCGCCCGGCTGGTACGGCGCCGCGGACGAGACCCCCCACCTGGCCGCCGTGGCCGCCGCGGTGTGGGAGCGCCGGGCGGTGGTGCTGCGGTACCGGCGCTGGCGGGCGCCGGAGGAGATCGAGCGGCGGGTGGAGCCGTACGGGCTGGTGCTCAAGGCGGGGCGCTGGTACCTGGTCGCCGCCGGGCCGACCGGGATGCGCACCTACCGGGTCGACCAGGTCGTCGAACTGCGCGCGCTGGACGAGGGGTTCGCGGTGCCGGACGGCTTCGGCCTGGGCGCGTACTGGGCGGACTACCTGGCCGACTTCCGGGCCCGGCTGCACACCGGGGAGGCGCTGGTCCGGCTCACTCCGGAGGGCGCCCAGCGCCTCGGGGTCGCCGCCGCGGACGGGGGCTGGACGGAGGCCCGGGTGCCGATCGAGTCGCTGGACCACGCGCACGGGGAGTTCCTGCGGATGGGCGCCGACGTCGAGGTCCTGGAACCGGCCGAACTCCGCGCCCGCATCGCCGCAACGGTCCGGACCCTGGCCGCCCGCTACGGGGGGTGACCCCCGGGCCCGGACAGCGGAACGCCCGACCGGCGGGGGGCCGGTCGGGCGGGGTCGGGCAGGCGGGGCCCGGCGGGGTCAGGCGACGAAGTGGTCGAACTCGCCGGCCTTGGCGCCGCGGACCCAGGCGTTGAACTTGATGCGGGTGGTGGTGACGACGAGGGTGGGGTCGTTGGACTGCCGGATGTAGACGTGGTCGCCCGCGGAGGCGATCTCGATCCAGTCATCCTTGTCGCTGCTGGTGCTGGACCTCTGCCAGTCGAGGTGGTCCACGGATGCCCTCCTGGTGGTGCGTGGCGGCCGGAACGAGGGTACTGCTCCCTGTGCACGGGTGGCGGCATCGTTTCGGTCATGTCAATTCGTGCGAGACGTTGTGCTATTCCATTGGGGTGTCAGTCGTTCCTACACTGAAGCCCCGCCGCACGGGGGCTGCGGGAGGCAGGTTTGCCGACGGGCCCGGGGGAGGCGCGTGTGACTGACCGGGGCTGGGACGAGGACGACGCCCGGCCGTACTTCTTCCTCTCCTACGCGCACACCCCCAAGGCCGGTGCGCGGGGCGCGAGCGACCCGAACCACTGGGTCAGGCAGTTGTACCGGGACCTCTGCGAGGCGGTGCTGCAGCTCACCACCGTCCCGGACGGGGTCGCGGTCGGCTTCATGGACGAGTCCATGCACCAGGGCGAGTTGTGGGCCGAACGGCTGTCCGACGAGTTGGCGACGTGCCGGGTCTTCGTACCCCTGTACTCCCCGAGGTACTTCAACAGCGTTCCGTGCGGCCAGGAGTGGCACGCCTTCACCCGTCGGCCGGTCTACCCGGCGAACCTCGACTCCGAGCGCACCAGCGGCATCGTGCCGGTGCTGTGGGCGCCGATGAGCCGCTACCGGCTGCCGAACGTGGCCAGTGAACTCCAGTTCAACCACACGAGCTTCGGACCCGAGTACGCCACCGAGGGGCTCTACGCGCTGATGAAGCTCAGCTACTTCCGCTCCTCCTACGAGCTGGCCGTGCACCGGCTGGCGGCCCGGATCGTCCAGGTCGCCGAGGAGACGGTGATCCCGGTCGGGCGGCGGCTGGAGTTCAACACCCTCCCGAGCGCCTTCAACGTCACCGCCCCGACCAAGCAGCTGCGGATCTCCGTACTCTCCTACCACCAGAACGAGTTGCCCGCCGACCGGAGCCCGGACTACTACGGCGAACGGCGCACCGACTGGCACCCGTACCGGCCGGTCGGCTCGCCGATCGCCCAGCACGCG
This sequence comes from Kitasatospora sp. NPDC001119, assembly GCF_053598475.1. Taxonomy (NCBI): domain Bacteria; kingdom Bacillati; phylum Actinomycetota; class Actinomycetes; order Kitasatosporales; family Streptomycetaceae; genus Kitasatospora; species Kitasatospora sp. NPDC001119. Next base: position 96,939 of record NZ_JBSFKI010000022.1, read on the forward strand.
GCCCGTCTCGCCCGGCAGTTGGGGTTCCAGCCGACCGTGCACGAGTTCGACGACGAGGTCGAGTCGATCATCGACGGCAACGCCGAGGCGCCCGGCCTGCTGCTGCTCGACCGCTGGGCGCTGCGCGACCCGCGCCGGCGCGAACTGGTCCGGCGCTTCGACCGCTCGGACGCCACCTGGGTGAGCATCCTGGAGCCGTTCAACGGCGACGACCCCGAGTGCGCCGAACGCTCCGACGAACTCGGCGACTTGAGCGACGATGCGCTGCGCATCACCCGGCGCGCGAGCCGGCCGAGCTTCCTCGGCGCGACCGGCCCGACCGGGCTGCACACGCTGGAGGACTTCGACGACGCGCTGCCCCGGGCGGCGATGAAGGCCAAGTACGCCTTCGAGGGCCGCACCCGGGCCGAACCGGAGGAACCGCCGCCACCGCGGCCGAGCCTGCGGGACGCGTTCCGGCGCCCAGGAGGAGGGTACGGGTCGGACGGAGCCCCGGCGGACCCCTTCGGGGACGAGCAGGGGGACGATCCCGCCGACAGCAGAAGCAACGGCAACGGCCGCACCCAGCACCGGAGTCGGAACAACGGCAACGACCCGCACCGCGAGCACGCACCGTACCGCGACGACGGCGATGAACCCGATGACGGGATGGCGCCCTTGGGAGGACGAGGACCACGATGAGCGATAACGTCACCAGGAACCTGCGCCTCGGCGGGCTCACCGCCGCCGACCTGGCCGCCCAGCGGCAGGCGGCGGAGCAGGACCGCAACGGCCGGATCATCACCTTCTACTCGTACAAGGGCGGCACCGGCCGCACCATGGCGCTCGCCAACACCGCCTGGATCCTGGCCGCCAACGGGTTCCGGGTGCTCACCGTGGACTGGGACCTGGAGGCGCCCGGCCTCGCCAAGTTCTTCCACCCGTTCCTCGACCAGGCCTCGCTGGCCGGCACCACCGGCATGATGGACCTGATCGCCGAGTACCGGGAGGAGGCGCTGCGCCCGGTCGAGCACGCCGAGGGCTGGCACCTGGACTTCGCCCGGGTGCACCCGCACGCGCTCTCGCTCATCTGGCCGCACTTCCCGGCCGGCGGCAGCCTGGACTTCCTCTCCGCGGGCCAGTTCAACCGCGACTACTCCGAGGCCGTCACCCACCTCGACTGGGACATCTTCTACGACCGCTTCGACGGCGGGCAGTTCTTCGACGCCCTCAAGGCCGACATGGCCAAGCGCTACGACTACGTGCTGATCGACTCCCGCACCGGCCTGTCCGACATCGCCGAGATCTGCACCGTCCAGATGCCCGACGACCTGGTGGTCTGCTTCACCCTCAGCGACCAGTCCATCGACGGCGCCTCCCGGATCGCCCAGCACATCCACGACCGCTACCGCGAGCGCGGCATCCGCATCCTGCCCGTCCCGATGCGCATCGACGAGGGCGAGAAGGAGAAGGCGGACGCCGGCCGCGCCCTCGCCCGGGTCCGCTTCGACGGGCTGCCGACCGGCTTCGAGGGCGAGGAACTCGCCCAGTACTGGGGCTCGGTGGAGATCCCGTACCGGCCGTTCTACGCCTACGAGGAGATCCTCGCGACCTTCGGCGACCAGACCGGCACGCCCACCTCGATGCTGGCCGCCTGCGAGCGGCTCACCTCCATGATCACCGAGGGCCGGGCGGCCGGCCTGCCGCCGATGGACGAGGAGGTGCGGCTGCGCTACGTGGACGCGTTCACCCGCCGCCGCCCGTCCGTGCCCGCCGACCTCTACCTCTCCTACGTCCCCGAGGACCGGATGTGGGCGGACTGGATCGAGTCCGTCCTGACCAGGGCCGGCTTCCGGGTGCTGCCGCGCGACCTCAGCGCCGGCACCGACCCGCGCGAGGAGACCGAGCGCGGCATCGACTCCGCGTACCGGACGGTCGCCGTGCTCTCGCCCGCCTACCAGCGCTCCCCGCAGGCGCGGGCGCTGTGGGAGTCGGTGGTCAGCTCCGACCCCTCCGGCACCCGGCGCCAGCTGCTGCCGGTCCGGGTCGGCGACGTCCGGCTCACCGCGCCGTTCAGCAACCGCAACCCGGTCGACCTGGTCGGCCGCGACGAGACCCAGTCGATCCAGAGCCTGCTGCGCGCGCTCGGCCGCGGCGACTCCCCGCTCGACGAAGCGCCCAGCGGCGGCCCGCGCTTCCCCGGCAGCAAGCCCTCGGTGTGGGACGTCCCGCCGCGCAACCCCTCCTTCACCGGCCGCGCCGCCGTCCTGGAGCAGCTGCGCAACCAGCTGCGCGGCGGCATGGCGGCCGTGCTGCCCACCCCGCAGACCCTGTACGGGCTCGGCGGCGTCGGCAAGACCCAGGTGGCCCTGGAGTACGCCCACCGCTTCATGTCCGACTACGACCTGGTCTGGTGGATCGACGCCGAGCAGATCGAGCTGGTCGCCCCGGCGCTCGCCGAACTCGCCCGCCGGCTCGGCCTGCGGGTCGGCGACTCGGTCACCGAGGCGGCCGAGGCGGCCCGGGAGGCGCTGCGGCGCGGCGTGCCCACCTCGCGCTGGCTGCTGATCTTCGACAACGCCGACGAGCCCGCCGAGATCCGCCGCTTCTTCCCCGGCGGCTCCGGCCACATCCTGGTCACCTCCCGGAACCAGGCCTGGACCGGGCACGCCGAGGCGCTGGAGGTCGACGTCTTCACCCGCGGGGAGAGCGTCGAGCACCTGTGCCGGCGCGCCCGCAGCCTCTCCCGCCCGGACGCCGACCGGGTCGCCGAGGCGGTCGGCGACCTGCCGCTGGCCGTCGAGGTGGCCGCCGCCTGGCTGGACACCACCGGCACCCCGGTGGAGACCTACGTCTCCCAGCTGCACGCCGAGGCCGCCCGCGCGCTGGCCGTCGGCCGCCCGGCCGACTACCCGACCCCGGTCGCCGCGACCTGGAACGTGTCGATCGGACGGCTGCGCCAGCAGTCCCCGGCGGCCGTCCGGCTGCTCCAGCTCTGCGCCTTCTTCGCGCCCGAGCCGATCTCGATGAACCTGTTCTACAGCGACCAGATGATCCGGGCGCTGGTGCGGTTCGACGCCGACCTCAGCGACAAGTTCATGCTGGGCAAGGTGATCCAGGCGATCGGCCGGTACGCGCTGGCCAAGGTCGACGCCGGCAGCAACAGCTTCCAGGTGCACCGGCTCGTCCAGGCGGTGATCCGGGCCGGGATGACCGCCGACGAGCAGGAGGTCGCCGTCCACGAGGTGCACCGCATCCTCACCGGTGCCCGGCCCGTCCTCGGCGACACCGACGACCCGGCCAACTGGCCCGCCTTCGACGAGATCTGGCCGCACCTGTCGCCGTCCAAGGCGCACAACTGCGACGAGGCGGACACCCGCCAGCTGCTCATCGACCGGGTCCGCTACCTGTGGAAGCGCGGCGAGCTCGACCGCGCCCGCGACCTCGGCCACGCCCTGGACGTGGAGTGGACCGGCAAGCTCGGCGAGGACGACCGGCAGACCCTGCTGCTGCGCTTCCAGCTCGCCAACGTGCTGCGCTCCCAGGGGAACTACGGCGAGGCGCTGGCCCTGGACGAGGACACCCTGGAGCGCCAGCGGGCCCTGCTCGGCGAGCACCACCCGTACACCCTGATGACGGCCGGCTCGCTCGGCGCCGACCGCAGGGCGCTCGGCCGGTTCCAGGCCGCCCTCGACCTCGACCGCGAAATCCTCGACCAGTTCCGCGAGTTGTTCGGCGACGACAACCCGCGCACGCTCTCCATGGCGAACAACCTGGCGATCGACTACCGGCTGGTCGGCGACAGCGAGGCGGCCCGCGAGCTCGACCAGGAGACCCTCGACCGGCGCACCGCCGTCCTCGGCCCCAAGCACCCCTACACCCTGTCCACCAAGTCCAACCTGGCCCGCGACCTGCGCGAACTCGGCGACTACCGCGGCTCGGTGGACCTGCTCCAGGAGGTCACCTCCGACCTCGGCGACGTGCTCGACCCGGACCTGCCGGAGAACCTGCGCAACGCCAAGTCGCTGGCCGTCTCGCTGCGCCGGATCGGCCAGCTCGCCGAGGCCCGCCGGATCACCAAGGAGACCTACGAGCGCTACCTGGAGCGCTACGGCGCCGACGCCCCCGACGCGCTCGCCTGCGCGCTCAACCTGGCCGCCGACCACAGCGCCTCCGGCGACAAGGAGGCCGCCCGCGACCTCTGCTCCACCGTCTTCGAGGGCCACCGGCGGCTGTTCGGCGACGAGCACCCGTTCACCCTGGCCTGCGCCAACAACCTCGGCATCTACCTGCGGGGCAGCGGCGACGTCCCGGGCGCCATCGAGCGCGGCCGGATCACCTTCGAGGGGCTGACCCGCTCGGTCGGGCCCGAGCACCCGTACACCCTCAACGCGATGATCAACCTGGCCAACGCCTACGGCGACGACGGGCAGCTGGACCGCGCCGAGCGGCTCGGCCGGGCCGCGTACCAGGGGCTCTGCGACCGCTACAGCGCCCAGCACCCGGACGCGGTGGCCTGCGAGGCCAACCTGGCGATCACCCTGCGGTCGGGCGGGCGGCACACCCAGGCGGCCGAACTGCGGGCCCGGGCGATCTCCGAGCTGATCCGGCAGTTCGGCGAGGAGCACCCCAACACGGTCGCCGCGCGCGGCTGGAAGCGGATCAACCGGGACCTGGAGCCGCAGCCGGTCTGACCGGGCAGGGGGCGGGGTACGCTGCCGGACCATGAGCACCCCGCCCCCGGTCCTGGTCACCCGGCGCCTCGCCCCCAGCGTCATCGAACGGCTCACCGCGCACCACGCCGTCACCTGCCACGACTCCGACCTGGCGATGGACCGGGCCGCCCTGCTGGACGCCGTCCGCGGCCGGCGGGCCGTGATCACCACCCTGGACGACCGGGTGGACGCCGAGTTCCTCGACGCGGCCGGCCCGGGGCTGGCGGTCGTCGCCAACCACGCCGTCGGCTACCACAACGTGGACGTGGCCGCCTGCGCCGAACGCGGGGTGCTGGTCACCAACACCCCCGGCGTGCTCACCACCGCCACCGCCGACATGGCCTGGGCGCTGCTGCTGGCCGCCACCCGCCGGCTCGGCGAGGGCGAGCGGCTGCTGCGCTCCGGCGCGCCCTGGACCTGGGCGCCGAACTTCCTGCTCGGCATGGAGCTGGCCGGCACCCCGCTGGGCGTGCTCGGCATGGGCCGGATCGGCCAGGCGGTGGCCCGCCGGGCCCGCGCCTTCGACATGCCGGTCGGCTACCACAACCGCCGCGAACTGCCGCCCGAGCAGGCCGGGGGCGCCGACTGGAAGCCGCTGGACGAACTGCTCGCCACCTCCACCGTGCTGGTCGTCACCTGCCCGTTCACCGCCGACACCCGGCACCTGCTGGACGCCCGCCGGCTCGCCCTGCTGCCGCGCGGCGCGGTGGTGGTCAGCATGACCGCGGGCGTGGTGGACGAGGAGGCGCTGGCCGCCGCGCTGGAGTCCGGCGCGCTGTTCGCCGCCGCCGTGGACAACTTCGAGCGCGAGCCGGCCGTCCCGTCCGCGCTGCTCGCCCAGGAGCGCGCCGTGCTCGCCCCGCACCTGGGCAGCGCCACCGTCCGCACCCGGCAGGCGATGGGCGGCCTGGCGGTGGACAACGTGCTGGCGGTGCTCGGCGGTTCGGCGCCGCTGACGCCGGTGGTCCAGCTCATCTGACGGCGGCTCAGCGCCCCGGACGCCGGTGGAGGTCCGACCCCCCCGGGGCACCCCAGCCGGCCGCCCAGGCCAGCGCGGTGGTCATCACCCGGAACGCCCCGAAGTGCGCGGCGCCGGGCTCCAGGAACAGCTCGGCGTCCGGGATGTGGTCGGCCAGCCAGCGGGAGTGGTCGACCGGCGAGAACTGGTCGTCGGCGCCGTGCCAGAGCCAGGTCGGCACCCGGACCGACCCGACCTCGAACCCCCAGTCGGCGGTGAAGGCCAGCACGTCGTCGATCCAGCCGTCCGCGCCGTGCCGGAACGCCTCCCGGTAGTTGCTCTGGAGCATCCGCCGCAGCCCGCTGTCGGCCACCACCTCCCGGTCGGCGGCGGAGAGTTCGGTGCGCAGCCCGTTCAGCAGCCGGACCGGGTCGTCCTTGATCTGCCGGGAGCGGAACTCCATCGCGTCGGCGATCCGGCCGTGCCCGCGCTCGGCCTCCTTGTAGGCGCGGACGTTGGACGGGGTCATCCCCGCGTACCAGTCCAGACCGGTCGCGTTGCGCGGGGCCAGGCCGACCAGCACCGCCGCCCGGCTGACCCGCTCCGGCAGCAGCGCCGCGCAGGCCAGCGCGTGCGGGCCGCCGCCGGAGCGGCCGAGCACCGCGAAGTTCTCCAGCCCGAACTCGTCCGCGATGGTCCGCACGTCCGCGGCCGCCGCGCTCACCCGGCGGCCGAACAGCCGGGTCGAGTCGCCGTAGCCGGGCCGGTCGTACGAGATGAGCCGTACGCCCAGCCGGTACAGCACGGTGCTGCGCGGGTGCGGGCCGACCCGGCTGCCGGGCATGCCGTGCAGCAGGAAGACCGGACGGCCGCGCGGGTCGCCGAGGGACTCCACAGCGAGGGCGCGGTCGTCCGCCGTCTTGACCGTCCGTAACGACACCTGCGGCCTCCTCAGTGCTCCGGGTCGGTTGCGTGCTCCCGGTCGGTGGTGGTGCGCACCTCCCGGCGCGCCTGCCAGGTGGTGTGCTCGCGGGAGATCGCGTCCTCGGCGTCCCGGGCCAGGCGGGCCCAGACCTCCTCGGCCTCCATCGACTCCAGGTCCAGCTGGGCGAGTTGGCGCTGAACCTGCGCCAGCTCCTCGGCGGCCAGGGCGTACGCGGCGGCCAGCGGCCGGTACTGGCGCAGCTGCGCCCAGGCGGCGACCGAGGCGGCCACCGCCGACACCGTGCCCAGCGCGTCGTAGCCGAACGCGCCGAGCGCCCGCAGGACGGCGAGCACCAGGCCCAGCGCGGGCAGCAGCACGCCCAGCACCCCGGCCCAGTGCCCGGCGCGGGCGCAGTAGCGGGCCTTGGCGCGGTACCAGTCGTGCTGCAGCCGGATCCGCTCGGCCAGGTACACCTCGCGGCGCACCGCCAGCGGCTGCCCGCGCAGGTCGCGCATCGCCGGGGTGATCTCCACCCCGGCGTCCGGGACGCCCACCGGGGTCTCCCGGAACGCGCCGAGCACCCGGGCGAGCTGGAAGCGGTACAGCCCCTCGGCGTCCGGCAGGGGGCGCGGCGGGGGCTGGTAGGCGTCGGCCCGGACGGCGTACTTCCAGGCCAGCGTCTTCACCGACTCGGCGGCCGCCCGGCCCTCGTACCAGAGGCCCTGCGGGTTCTGCCGGCTGATCACCACGGCCAGCGCGATCGCGCCGAGGTAGGCCGCCGCCGCCGGCCAGGCCCAGGGCTCGCCGTCGGCGGAGCCGGTCGCCGCGGCGACCACCAGCAGGACCAGCTCCCAGGCGGAGAGCAGCACCGAGCGCCGCTGCCCGCGCAGTGAGGCCGCGTCGGCGGCCCAGAAGAACTCGGGCAGCAGGTCCCGCTCACGCACCCACCCGGTCCGTCCCGCAACAGACGCCATGTTCGGCCCCCACCAGTCGCTCCGGTCGCACCGCTCTCCTGCCCCGGGCGGCTCGCCGGTACGCCTGGTGACGGCCGGGGCGGCCGGATGTGGCCGGGAAGACCCGGTGGTTGTCCGGTACTCCCCGTGTTCGGTTCGGCACCCAGCGTGCGGGAGGCGGTGGGGGCGTGCGGCGGCCGACGGGTGTGCGCGGGCGACCTGCCGGTGCGGACCGGCGGGTTCACCCGGGCGGGAGAGCGGCTCAGTAGGTGTAGAAGACCCGCTCGGCGTTCTCGGCCATCTGCTTCGCGTTCCACTCGGTGCCGCCCGGGACGTTGCCGGAGCGGAACAGCGGCGGCGCGGGGCACTCCCCGGCGGCCGCCCGGTCGGCCAGCCGGCCGACCGCCGAGGCGACCACGGCCTGCATCAGCGCGCTGGTCACGACGGTGGAGACCGGGCCGAAGGTGGTCTCGGCGCCGGGGTGGGTCAGCTCGCCGTCGCCGACCGCGATCTTGCTGTCCAGCACCACGTCGCAGTGGTCCTTCAGGTAGGTGCCGGTCGGGTGCGCCGAGGGCACCTCCCGCGGGTACGCGAGCGAGGTCACACCGACGACCTTGAGACCGCGGTCCCGGGCGTACCGGGCCAGCTCGACCGGCATCACCTGGCGGCCGGAGAGCGAGATCACGAACAGCAGGTCCCCGGCGGTCGCCGGGGTCAGGTCCAGGGTGGCGGTGGCCAGCCCGGAGACCCGCTCCAGCGCGCTGGACAGCGGCGCGGGCATCACCGTCACCCCGGCCATCCCGGGCACGTTCAGCAGGTTCACCGGGACCAGCCCGCCGGCCCGGTAGACCACGTCCTGGGCCGGCAGCGCGGAGTGCCCGGCACCGAAGGTGAACACCCGGCGACCTTCGGTCATCGCCTCCGCCAGCAGCGCGGCGGCAGCCTCGATGGTGTCGGCCTCCTCCTCGCGGACCCGCTGGAGGTGGGAGATCGCCGCGTCGAAGTACCGGCCGACCAGGTCGTTCATCTGCTGCCTTCGCTCTCTGCCGGTGGGGGATCCGGCCGGGTGGGGTGGTCCGGGTGGTCCAGACCGCCGGTGGAGAAAGCTTCGGCGAGCACGGTCGCGCCCCGGCGGCATCGTTGTCAACAGGAACAAAACGGGCCCCCGGAGCCCCGGGGCGGACCCGGTTGTCGGTCCGGTACGTCAGAATTGGCGGTGAGGACACCGAAGAACGGAGCCAGCGGCGATGTCTGGGCTGATCGACACCACTGAGATGTACCTTCGCACCATCCTGGAGCTGGAGGAGGAGGGCATCGTCCCGATGCGCGCCCGCATCGCCGAGCGCCTGGAACAGAGCGGTCCCACGGTCAGCCAGACGGTCGGCCGGATGGAGCGCGACGGGCTGCTCCAGGTCGCCGGGGACCGCCACCTGGAGCTGACCGAGGAGGGCCGCCGGCTCGCGGTGCGCGTCATGCGCAAGCACCGCATCGCCGAGTGCCTGCTCGTCGACGTGATCGGCCTGGAGTGGGAGCAGGTGCACGAGGAGGCCTGCCGCTGGGAGCACGTGATGAGCGAGACGGTCGAGCGCAAGGTGCTCGCCATGCTCGGCCACCCCACCCAGTCCCCGTACGGCAACCCGATCCCGGGCCTGGACGAGCTGGGCGACACCAAGGCCGAGGGCGAGGGCTTCGACGCCGGGCTCGTCCCGCTGGACACCGTCAAGCCGGGCGAGGCCGGGGCCGACGTCGTGGTCCGCCGGATCGGCGAGCCGATCCAGACGGACAGCGCGCTGATGAGCACCCTGCGCCGGGCCGGCGTCCGGCCGGGCTCCACGGTCAAGGTGAGCGCCGGCGTCGGCGGCGTGCTGGTCGGCACCGGGGACAACGCGGCGGAGCTGGGCAAGGACATCGCCCAGCACGTCTTCGTCGCCCAGGCCTGAGCCCGTACCGCGCCTGAGCCCGTACCGCGCCTGAGCCCGTACCGCGCCTGAGCCCGTACCGCGCCTGAGTACTCCGGTACGCCGGGTACTCCGGTACGGCGAAGGGGCCCGCTGCTCCCCGTGCAGCGGGCCCCTTCGTCCTCCCCATCCCCTCCGTCCCCTCCTGTTCCCTCCCGCTTCCCCTCCGTCGCCGCCGCCCGGCTTCCCCGTCCGAGCGCCCCTGCCGGCGTCCCCACACATCGCAATTCCTCCCCTCGGCCGATCATGGCAATCCTTGAGTGCTGTCACTCGTACGAGGGGCTTTGCCGGTTGACCAGCGGGTACACGGAGGCCTTATCCGGACATGCGTATGACGGGCCCCGTCCCCGGTGGGGGACAAGGCCCGTCACTCGCGCGCGTGGTGTCGCGCGGAGCACGCCCTCACCCGATCGGCAGAGGGCGGCTGGTCTCGGGGGCGTCCGACACGCCCGGGGCCGAACGGAGCAGGCCGGGTGGCGCGGGTCGGACGGAGCGGGTCGGGGGAGCGGCCCGGGCTCAGCCCACCGGCGCGGGCTGGGCGGCCCCGGCGGTGCGGACCGAGGGCGCCTCGCGGCCGCAGGCGTACGCGAGCGGGCTGATCAGTTCCGCGGCGTCCGGCAGCCAGCGGTTGAGCGCGGTGGGGGAGCGGGCCCACTGGGCGTACCCGAGAGAGCCGATCCGGGACGGCGGGGCGACGGTCCAGTCCCCCTCGCCGCGGGCGACCAGGTCCAGCCGGCCGGGCGGCCAGCCGAGCCGGCGGAGCATCTCCGGGAGTCTGGCCGCGACCCCGGGCAGCACCAGGAAGTGCAGCCGCCGTCCGATCCGCCCGGGCGCGGCGGGCTGGACCGCCACCGGGCCGAGCTGGAGGTCCATCCGCTCCATCCGGGCGAGCGCCAGGCAGCCGGCCGTCTCCGGGACGTCCAGGACGTCGAACGAGCGCCCGGTGGGCAGCAGGATCGACGCCTGCGACCGCTCGGTCCACCAGCTCCGCACCGCGCCGGGGCCGGCGCTCGCCTGCCGCGCCCAGTCCGGGTCCAGCGGGTGGGCGCCCGGCAGCGTGCAGCGCCGGTCGCCGCAGGAGCAGCGGACGCCGCCGTCGCCGTCGTCGACCAGCCAGGCGCCCGGGGCGACCTCCCAGTGGCGGGTCTCGGCGTAGCCGACGGCTTCGATGAGTAAGGGGGGCGGAGCGGCCTTCTCGTTCCGGTCCGCGTCGGGGATGTCTTCCACGGGGTGCTCAACTACCGTGCGTGAGGCTGGTTACGGCCCGGAGCCGCCCGGTTGGGTGCATCGCGGCAATGTCACCCGTTCCGGTTAGTCGACCGAGTTGAAGGGCCCGAGGGCAGGCGCAGCGGGGGCGCACAGGAGCATTTACCAGGGCGCAAGGGGGGTGCGGTTCGTCACCGTGGGTATCCCGCTGGCGTTGCTGATCGCTAACCTGGTGTCAGATTCCTTGGACGGTCGGACAGTCGGCAACAGATCAGCAGAATCGTCGCCCGCCGGCCGGGACCGGAGGGTGTGGGGAGGCGAAGCCCAATGGCCGCGAGACCACTCGTCGCACGACAGCCCAACGAGCGTCTGCAGCAACTGATCCAGGAGGCCAGCTGTTCCAATGCCGGCCTGGCCCGCAGGGTCAACCTCTGCGGCGCCGAGCACGGGCTGGACCTTCGGTACGACAAGACCTCCGTCGCCCGCTGGCTGCGCGGGCAGCAGCCGCGGGGGCAGGCGCCGGCCGTGATCGCCGAGGCCCTCGGCCGCAAGCTCGGCCGCAGTGTGTCGGTCGAGGAGATCGGCATGGCGGACGGCAAGAACCTGAGCTCCGGCATCGGGCTCCAGTTCGCGCCGACCATCGGCGCCGCCCTGGAGCAGGTGTGCGAGCTGTGGCGCAGTGACGTCGGCCGGCGGGACTTCCTGACCGGCGCGACGGTCGCCGCGTCCGCGCTGGTGGAGCCCAGCCGGGACTGGCTGATCACCCCGCCGGACCCGGTGGTGGCGCGGGCCGGCGGCCCCCGGGTCGGTCCGACCGACGTGGCCGCGATCAAGGCGACCACCGCGATGCTGGTCGACCTGGACCACCGCTTCGGCAGCGGCCACGTGCGCCCGGTGGTGGTGCACTACCTCAACTCGGTGGTCTCCGGCCTGCTCGGCGGCGCCTACCGGGAGGAGACCGGGCGCCAACTCTTCGCCGCCGTGGCCAGGTTGACCGAACTGGCCGGCTACATGGCGGTGGACACCGGACAGCCCGGGCTCGCCCAGCGCTACTACATCCAGGCGCTGCGGCTGGCCCAGGCCGCCGACGACCGCGGCTACGGCGGCTACGTGCTGGCCGCCTCGATGAGCCACCTGGCCGCCACCCTCGGCAACCCGCGCGAGATCGCCCAACTCGCCCGCGCCGCCCAGGAAGGCGCCCGCTCGGTGGCCACCCCGACGGCGATGGCGATGTTCTACGCCGCCGAGGCCCGCGGCCACGCCCTGCTCGGCGACGCCCGCTCCTGCGAGACGGTGTCGGCCAGGGCGCTGGAGGCGATGGAGAAGCGCCGCCCGGAGGACGACCCGGACTGGATCGCCCACTTCGACGACGCCTACCTCGCGGACGAGCTGGCCCACTGCCACCGGGACCTGGAGCAGGCCGGCCCGGCCGAGCACTACGCCCGGCGGGCGCTCGACCTGCACCCGCCGACCCGGGTCCGGCGCCGCGCGGTGGACCTCGTCCTGCTGGCCACCGCCCAGCTCCAGCAGCGGGACCTGGAACGCGCCTGTGAGACGGGCACCCAGGCGGTCCGGCTGCTGAGCGGGCTGCGCTCCAACCGGGGCGTGGAGTACCTGGACGAGTTCCGGCGCCGCCTGGAGCCCTACCGGGAGCAGCGGGTGGTCCGGGAGTTCCACGCCCGGGCCGACGCCGAGGCGGCTTAGCAGCGGCCCAGGGCCTGTCTCCTGGATCCTGGCGGACCCGGCGAGGATCCAGAAGACAGGCCCTGGGCCCGGGGCCGCCGCGGATCGTCTGTGCAGGGAGCGTGACGGATGTCCCGCCCACGTGGTCACCCGGTGAGGCGAACCGGTAGCGTGGGCGCGACGTCCAATGGAACTGTGATGCTCCCAAGAACCGACGAGATGTGGTCCGCCGTCAGTGCGCGGTCCTGCACAGGTGAGGAATCGCGTTGAGTCAGCGCCGCTCGTACCCGAACTCCGGTGACTTCAACCTGGACGACCTGTTCCGCCCCGAGCCCGGCCAGCCCCAGGGCCAGCCGGGCCAGCCGGGCCCGCCGCAGGCCCACTCGGCGGTGCCGCCGGTGGGACAGCCCTCCGGGCAGCCGGAGTACCTCGGCGAGGGCGCGCACGCGCTGCCGACCCAGGCCATGCCCGCGCAGCCGATGCCCGGCCAGTCGATGGCGGGCCAGCCGATGCCCGCGCCGAACGCCCCGTGGGGCGCGCCGCAGCCCGGCTACGGCGCCGCGCAGCCCGGGTACGGTGCGCCACAGCCCGATCCGGCCCCGGAGACCCAGTACCTGCCGCCCTACCCCGGCGGCGACCCGCAGACGGCCGGCTACCCGGCGGCGCAGGCCCAGCCCGGCTACCCGCAGCCGCAGCCCGCGCCCGGCTACCAGGCCTACCCGCCGGCCGCGCAGCCGCAGCCGGCCTACCCGGCGCAGGACTACCACCAGGGCTACGCCCCGGAGCAGGGGCAGGACTACGGCCAGGGCTTCGACGCGACCCAGGCGGGTGGCTCGGGGCGGGGCGGGCGTCCGTCCAACAAGCTGATCATCGGCGGTGTGGTGGCGGGCTGCGCGGCGGCCGGCATCCTGGTCGCCGTCCTGATGAACGGCGGCAGCGAGCCCACGGACGACACCAAGAAGACCGGCCCGGTGGCCGCCACCGCCGGCACCACCGGTACCGGCGCCCCCGGGACGCCGAGCGCGAGCGGCTCCGGCGCGGCCGTCGACCCGGACGTCAAGGCCCAGGCACAGCCGCTGTCGGACCTGCTGGGCACCGCGAGCGACAGCCGCAGCTCGGTGGTCTCCGCGGTCGCCTCGGTGCAGAAGTGCGACAAGCTGCCCGAGTCCCAGCAGGCGCTGACCGCCGCGGCCGGCAAGCGGCGCGAGCTCCAGAGCAAGCTCGGCCAGCTGAAGACCGACAAGCTGCCCGGCGGCCAGCAGCTGGTCGACCAGCTCAACGCGGCCTGGACGGCCTCGGCCCAGGCCGACGACGAGTACGCGGCCTGGGCGCAGGACGCCCAGGGCGGCTGCGACGCGAAGAAGCAGGACAACCCGCACTACAAGAACGCCGTCCAGGCCAGCGGCACCGCGACCACCGCGAAGAAGCAGGCCGCCACGCTCTGGAACACGATCGCCGCCCAGAGCGGACTGCCGAACCGGAACGACGGCGACCTCTGAGCGGCGGCGCCCGCTGAGCGACGGCGGCCCCTGAACGACCGGAGGGGACGGGCCCGAGGGCCCGTCCCCGCTCCGCTCCGGGCGGCGTGCGTCAGGCCGGCGGACGGCCTCCGGTGAGCGTCCAGCGGATGTCCACGAAGCCCGGCTGCTGCAGGGTCATCCGGCCGTTCCTGACCACCTGGTAGGTGACCCAGGTGTTCACCAGCCGCGGCGACCCGCTGCTGGGCAGCATGTTGGTGGTGCCCCAGTTCAGCGGCGGGGTGATCCCGACGTCGATGACCTCGCCGCCGTCCAGCAGCGAGGAGACGGCCTTCGAGGAGACCGGCTTGCCGGCCTCCGCCAGCTTCTGCACCGCCGTCCGGAACACCTCGTACGCGACCCAGGTGGTCTGCACGCCCGGGTCGGAGACGTCGATCGGGTGCCCGTTGGTGGTGTCGGTGCGCACCACGGCGCGCAGCCCGTCCCAGATCTTCGCCGACTCCGGCGGGTACCAGCTGGTGACGTAGGCGCCGCCGAGCGGGCCGGAGTCGCCGCCGGTGGAGTCCACCACCGACTGCTGGACGCTGCCGATGATCGAGGCGATCCGGGTGTTCTTCGGGTTCAGCCGCCGGTAGGAGTCCAGCAGGTTGCCGGTCGGCTCGGCGGCCAGGGCGCTGGTGACGCAGGTGCCCGGCTCGTCCTTGCCGATCGCCTTGCGGACCACCGGGGTGTAGTCGGAGGACTGCTCGGGCGCCTTGACGTCCGTCAGCCGGATCCCGGCCGGCCGCAGCGCGGTGCCCAGGTAGCCGAGCAGGTTGTCGCCGGCCGGGGTGTCCGGGCGGACCAGGGCGACGGACTTGCAGCCGGCGTCCACCAGCTGGCGGCCGTTGCCCGCGATCAGCGCCGGCATGCCGCCGTCCACCGGGTAGGACAGCGGGCTGGCGAACTCCGGCTGGGAGAGCCCGTAGCCGCCGATCAGCGGGATGCCGGCGCGCTCCAGCACCGGCATGAACGCCTCGCCCCACTGGCTGTACGAGCCGATCACGGCGACCGCCTTGGCGTCCACCGCCTGCTGGGCGCAGGCGCGGGCACCGTCCACGGTGTTGTGCTCGTTGCAGGTGATCACGCGCAGCCGGTGGCCGTTCAGTCCGCCCTTGGTGTTGACGTCCTGGCCGATGGCGGAGGCGAGCGCCGTCATGCCCGGGCGGTCGGCGGAGCCGGTGCCCGCCGGGGCCCAGGTCATCACGGTCAGGTCGCTGCCGCTGGTCGAAGCATCGGCCGATCCGCCGCACGCGGAGGCCGAGAAGAGGGTGGGGAGCAGGACCGCGGCGGTGGCGGCGGCTGCGATCGGGCGTCGGCGGCGGCGGCGCACGATCGGGGGACGGGCCTGGAAGGAGTCCCTTCGGCTGGTCATCGGTTTTCCCTCTCTGGGGCGCCCTCCGGCGCACCGGAGCAAGCCAAGCCCCGGCGCCGCAAGCCGAGAGGGCCGAAGTGCGAACGGACGGCAAACGGACGCCGAAATCCGGGGCGGTACGCGTGTAGATCGCGAGTGGAGCACGAACAGACGGGGAACGTACGATCGTTCACCATGTCCGCCAGCACAGATTCTTCGTATCGGTCCACCCGAAACCCTTCTCGTCCGGGCCACCGCTCCAGCACGATGGGCGGCATGCCGCTCAACGACCTGCCCTGGTGGCGCTGGCGAGCCCGAATGCGCTCGGCGCTGCACATGCTGTCCGACCCCGGTTTCCAGCACGAGGCCTGGCTGACCGGCCGGGAGGGGTACGGCGACGTGACCGACGCCGTCTACCGGCTGGTCGAGGACACCTGGCTGGACCACTGGTCGGCCGAGAAGTACGTCGGGACGATCTTCCGCGACGCCGCCGAGGCCGCACTGGTGGACGTCGCGGTGCTGCGGGCCGTGCAGATGCTGCACGAGGTCGGTGCGGACGCGCCGGCCTCGGCCTACCTCGGCCACCCCGGCTGGCCGCAGACCGTCCGGGCCGCCCGCGAGGCGCACGTCGCGATGGCCGTGGGCGACGGGGACGACCCGGACGCGCCGCCGAAGTCGCTGGACGTGCTGCGCATCCTCACCCGGGTCTGACCGCCGGGCGACGCCGTCCCGCGGTAGCCGCCGCCCCGCGGCAGCAGCCGTCCCGCAGTACGGGCAGCGGGACGGCGCATGTCCGGGATGTGACACGCTGGACCGTCCACGCACGTCACGACCTAGAACGGGATACCCCCAGTGCAGCAGCCGGCCGGCGCCCAGTACGTCCTCACGCTGTCCTGCCCCGACAAGCAGGGCATCGTCCACGCTGTCTCCAGCTACCTCTTCATGACCGGCTGCAACATCATCGACAGCCAGCAGTTCGGGGACGGCGACAGCGGGCTCTTCTTCATGCGGGTGCACTTCTCCGCCCCCGAGCCGGTCACCGCCGACAAGCTGCGGGCCAGCTTCGCCGCGATCGGCGCCTCCTTCGGCATGGACTGGCAGATCCACCCGACCGAGCAGCGGATGCGGATCGTGCTCATGGTCAGCAAGTTCGGACACTGCCTGAACGACCTGCTCTACCGCACCCGGATCGGCGCCCTGCCGGTGGAGATCGCCGCGGTGGTCTCCAACCACACCGACCTGAAGGACCTGACCGAGAGCTACGGGGTCCCGTTCCACCACATCCCGGTCACCAAGGACACCAAGGCCGAGGCCGAGCAGCGGCTGCTCGACCTGGTCGCCGAGGAGAACGTCGAACTGGTCGTGCTGGCCCGCTACATGCAGGTGCTCTCCGACCAGCTGTGCACCGCGCTGTCCGGCCGCGTGATCAACATCCACCACTCCTTCCTGCCGAGCTTCAAGGGCGCCAAGCCGTACCACCAGGCGCACGCGCGCGGCGTGAAGCTGATCGGCGCCACCGCCCACTACGTCACCGCCGACCTGGACGAGGGCCCGATCATCGAGCAGGAAGTCGCCCGGGTCACCCACGACGTCAGCCCCGACCAGCTGGTCGCGCTCGGCCGGGACGTCGAGTGCCAGGCGCTGGCCCGCGCGGTGAAGTGGCACAGCGAGCACCGGGTGCTGCTGGACGGGACCCGGACGGTCGTCTTCGCCTGAGGCGCGGGGCCGGGGCCCTGGGGCCCGCTACGGCCGGCTACGGCCTGGAGAGCAGCGGGAGCGCGTGCAGCACCTCGCGGACGGCGGCCCGGTCGCCGTGGGTGCCGACCGGCAGCCGGTCCGGGTCGCGGTGCGCCGCGGCCAGCTGGCACAGCTCCAGGCCGTCCAGCACCATCGAGGCCACCGGCTCGGTGCCGTCTCTGCCGGCTCTGCCGTCGGTGCTGTCGGAGCCGTCGGTGCGGAGGCCGTCGCCGTCGAGGGGGACCAGCCACTCGCCGCCCGCCGGGCCGTCGACCATCAGCCGCACCCGCCGGGCCGCCTTGACCCCGCCCACCGGCGCGGCCGGCACCCCGGCGAACTCGGGGCGGGCCGCGCGCAGCCCGGCCAGCGCCCGGGGGAGCAGCCGGACCACCAGCTCCACCATCTGCCGCAGGTGCTGCGGCGCCGGCGGGTCGTACGGGTAGGCGACCGCCCGGGCCACGTCCTCGCCGTGCACGAAGCACTCGAAGGCGCGGTCCACGAAGGCGTCGCGCAGCGGCAGCACCGTGAAGCCGTAGTCGACCGGGGTGTTGCCCTGCGGCCGGAGCGCGGCCCCGCGCACCAGGTCGTGGGCCTGCCGCCGCCAGCGGGAGCGCACCGACTGCGGTGCCAGACCGCGCTGGTCGGCGACCAGCCGGGCGGTGCGCGCGGTGATCGCGGCGTACGGACCGCCCTGCGCCGGGACGCGCGGCACCGCCGGACCGGCGGCCGGCTCCTGCGGCGGCACCCGCCGCCCGATCCGCGCGGCGGGCAGGCCCGGGGCGGCCGGCACCGGGTCGGGCAGACCGAGCGCCAGCGCCAGGAAGCCGTCCACCGCGGTCAGGTGGCCGAGCACCTCGGCCGGGCGCAGCCACTCGGTGCCGCCGTGCCAGGGCAGTTCGGCCACCTCCTGCCACTCCTCCGGGCCGAGGTCGCGCAGCAGCGCGTCGAGCTTGGCGGTCTCCGCCGTGTACGGCATCCCCCAGGCGGGGACGGGCAGTTCGGCCGGCCGGCGGGCCAGGCACCAGTCGAGCACCTGCTGGCGCAGCGAGCCGGGCTGGTCCAGCGGCTCGTCCAGGGAGAGCCAGCCGGCCGCCTCGCGCAGCCGGGCCGCCTCCTCGGCGCACTCCCGGCAGTCGCGCAGGTGCTGCTCCAACTCGGCCGCCTCGCGGGCCGGGCAGGCGCCGAGGGCCCACGCGCCGAGCAGCGAGCGCAGGGCGTCGTGCTGCTCCTCAGTGCTGCTCACGTCTCCCCGTCCCCGTGCCCGTCCCCGTGCCCGATTCCGTCCCCGGCTCCGTCCTGGCGGGCGCGCTCCTCGGCCAGTTCGGTGGCCAGCAGCTCCAGACCGAGCCGCATCCGCTGCTTGGCGACCTGTTCGCTGATGCCGAGCAGCCGGGCCGTCTCGTGGTAGGTGCGACCGTCGTAGTAGGTCACCGCGATGGTCTCACGCAGGGGTTGGGGCAGGGAGTCGACCACGTACTGCATCCGCGCGGCGGTGGCCACGGCGCGGATCTCGGCCTCCGCGCCCGGTCCGCGGTCGGCGGCCCGCCGCGCCCGCAGCCGTTCGACCGCGCGGTGGTGGGTCAGCGCGCCGAGCCAGGAGCGCAGCGAGCCCCGGGCGGGGTCGAAGTCCTCGGGGTGCTCCCAGACATGGGCGAAGACCTCCCGGGTGAGCTGGGTGGCGGCGGCCTGGTCGGCCAGTATCCGCCCGGCCAGGCCGTGCACCATCGGCGCGAGCTGGTCGTAGAGTTCGCCGAGCGCCGTCTCCTCGCCGCGGGCGAGGCGGCGCTGCAACTGCTCGTCCCAGCGCGGGGTCCGCTCCGGGGTGGCCATCGGGAACCACCCTCCTGACGGGTTCGCTGGCGTACCCAACGGTATCCCGCGGCCGGGCGGCGCCGGGGGCGATTCCGGCAAGAACGGAACCGTTCCCCACGGATCGCCGTCCTCCTGGACGTGCTCCCCGGTCCGGGCCGCCGACCCCGGGTCCGGGCCGTCGTCCTCCGGGACCGGACCGTCGGATGGTGCGACGGTCGGTCGATGTGACGGCAGGGGCGGCGGGGGCGTCCGTCGGCGCCGCCGTACGAGCACCGTCGGACACGCGCCGCACGGGTGGTTCGTGAGTGGCGGGCGGGGCGCCCGGGGCGCGCGGCGGTAGGTTCCCGACCGCGGGACCGGCAGGTCGGCCTGGGTCGGACGATCACCGGTACGAGGCTCGCGAGCGTGAGCGGGACAGTATGCACCGCGCTGTCGCCCGATCGCCGGAATATGCCCGAAGCGCTTGCTGCGTTCCGTCCCCCCGCCCATCCTGAGGCGTATTCGTGTCGCGGCCGGTGCCCGACCGACGAGACGGCGCGGACGAACGGGCGCGGGCGAACGGATCGCGCGGGCGCCCGGGCACGGCTCGGGCGGCACCGGGCGACGGGCTCGGGCCCGCCGGCCGGTCCGGCCCGACCGGGACTCAGCCGAACTGCGAGTGCGGGTGGTGGAGCGGTGCAGGTTCTTCAGGTACAGCTGGCGGTGCAGGCTGACCCCGCCGAGGTCGGTCGGGCCCGCCGGTGGGTGCGCTCGCGGCTGCTGAACCACGGGGTGGACCCGGACGCGCCGATGGCCGAGACGGTGGTGCTGGTGGTCTCGGAGCTGGTGACCAACGCCGTGGTGCACACCGGCTGTCCGGCCGTGCTGCGGCTCTGTCTGCCGGTGGCCGACGGCCCGCAGGAGGGCGGCCCGGCCGCCCCGCTGCGGGTGGAGGTCGCCGACGCGAGCCAGGCCCCCCCGGCCCCGCGGCACGCGGGCGCGGACGAGGACGCGACCAACGGGCGCGGCCTGGAGCTGGTCGAGCTGCTCTGCGAGCGCTGGGGCTGGTACCCGGACGGCTCGGGCAAGCGGGTCTGGTGCGAGATCGGCAGTGACGCCCGGCCGACCGAGCCGCTGGCCGACGTGGACTGGGCGGCTTTGGCGCAATAGCGGCTTTCGCGGCGGCCGTCCGCGGGTGCCGATCACCGGGGCTGATCACCGGCCGAAAGGTGACGCAACCATTCCGAATTTCGGACTACCCATTGACGTGACGTATCCGACTGATCACTCTTGGGTGCGGCGCTCCGTTGCGAGGGGACGCCGAGGGGACGTTCGTCCACCGTCGCGGTGCTGCTGTCCAGGGGATTCGTGCCAGCAGGGGGGATCGCGGACGGTCGGCCACGGGCCGCTCCTCGGCGAGTGCGGAGGGTGTGGCGCGGACTCAGGGCTCGCGCGCCGCGGTTGGATGGCGGCCTGCCGTGTCGCGCTCGCAGTGCGCTCGGCCTGCCGCCATCCAATGCGTCGCCCCCGTGCGACGGGATCCGGCCACCGGGCGGCCCGTTCCCAGGCTTCGCTCAGGAAGCCCGCCGGACAGGACTTTCGGCGACGGTGGGGCTCTGATGGCCGGTGCCGCTCTCGGGGAGGGCGCTGCTTTCGGGAAGGGCGCTGCTTTCGGGGAGGGCGCGGAAGGTGCGCCGGTAGGCGCTCGGCGCGACGTCGAGCCGGCCGCGCAGCTGGAGCCGCAGCGAGGCGGCGGTGCCGAAGCCGGACTCCCGGGCGACCTGGTCGATCGTCAGGTCGGTCCGCTCCAGCAACTGGCGGGCCCGCTCGGTGCGCTGGGTGGTGATCCACTGGCCGGGGCTGGCCCCGGTCTCCTCCCGGAAGCGCCGGGTGAAGGTCCGTACGCTCATCCCCGCCCGGTCGGCGAGCTGCCGCAGCACCAGCGGCCGGTCCAGGTGCTCCAGCGCCCAGGCGCGCACCGCGGCGGTGCCGCTGTCGCCGGGGTCCACCGGGCTCGGGGCCTCCACGTACTGCTTCTGGCCGCCCTCGCGCCACGGCGGTACCAGGCAGTTGCGGGCCACCGCGTTGGCCACCGCGCTGCCGTGGTCGCGGCGCACCACGTGCAGGCAGAGGTCCACCCCGGCGGCCACCCCGCCGGAGGTGAGGACGTCGCCGTCGTCGGTGTAGAGCACGTCGGGATCCAGCCGCACCCGGGGGAACAGCTGGGCGAAGCGCTCGGTGTAGCGCCAGTGGGTGGTGGCCGGGCGGCCGTCCAGCAGGCCGGCGGCGGCGAGCACGAAGGAGCCGGTGCAGATCGACATCAGCCGGGTGCCGGGCCGGATCCGGGCCAGCGCGGCGGCCAGTGCCGGGGTGAAGCAGGTGTCGGCGACGGCCGGGCTGGAGTCGGCGGAGGCCGGGATCACCACGGTGTCGGCCCGCTCCAGCAGTTCGGGCCCGTGGTCGACGACGATCCGGAAGTCGGCGCTGGTGGCGACCGGCCGCCCGTCCAGGGTGCAGGTGGCCACCTCGTACAGCGGCCGCCCGGCCGGGTCCTTGGCGCCGCCGAAGATGCGGGCGGGGATGCCGAGTTCGAAGGCGATCACGCCCTCCAGGGCGAGTACCGCGACCAGGTGTGCCATGCCGTCCCCTCGGATGTCGGTGGGTCCGGGCCAGCCTACGTCGGGCCTTGGCCCGATTCTTGCGAAAGCTGTCATTCAGGCCACTCGTCCGGCGCCGGGCGGCCCGGAACACTCGTTCGCGTGACCGAACGCCGTGTCCTCGCCCCCGCCTCCCGCTCCGGACCGCCCGCCCCGGCCAAGCGCCCCCGGGTGCACTACGCCTGGGTGGTGGCCGCCGTCTCCCTGCTCGTCCTGCTCGGCTCGGCCGGCTTCCGCTCCACGCCGAGCCTGATGATGGACGCCCTGCACAACGAGTTCGGCTGGTCGCTCGGGACGATCTCCAGCGCCACCTCCGTCAACCTGACGCTCTACGGCCTCACCGCCCCGTTCGCCGCCGCCCTGATGGACCGTTTCGGGGTGCGCCTGGTGGTGGTCTGCGCGCTGCTGACCATCTCGGTCGGCGCCGGGCTGACCATGCTGATGCGCGAGCCCTGGCAACTGGTGCTCTGCTGGGGCGTGCTGGTCGGCCTCGGCAGCGGCTCGATGGCCGGCGCCTTCGCCACCACCATCACCGGCCGCTGGTTCCAGGCCAGGCAGGGCCTGGTCACCGGGGTGCTGACCGCCGCCGGGGCCGCCGGGAACCTGGTCTTCCTGCCGGTCGGCGCCTGGCTGGTCGAGCAGCACGGCTGGCGCTCGGCCGTGGTCGTGGTCTCGCTCGCCGCCAGCGCCGTCGCCGTCCCGGTCCTGCTGCTGATGCGCGAGCGGCCCGCCGACGTCGGCCTGCTCCCGTACGGCGCGACCGAGGCCCCGCCCGCGCCGGTGACCGAGGGCCGCGCCCTGACCCGCTCGCTGAAGGTGCTCCGGGACGCCGCCCGCACCCGGGCGTTCTGGCTGCTGGCCGGCTCCTTCGCGATCTGCGGCGCCACCACCGCCGGCCTGGTCGGCACCCACTTCATCCCGGCCGCGCACGACCACGGCATGCCGGTCACCACCGCCGCGAGCCTGCTCGCCCTGATCGGCGTCTTCGACGTGGTCGGCACCGTGGCCAGCGGCTGGTTCACCGACCGGGTCGACTCCCGGCTGCTGCTCACCGTCTACTACGGGCTGCGCGGTCTGTCCCTGCTCCTGCTGCCGCAGCTGATGGCCGGCACGCTCCAGCCGCCGATCCTCGCCTTCGTGATCTTCTACGGGCTGGACTGGGTGGCCACCGTGCCGCCGACCGTCGCGCTGTGCCGCCGGCACTTCGGCGAGGACGCCCCGATCGTCTTCGGCTGGGTGCTCGCCGCCCACCAGATCGGCGCGGCCGTCGTCGCCGGACTGGCCGGCCTGGCCCGCGACGCGCTCGGCAACTACGACCTCACCTGGTACGGGGCCGGCGGGCTGTGCGCGGTCGCGGTCGGGCTCTGCCTGGCGCTGCGCACCGGGCGGACCGACCGGGCGGTGCCGGCGCTGCCGTGACGGCCGGTGCCCCCGGTGGGCTCCGGTGGCGGCCGGTGCCCCCGGGCGGGGTTGTCGTACCGGAGGTCTAGGCTCCGGTCCATGGCCGCCCTGACCTTCACCCTGGACCCGAAGCCCGACCCGGACCTGCGGACGGACATCGTCCGGCTGTGGGTCGACGTCACCAACGCCGGCGGGGCGGTCGGCTTCGTGGGGCCGGTCACCGAGGAGGAGGTCTGGGACACCGCCGACCACCAGTTCGCCGGGATCGCGCCGGACGGCCCGGACCGGCTGCTGGTCGCCCACGAGAGCGGGACGGGCCGGCTGGTCGGCGTGCTGTTCTTCGAGTCGATGCGCTTCGACCTCATGGAGCACTGGCGGATGCTCAAGCGGGTCATGGTGCACCCCGACTTCCAGGGCCTCGGCCACGGCGCCCGGCTGCTCGCCGAGGCCGAGCGGGTGGCCCGGGGGTGGGGCCTGGAGTCGCTGCGGCTCACCGCGCGCGGCGGCCAGGGGCTGGAGCGGTTCTACGCCCGCAGCGGCTACCGGGAGGTCGGCCGGGTGCCGGCCGCGATCCGGGTCGCCCCCGGGGACGACCGGGACGACATCACCATGTGGCTCGACCTGCGCTGACACCGGCCCCGGTCGGGCCGTCCGGGCCGGACCGGGTGCCCCGTGCCCCGTTCCGGCTGTCAGGCATGCTTGACTGGAGGACCGGCCCCAGCGCAACGAAGAAGGATGTGTCGAGTGACCAGCAACGGCCCGGAGAAGTCGCACGCCACGCTCCGCTACACCTCCATGCGGGTCAGCATCTTCCTCGGCTGCCTGCTGGTGGCCCTGCTGCTCGGGCACTTCCAGGTCATCCCGGTCAGCGGCGAGGCCGGCATGATCTTCCTCTTCCTGCTGGCCGCGGTCGCCTCCGCGCCGCTCAGCTACGCGCTGCTGGGCAGGCAGCGCGACGCGATGTCCGAGCAGATCAGCGGCAAGGTCTCCGGGATGCGCAGCCGTACCGCCGAGCGGATCGCCGCGCAGAACGCCGAGGAGGACGCCGCCGACGACGCCGCCCGCGCGGCCACCGCCGGCCAGAGCTGACCCCGGCCCCGCCCGCGAGCGCAGCCGCCGTGCCCGCCACCCGAGACTCCGTGCCGTCCGAGCCGCCTTCCGCCGAGCCGTCTTCCGCTGAGCAGCCGTCCGCCGGGCAGCCGTCCGTCGAGGCGGCGCTCGGCACCTGGCCGGCCCCCGTCCGCCGGCCCACCGGCCGGGACGTGGCCCGGCTCGCCGGGGTCTCCCAGGCCACCGTCTCCCTGGTCTTCTCCGGCGCCGAGGCCGGCCGACGGGTCTCCGAGGCGACCCGGGAGCGGGTCCGGGAGGCCGCCCGCAGTCTCGGGTACCGCCCGCAGGCGGCCGGCCGGCAGCTGCGGCTCGGCCGCAGCGGGATGATCCTGCTGGCCGTGCCGAACCTCCAGGGCCCGTTCTTCGGCCGGGTGCTGGAGGGCGTCCACGAGGAGGCCGGCCGCAACGGCCTGGCCGTCGTGGTCAGCTCCGGCTGGGGCAGCGCCACCCTCGCCGAGGCCGCCACCGCGGGCCGCTTCGACGGCCTGCTGATCTGCTCCCCGGACGACAGCCAGCTCGGCGAGCTGCCCGCCGACACCCCCGCCGTCTTCCTGGACGCCGACCCCGGCACCGACCGGGCGCGTCCGACCGTCGAACTCGACGTGGCCGGCGGGATGCGCGCCGCGGTCGAGCACCTGGCCGCGCTCGGCCACCGCAGGATCGGCCGGCTGCGCTCCAGCCACTCCGCGTACACCTTCCGGGTCCGGCAGGCCGCCTTCGAGCAGGCCGTCCGCGAACTCGGCCTGGAGGTGGTGGAGTTGGGCGTGAGCCTGAACGACGGCCATCGGGCCGCGCGGGCCGTCGCGGGCCGGCTGCTGGAGCGGGCGGACCGGCCGCGCGCGGTGCTCTGCGACGACGACGTGGTCGCCTCCGGGGTCTACCAGGCCGCCGCGGAGCTGGGGTTGCGGGTGCCGGAGGACCTGTCGGTGGTCGGCATGGACAACGTCGCGGTGGCCGCGCTGCTCGCCCCGCCGCTGACCACCGTCGACCTGCCGGGCGAGGAGCTGGGCCGGGCGGGCGCGGCCGCGCTGGCGGCCCTGCTGCGCGGGGAGCGGGTCGCGCCGGTCGCGCCGCTGGCGACCTCGCTGGTGCTGCGCTCCTCCACGGCGCCGGCCGGTTCGGCTTCGACGGGCTGATCACGGTCCGTCACCACTGGGTGGTGCCGCTCCGTCCGGATTACCCCCGTATGGCCCTCAGGTGGCTCACAGATGCCCCTCGGATGCGTTCAGAATTGCTCCAATCGGGTGAATAATCCTCATTTACTCTCGCGCCGTACCTCCATTCGGATTAACAGAGGGTGAGATTCCAGGATGCGGACGCTCCGATCAATACCCTCACCCTCGTCCAAGGCGGGCCGGATGGCCACCGCCCTGGGCCTCTTCGCGGGCACGCTGCTCACCGGCACCCTCACCGTCCCGACCGCCCAGGCGGCCGTCGGCTTCACCAAGACGGTGGACAAGCCGACGGCGGCGCCCGGCGAGAACGTCACCTACACCCTGCGCCACACCTGCTCCGTCACCGACTGCGCCAACGGCCGGATCACCGACACCCTCCCGGCCGGGATGGAGTTCGTCGGCTGGACCCCGGACGCGAGCACCGTCGACGTCGCGGGCTCGACCGTCCCGGCGGCCGGCACCGTCGGCGGCACCCTCGACATCAGGCTCCTCACCCTCACCCCGGGGACCACCGCGACCGTCAAGGTCGTCCTCAGGTTCCCCAACTTCACCACCCCCAACGGCACCAAGGCCGTCAACTCGGCCACCCTGACCGCCGACGGCGAGCCCGAGCAGTCCGGCTCCGCCACCACCGGCGCCGTCGTCCAGCCCGACTACAAGGTCACCAAGGGAGTCCAGACCAGCAGTCAGGACGGCCGCTCGGTCACCTACCAGTTCAGCGCCTGCTCCACCAGCGGCGTCCCCAACGTCGACCTGGACGCGAGCCGGCTGGTCGACACCCTGCCGCCCGGCGCCGTCGTCGACACCGGCCGCTCGCCCGGCTGGACCCAGGACCCGGGCAACCCCGACCGCTGGGTGTTCGACATCGGCGCCTTCCGGGCCGGCAACGGCCAGGCCGGCTGCCGCAACCCCGGCGTCCTGGTCGTCAACTACCCCGACCCGGCGTTCCCCAGCGGCACCACCTCCACCAACTCGGTGGTCCTGCAGGGCGACCCGCTCGGCCCCGAGGGCATGCGCGACCTGTCCGACGCCACCGCCGTGTCCCCGGTCTTCCAGCCGCCGACCACCGGCATCCAGGTCACCGCCTCCAAGGTCTGGCAGGACCAGGTGGTCTCCGGCGACATCGCCTCCTTCAGCCTCCACGCCGTCAACACCGCCGGCCCCGTCACCCGCCTGGTGATGACCGACCCGGGCGGCGGCACCACCACCGGCCTCTACAACTGGCTGATCCCCCAGTCCATCCAGCTGGAGGCCTGGAACCCCGCCACCATCGGCCTCACCCTCCAGTACCGGCTCGACGGCGACCCGACCTGGCGGACCTTCACCCCCGGCAAGCCGTTCGACGGTTCGGGCAGCCGCCGGATCACCTTCGCCGAAGGCGCCGGGAACCCGGCGAACGACGTGCTCGGCCTCCCGGCCGGCCGCCGGCTCGACGGGCTGCGCTTCGAGTGGAACGGCCCCGTCCCCACCGGCTGGAGCCCCGGCAACGCCGTCCAGGTGCTCTCCCAGGTGGTCACCCCCGGCCACGACGGCCGCACCGCCCCCGGCCCGCTGCACAACTGCGTGGACGTCACCGGCACCGACGCGGCCGGCGCCACCGCCTCGGCGAACGCCTGCGCCGACACCACCGTCTCCGCCGCCACCAACCTGGGCGCCGCCAAGACCACCGTCTCCGGCGAGGTCCTCGCCCCCGGCGGCATCGCGACCTTCCAGCTCACCCCGTACAACCGCACCGGCCGCACCCTGGGCACCCCGCTGGTGATGTACGACCTGCTGCCGCCCGGCCTCGTCTACCAGGACGGCAGCGCCCGGCGCGACCCCGGCTACCCGGAGTCCGTCGCCCCGAGCTCCGTCCAGGTGCTGCCCGGACCGGACGGCCGCCAGTTGCTCAAGCTGACCTGGCCGGCCGGCGCGCCCGACATGACGTACCTCAACGACCACCGGGCCTACCGCACCCTGATCGACGTCCAGGTGGCCGGCAGCGCCAGGCCCGGGACCCTCACCAACGACGCGTACGTCACCACCGAGGGCGCCGGGGAACCCGTCACCTGCTCCTACTTCGGCACCGACAGCGGTGTCCCGGACGCCCACGACCTCGACGGCGACGGCAACACCACCGAGACCGTGTGCCACGCCTCCTCCCGGGTCGAGGTGCAGGTCCCGGCCGTGCTGCGCTCCTTCAAGGAGGTCAAGGGCGACCTCGACCAGGACTACGCCACCACCGGCACCACCACGCCCGGTGGCGGCCTCTCCTACCGGCTGACCGTCCGCAACGACTCGCCGGACCCGGTCACCGACTTCGTCGCGTACGACAAGCTGCCCACCCCCGGCGACTCCTACCTGCTGCGCCCGGACGTCCCGCGCGGCTCCGCCTGGACGCCCTCGCTCACCCGGCCGCTGACCTCCAGCGACCCGACCGTGGCGATCGAGTACACCACCTCGCCGAACCCCTGCCCGACCGGCCCGATCACCGTGCCCGGGCCGTGCGACGCGAACGCCAAGTGGAGCACCGACTTCCCCGGGCCGGGCAACACCACCTGGTTCAAGGTCAGCCGGCCGGGCACCCTGCCGTCCGGCGGACTGTTCACCCTGACCTGGCCGATGGTCGCCTCGGTGGACGCCGGCAACGCCGACTTCGCGTGGAACAGCTTCGCCTACACCGCCACCGACTCCACCGGCAGCCCGCTGCTACCGGCCGAGCCTGCCAAGGTCGGCGTCGGCGTCCAGGCGCCCGCGCCGCCGGACAACGCGCTCGGCGACCACGTCTGGGCCGACCGCGACGGCAACGGCGTCCAGGACCCCGGCGAGAACGGGGTCCCCGGCGTCCGGGTCGAGCTGCTGGACGGGACCGGACAGCCGGTCCGGGACAAGCTGGGCAAGCCGGTCACCACGGTGACGGACGCGGACGGGAACTACCTGTTCGACAAGCTGCCGGACGGGGAGTACGCGGTGCGCTTCGACCTGACGACCGCTCCGGCGGGCGCCAGGGCCACCACGCGGCACGCGGGGAAGGACCCGGCGCGGGACTCGGACGCCGACCCGGCCACCGGGACCACCCAGACCGTGCGGTTGTCGGGCGGGGCCCGGGACCTGAGCCTGGACCTGGGGCTGGTGCCGGCGGACGAGCCGACTCCGACTCCGACGCCTACGCCTACTCCGACTGCGACTCCGACGGGTTCGCCGACGCCGACCGGTTCCCCGTCTCCGACCTCGTCGCCGACTCCGACGAACTCGCCGTCCCCCACGGGTTCGCCGACGCCGACCGGTTCGCCCACGGGTACGCCCACGAGTACGCCCACCGGTTCGCTGGCACCGACGGACTCGACCTCGCCGTCGGACGGCCCCACCGGCGGTCCGTCGGACGGCCCCTCGAACGGCCCGTCGTCGAGCGAGCCCCCGAGCACGGGTGAGCCCGGCGGGCCGTCGCAGGATCCGCAGCGGCCGTCCCCGGACCGGGGTGGCGGCGAGCTGCCGCACACCGGCGGGCCCGGTCTGCTGCCGGCCGCTCTCGGTGCCGCCGCCCTGGGCCTCGGCGTGCTGTTCACGGTGGTCGCCCGGCGCCGTCGGGGCCGCCACAGCTGACCGCGCGTGGCTGATCACCCGTAGGTGAACGACAGGAAGGACAAAGACCGCGCCCGCCGGCCAGACCACCGGCGGGCGCGGTCGTTCGTGGGGGCGGGTCAGCCCACCGGGACGGGCTGCTCAGCGGGGGCGGCCGGCGCCGGGTGGAACCAGCGCCGGGCGCCGAACAGCAGCAGCCCGCCGAGCGCGATGCCGCCCACCGCGCACAGGGCCACCGGGCGCAGCGAGTCCTCGGCGAGCTTGCCGGAGACGGCGTAGCCGAGCGAGTTGCCGGTGGCGAACAGCGTCACCAGCCAGGCGAAGGCCTCGGTGACGGTGCCGGTCGGCGCCAGTTCGGCGACCAGCACGAACGCCGCCGCCAGCAGCGGGGCCAGCATGATCCCGGAGAGGAAGGCCAGCGCGGCCATCGGGTACGGCCCGGGCAGGGTGATCAGCGGCAGGTAGGAGGCGGCCATCGCGAGGGCCATCATCCAGGTGCGGGTGGCCGTGGTCTGCCGCCAGCTGACGGCGCCGTAGGCGAGTGCGCCGAGCAGGCCGCCGAGCGCCGCCAGGGCGAGCAGGGTGCCTCCGCCGCCGGGCAGCGCGCCGACGTTTCGTTCGGCGTAGGCGATGAACAGCACGTTCTGCGCGCCGACGGCCCAGCCGGCCCCGGCCAGTCCGACCAGCAGCAGCACCAGCCCGGGGGAGCGCAGCGGTCCGAGCAGTCCGGCGGACTGTTCCCGGGCCGGGGCCCGCCAGGACCGGGCGGGTCCGGTGGTGGCCACGATCAGCGCGCCGGCCAGTCCGAGTCCGGCGGCCACCCAGAGCGCGGCGACCGGGCTGAACAGTCCGGAGATGGCGGCGACGGCCAGCGGGCCGGCCACGTAGAGGATCTGCTGGGAGGCGGAGTCGAAGGCGTACGCGGTGTCGAGCTGCTTCTCCTCGACCACGTCCGGCCAGAGCGAGCGCAGGCAGGGCTCCAGCGGGGGCATGGCGAGGCCGGCGATCGCGGCCCCGACCGGCGCGCCGATCGCGGAGCCGGGGGCGAGGGCGAGCAGCGCGTACCCGCCGCCGGCCACCACGGCGGAGGCGAGCAGGACGCGCGGCTGTCCGGTGCGGTCGATGATCCGGCCGAGCACCGGCCCGCCGACGGCGGCGGCGATCGCGTAGCAGGAGGTGGCCAGTCCGACCCGGCCGTACGCCACTCCGGCGTCGCGCAGCGCGAGGGCGATGACGAGGGCGGTCATGCCGGCGGGCAGGCGGCCGAGCAGGGTGCCGAACAGCAGGCGGGTGACGTGCGGGGCACGGAGCAGGGCGAGGTAGCCCATCGGCGTCCTCTCCGGGTGGGCAGGCAGGGGCGGGGACGCCGCCAAAGTTATACGTATAACCGCTCAGCGGTCAATCGGACCACCGAGTCGATCTGATGGGGCGTCAGCTTCGTTCGTGTCCGGAGCGTGGGTTCGCGGCGGGGTTCGGGTGGGCAGGAACTCTCCGTGACCTCAAACAAGTACTTTGAACATCTCAAACCTTTGCTGCTAACGTATCGGCCATGACAGCCTCAGACGCACTGCGGATGCACGGCCCGGGCCCGCTGCCCGGCGCCGCCCGCCCGTGTGCTCTGACCGGTGCTGTGGACAGTCCGCGCCGTTGTCGCGCCATGGGCCGTTGCCGCGCCATGCGCTGTACCGCCCCGAGCTGTACCGCGGCGGCACGCCCCTGACCGGGGGCCGACCCCTTCGTCCGGCCCCGCGCCGTGCCGCCTGCTCCGCCCCCACCTCACCGTCAGCAACGCCCTCCCCCGGAGACGCTCCCCCATGTCCACAGCGCCCGAGGCGACCTCGTCGCCGTCCGTGCTCGCCCGCATCCGCAAGACGCCCTTCTGGGTGCAGATCGTCGCCGGCCTCGTGCTCGGCGTCGGCCTCGGCTACCTGGCCCGCGCCGCCGACATCTCCTGGCTGGCCACCACCCTGGAGACGATCGGCAAGATCTTCGTCCAGCTGCTCAAGGTCGCCGTCCCGCCGCTGGTGTTCACCGCGATCGTGGTGAGCGTCGCCAACCTGCGCAACGTCACCAACGCGGCCCGCCTGGCCACCCGCACGCTGCTCTGGTTCATGATCACCTCGCTGATCTCGGTCGGCATCGGCATCGGCCTGGGCCTGCTGACCAACCCGGGCGAGGGCACCAACCTGAAGACCGAGGGCCTCAAGGCGCTCGACTCCAAGGGCACCTGGATCGACTTCCTGACCGGGATCTTCCCGACCAACATCGTCGACTCGTTCGCCAAGGTGAACGTGCTCCAGATCGTCTTCCTGGCGGTCGTGGTCGGCGCGGCGATCATCAAGCTCGGCGCCAAGGCCGAGCCGGTCCTCAAGCTCAGCGAGTCCGTGCTGGAGCTGACCCAGACCGCCCTGTGGTGGGTCATCCGGCTCTCCCCGCTCGGCACCCTCGGCCTGATCGGCAAGTCCGTCGCCAAGTACGGCTGGGACCTGCTCAAGCCCTTCGCCACGCTGACCCTGGACATCTACCTCGGCTGCGCGCTGGTGCTGTTCGTCGTCTACTCGCTGGTGCTGCGCTTCGCCGCCGGGCTCAACCCGCTGCACTTCTTCAAGGGCGCCTGGCCCGCCATCCAGCTGGCCTTCGTCTCCCGCTCCTCGGTCGGCACCCTGCCGGTCACCCGCCGCGTCACCGAGCGCCTCGGCGTCCCGAGCGAGTACGCGTCCTTCTCCGTGCCGTTCGGCGCCACCACCAAGATGGACGGCTGCGCCTCGATCTACCCGGCCGTCGCCGCGATCTTCGTCGCCCAGGTCTTCAACATCGAGCTGGGCATCAAGGACTACATCCTGATCGCCTTCGTCTCGGTGGTCGGCTCGGCCGCCACCGCGGGCCTCACCGGCGCGATCATCATGCTGACGCTGACCCTGTCCACCCTGGGCCTGCCGCTGGAGGGCGTCGGCCTGCTGCTCGCCATCGACCCGATCCTGGACATGATGCGCACCGCGACCAACGTCGCCGGCCAGGTCGTCGTGCCGATCGTGGTCGCCGCCCGGGAGAAGATCCTGGACGTCGCCGCGTACAACAACCCGTCCGGGGACCTGTACGAGGAGGACGCCAAGCCGGCCGTCGTCGCCGCCCAGGGCGGAGCGGCCACGGCCGCGGCCTGAGGCTCGTTCGGCCTCCGGTCCGGCCGCTCAGCCGGGGGCCGAATGCCCGATCGGACGCCAGAGGGGACGTCCGATCGACCGGACGGAAAGGGCCCTCTCCCGGTGACGGGGGAGGGCCCTTTCCGCATTCCTTTTCTCCGCACCCGAACTTCCCGGCCCGAACCACCCGTTCGATGTTCGAGTGACGTTCGAGTGGAGTTCGGCCGGAAGGCGTTCGAAAAAAGGCAGGGGGCCCGCCGGACGGGCGGGCCCCCTTGGGTACTGCTCTTGTGCTCATGGTGGCGGCTGTCGGGAGCCGCCGGCGGACCCGTCGGGGTCCACGAGCGATCAGATCATCAGAGGATGGTCAGACAGCGGTGACGTTCTCCGCCTGCGGGCCCTTCGGGCCCTGGGTGACGTCGAAGGTGACCGCCTGGTTCTCCTCCAGCGAACGGAAGCCGTTCGCGTTGATGGCGGAGTAGTGGACGAAGACGTCCGGGCCGCCGCCCTCCTGGGCGATGAAGCCGAAGCCCTTCTCAGCGTTGAACCACTTGACGGTTCCCGTGGCCATGCCGTTCTCCTTGCGAGGCGTGTCGGGGGCCACACCGTGTGGCACCCGGTCCGCTGCGCTGATCGCCCTGCCTCCGGACGTGTCCGAAATTTTTCGATATTGCTGAAAAACTACAAAAAGCCTGCGGTTACATGCTCCGCAGGCTTCAAGTACTGCAAGGGGAATCAAACTGCAACTGAGGGCAACGCTAGCATGCGGCCGCTGTGACGACCAGAGGTCACTTACGGCGTGGAAGGCGCGTGTCGTAGGGCGGTCCTGAGGCGCTCACAGGGGCCGGGCGCAAGGCTGTTGCGGGTGTTCGCCGGGTCGGTTGCCGGGCGGCCGTCGGCCGGTCGGGAGGGTGTGCGTCAGGCCGTTCGTCAGAGCGGGGGCGGGCGTGGAAAGGCCCGCCGGCGGCGCGTGAAGGCGTGTCGGGTGGCCGGTGCGAGCCACCGCCGACAGCAGGCATACGCTGCGGGGAGGCACGAACAGCAAGGGAGCGGCGCAGTGGCAGCACCGGAAGCACGAACACCGGACGCGCGGACGCGGGAGCCCCGGCAGGACACCCCGGTCAGGCCGCGGGTCGGCCACATCCAGTTCCTGAACTGCGTCCCCCTCTACTGGGGGCTCGCCAGGACCGGCAACCTGCTCGATCTGGATCTCACCAAGGACACCCCGGAGAAGCTGAGCGACCAGCTCGTCGACGGCGCCCTGGACATCGGCCCCATCACCTGCGTGGAGTACCTGCGCAACGCGGAGGACCTGCTCGTCCTGCCGGACATCGCGGTCGGCAGCGACGGCCCGGTGATGTCCTGCCTGATCGTGAGCAAGGTGCCGCTCGCCGACCTCGACGGCCGCCGGGTCGCCCTCGGCTCCACCAGCCGCACCTCCGTACGGCTCGCCCGGCTGCTCCTGGAGGAGCGCGAGGGCGTGCGCCCGGACTACTTCAGCTGCCCGCCGGACCTCAGCTCCATGCTCGCCGAGGCCGACGCCGCCGTCCTGATCGGCGACCCGGCCCTGCGCGCCTACCTCGGGCAGGCCGCCGACCTCGGGCTGACCGTCCACGACCTCGGCGAGATGTGGAAGGAGTGGACCGGACTGCCCTTCGTCTTCGCGGTCTGGGCGGTGCGGCGCGAGTTCGCCGAGCGCGCCCCGGAGATGACCGCCGCGGTGCACCGGGCCTTCCTGGAGTCCCGCGACCTGTCGCTGGTGGAGGCCACCAAGGTCGCCGAGCAGGCCGCCCGCTGGGAGACCATCGGGGCGGACGTGCTGGAGCGGTACTTCAGCGAGGCGCTCGACTTCTCGCTCGGCGAGCGGCAGCTGGCCGGGGTCACGGAGTTCGCCCGGCGGGTCGCGTACGACAGCGGGTTCGCCCCGGACGTCGCGGTGCGGCTGCTGGAGCCGGCGGCGCTGCCGCTGGGGTCGTAGGGCCCGTCCTCGCCCCCGCCCGCGGGGCGACGGGAGTGTGACGACGGCCCCTCGGGGGCGCGCGGTCCGGCTCCTGGCCCCGTTCCGGTCCGCGGGCCGGGCGGGGCCCGGCCGGGCCCGGTACGGTCTGCACCCGAGGCGCGTCCGGCTGACGGTCGGTCGGATGGCCGACCGGACGGCCGACCCGGGTGGTCGGCCGGCCGGGTGGCCGCTCGGCCCCCGGCCCCCGGCGGTCGGCGGTCGGCGGCGCGCGCGGCCGAGCGGGCGAGGGAGCGTACGGGGATGCGGGCACTGGGGTCGGACGATCCGCGCCAGGTGGGCGGCTACCGGCTGCTGCGGCGGCTCGGCGCGGGCGGGATGGGCCGGGTCTACCTCGGCCGGACGGCCGGCGGGCGCACCGTCGCCGTCAAGGTGGTGCGGTCGGAACTCGCGGACGACGCCGAGTTCCGCGCCCGGTTCCGGCAGGAGGTGGCCGCCGCGCGGCAGGTCGGCGGCGCGTGGACCGCGCCGGTCCTGGACGCCGACACCGAGGGCGGGCAGCCCTGGGTCGCCACCGGCTACGTGGCGGGCCCCGCGCTCGGCGAGGCCGTCCGGACGTACGGGCCGCTGCCCGAGCCGGCCGTGCGCTCGCTCGGCGTCGGACTCACCGGGGCGCTGGCCCACGTCCACGGGCTCGGCCTGGTGCACCGGGACGTCAAACCCTCCAACGTGCTGCTCACCCTGGACGGGCCCCGGCTGATCGACTTCGGGATCGCCCGGGCACTGGACGCCGCCGGCGGCCTCACCCGTTCCGGTTACGTGGTCGGTTCGCCCGGCTTCATGTCACCCGAGCAGGCGAACGGGCAGGCGGTCGGGCCGGCCGGGGACGTCTTCTCGCTCGGCGCCGTCCTCGCCTTCGCCGGGTCCGGCGTGCACCCCTTCGGAGAGGGGGTCAGCGCGGCCGTGCTGCTCTACCGGGTGCTGCACGAGGAACCGGACGTGGCCGGACTGCCCGAGCCGCTGCGGGGGACCGTCCTCGCCTGCCTGGCCAAGGACCCGGCCGCCCGCCCCACCCCGCGGCAGCTCCACGACCGGCTGGACCCGGACGGCACGGCCGCCACCCGGCTGTCGCACGGCGGCTGGCTGCCGGCGGAGCTGGCGGCGGGGGTGGGGCGCAGTGCGGTGGGGCTGCTGGACCTGGACCTCGACTTGGACCCGGACTCGGACCCGGAGGGGATTCCGGGGGCTTCGGGGGAGCCGGCTCCGGAGGCGGGTGCTTCCGGGGTGGTGTGGACTCCGACCGTCGCATCCGGGGGCGGGCCGGAGGGCGAGGGGGATCGGCAGCCGCTGTGCTCGGGTGTCTGGGACGAGCCGGCGGGGGCGCGGCCGCGGCGGGTCCGGACCGGGGTGGCGGTCGCGGCGGCCGTGGCGGCGCTCGCGGTGCTCGGGGGCGGCGGGTACGGGCTGTACGAGTGGCTGCACCGGGCCGAACCGGCGGCCTCGGGGCCGTCGCCGACGGTGGGGCCGCTGCCGGAGGTGTCGGTCGATCCGAGCCAGGCCGTCCTGCCGAGCGGGGCCTTCGGCTCCGGGGTGGCGTCGGCCCCCGGTGCTCCGGGGAGCGCGACGCCGTCCGCCCCGGGCGCGGTGCCACCCGGGACGGGCGGGCCGAGCGTGGTGCCCGCCGCCTTCCTGGGCACCTGGAGCGGGGACATGGTCACCGACAAGGGGCTTCCCGCCGGGACCACCACGCTCACCGTCCGTCCGGCGGCGATCGGTCAGGAGAGCACCACCAGCCGCAACGCGGCCTCCGGGCTGATCTCGATCAGCTGCGAGGGCGCCTGGACGCTCAGGTCGGCCTCCGCCACCGCGCTGGTGTTCCAGTCCCGGCTGGTCCGCTCCTCGATCCCCGGCGCCTGCACCGGCGGCTCCAACGCGGAGACGCTCACCCTCCAGTCCGACGGGACGGTCCGTTTCACCTCCGCCGACCCGCCGGCCGGGAACCCGGCGGGCACGATGCGCAGGGCGAACGGTTGAGGCGTGGTCGCGGTCCGGGGCGGTCCGGTGTGGTCGGGGTCCGGGGTGCTCCGGGGTGCTCCGCGCGCTGTTCAGCGGGCTGACGCGGGCGGCGGAATGTGCTGGCGTAGGCTGGTTCGGCCGTACCCGAGTAGCACTTGAGAGAGAGAAGGCCGCCAGGTGACCGAGCTCGCAGCGACCACCCTCGATGCGTCCAGCACCGACCTGAAGGCCGTGCTCGACCGGGCCGCCGCCGGCGGCCGGATCACCCCGGAGGAGGCGCTGGAGCTCTACCGCTCCGCGCCGCTGCACGCGCTCGGCTCCGCCGCCGACGCGGTGCGCCGCCGCCGCTACGCGGGTACCGAGCACATCGCGACGTACATCATCGAGCGCAACATCAACTACACCAACGTCTGCGTGACGGCGTGCAAGTTCTGCGCCTTCTACGTGCCGCCGAAGAGCGACAAGGGCTGGTCCCGCGAGCTCGACGAGATCCTGCGCCGCTGCGCCGAGACGGTCGAGCTGGGCGGCACCCAGATCATGTTCCAGGGCGGCCACCACCCGGACTACGGCGTGGAGTACTACGAGCGCGCGTTCTCGGCGATCAAGGCCGACTTCCCGCAGCTGGTGATCCACTCGCTGGGCGCCTCCGAGGTCGAGCACATGGCGCGGATCTCGGGCGTCTCCGTCGAGGAGGCCATCACCCGGATCCACAAGGCGGGCCTGGACTCCTTCGCCGGCGCCGGCGCCGAGCTGCTGCCGGAGCGGCCGCGCAAGGCGATCGCCCCGCTGAAGGAGTCCGGCGAGCGCTGGCTGGAGATCATGGAGATCGCCCACGGCCTCGGCGTGGAGTCCACCTCCACCATGCTGATGGGCACCGGCGAGACCAACGCCGAGCGGATCGAGCACCTGCGGATGATCCGCGACGTGCAGGACCGCACCGGCGGCTTCCGGGCCTTCATCCCGTACACCTACCAGCCGCAGAACAACCACCTGAAGGGCTCGACCCAGGCCACCGTCTTCGAGTACCTGCGGATGATCGCGATCGCCCGCCTGTTCCTCGACAACGTCGCCCACATCCAGGGCTCCTGGCTCACCACCGGCAAGGAGGCCGGCCAGCTGTCGCTGCACTACGGTGCGGACGACCTCGGGTCCGTGATGCTGGAGGAGAACGTCGTCTCGGCGGCGGGCGCCAAGCACCGCTCCAACCTCACCGAGCTGATCCACCTCATCCGGGCCGCCGACCGCGTCCCGGCGCAGCGCTCGACCACGTACGAGCACCTGCGGGTGCTGGACGACCCGGCCAACGACCCGGTCGACCCGCGGGTCGCCTCGCACATCGCCTCCACGGCGATCGAGGGCGGCACCGCGCACCCCGAGCTGAAGATCCTGGACAACTGAGTCCTCGTTCCTCCTCCCTTCTTGTCGTGCCCGTGCCGGTGCCGCTGATGGCGGTGCCGGCGTCGACGCCGTTGCCGTTGCCGTTGCCGTTGCCGTTGCACTTGCCGTTGTTGTCGAAGTCGAAGGCGCTGTTGTGCTGACTCTGCACCGGGCGGCGTTCGTGCTGCCCGACCCGGCCGATCCCACCGCCCCGTCCATCGCCGACGGGGCGGTGGTGGTGCGTGGCGAGCTGGTCGAGGCGGTCGGGCCGTACGGGGAGCTGGCGGCCGGGTACCCGGGCGCGCGGGTGCGGGACTGGGGGGCGGCCGTGCTCGCCCCCGGGCTGCGCAATCCGTACGGGCACTGGCTGTTGGAACGCGCGTACCACCCGGATCCGCGGGAGGAGGTCGGCGTCGAACCGGTGGCGGACGGGCTGGCCGGGTCCACCGACGAGGCGCGGTGCGGGGCCAGCGCCCGGCGGGGGCTGCAGCGGATGCTCGGGTACGGGGTGACGGCGGTGGCCGGGCCCTTCGAGCGGGCCTCGGTGCGGACGGCGGTGGCGCGGTCGGGGGTCGTGGGGCTGCCCGGTTCCGCCGTGTCGTCCGCTGTGTCGTCCGGCGGGGTGGACGGCGGGCCGGAGGGCAGCGGGCCGCAGGACGGTGGCGCGCGGCCGTTGGACCCGCTGGCCGTCCTGCCGTTCGCCGAGGCCGTGTACGGGCGGGTGGCGGTCGGGGGCCGGGCGGACTTCGCGGTGTTCGCGACGGCCGGGGTCGCGGGGGACGGGGGCGCGCAACCGGTGGCCGGCGGGTGCCTGGCCACGGTGCTGGGCGGGCGGTTGGTGTACCGCCGACGCTGAGACGGGCGTCACGGCGAGTGTGACGTACTCGTCAGTAGCCGGATTTCCTTGTGGCGCACGGGACTTCCTTCGTGTGCACCCGAACTCCGGGGCCGGTACCGGAGAGTGATTGTCCCTTCATCGTGACCTGAGGGCCCGCCAGCGGATACGATCCCGGACAGCTCACCCACTCCGTACCCTCACCACACCACCGCCCGCGCCCGCGGGTGGCGGGGCCGTGTCCCCGGCCCCGAAGGCAAGCCAGGACAGGAACCATGCGAACCGCGACCGTTCCCCCGCCGCGCACCCCGCGGATGGGCCGTGGTTGGTACCTCGCCGCCGTGCTCAGCGCAGTGCTGGCCGTCGGCATGTGCCTGCTGGGTTGGCGCCAGGCCGACCAGGCCGACCGGATCGAGGCGCACCCGGTGAGAGTCGAAGGGGTCGTCACCCAGCTCCCGACCGGCGGCGGCACCTACAGCGCCGTCAGCTACCGGGCCGACGGGGAGCCGCACACCGCGGCCGCGCTGCCGCTCTCGGACAGCGCCAAGGTCGGCGACGCGGTCTGCCTGGAGCACGCCGCCGACGACCCGGGCGCGGTACGGATCTGCGGCGACACCTACCCGCAGCCGGTCGGCGTGGGCCTGGCCCGGTTCAGCGTGCCGGTGGCCCTCGTGTTCTTCGTGATCTGCGTGCTGCGCATCCGGCGGCACCACAAGGCCCTCGCGGTCCGCAGCGGGCAGGGGGCGCTGGCCGCCAACCTCGCGCTGGCGGCGGGGGCGCTCGCGGACGGGATGCCCGCGATAACCCACGGCAAGCGGTCCCGGCGGCGGCGCCGCGCGGGCGGGCGGCGCGCCCAGCACTGAGGGGGGCGTGCGGGTACGGCCCGGCCGGTGAGGACCGTGGGGGCGGCCGGTGAGGTCCGTGGGTGAGGCCGGTGAGGTCCGTGGGCGCGGCCCCGTTGGTCGGGGTGTCCGTGCGAGGGTGAACAATGGGGGGCGTGACCCGAGCCTCTCTGGACAAGCAGCCGCACGAAGTCGCCGCCATGTTCGACGACGTCGCGGCCAAGTACGACCGCACCAACGACGTGCTCTCCCTCGGCCAGGCCCGCGCCTGGCGCCGGGCGGTGGCCGAGGCGGTGGCCGCCGGGCCGGGGGACCTCGTGCTCGACCTCGGGGCCGGCACCGGCACCTCCTCGCTGCCCTTCGCCGAGGCCGGTGCGAAGGTCGTCCCGTGCGACTTCTCGGTCGGCATGCTCACCGAGGGCAAGGGCCGCCACCCCGAGCTGGCGCTCACCGCCGGCGACGCCACCCGGCTGCCGTTCGCGGACGACACCTTCGACTCGGTGACGATCTCCTTCGCGCTGCGCAACGTCCAGGACACCGACGAGGCGCTGCGCGAGATGCAGCGGGTCACCAAGCCCGGCGGCAAGCTGGTGATCTGCGAGTTCTCCACCCCGACCTGGACGCCGTTCCGGACGGTCTACACCGAGTACCTGATGCGCGCGCTGCCGCCGGTGGCGACCGCCGTCAGCAGCAACCCGGAGGCGTACGTCTACCTCGCCGAGTCCATCCGGGCCTGGCCGGACCAGCCGGGGCTGGCCGCCAAGCTCCAGGACAACGGCTGGTCGAAGGTCGCCTGGCGGAACCTGACCGGCGGGATCGTCGCGCTGCACCGGGCGTACAAGATCGCGTAGCCGGGTTCGGCGGGCTCGGGGCTCTGGGCTCGGTGGGCCCGCGGCCCGGTCGCTCGGCCGCCCGGCTCGGGTTGGCGGTCGGGGCTGACGGTCGGGGCTGAC
This sequence comes from Kitasatospora sp. NPDC001119, assembly GCF_053598475.1. Classification (NCBI taxonomy): domain Bacteria; kingdom Bacillati; phylum Actinomycetota; class Actinomycetes; order Kitasatosporales; family Streptomycetaceae; genus Kitasatospora; species Kitasatospora sp. NPDC001119. The sequence continues at coordinate 136,739 of NZ_JBSFKI010000022.1, forward strand.
GAGCGGAGCCGGAGGTCGGGGGCGGGGGCGCATCCGGTGGCGTGAGCGGAACTAGACTGCCGGAGACAAAGCCGCCGTCCCCCGCCGCAGTTCCAGGAGTGTGTCCACGTGTCCGAGACCGCAGCCGATCTGACGAAGCCGGACAGCCCCGTCGAGAGCACGGCCGACGTCATCGTGGTCGGCGCGGGCCCGGCCGGCGCCACCACCGCGTACTACCTGGCCCAGGCCGGGCTGGACGTGCTGCTGCTGGAGAAGACCGCCTTCCCGCGCGAGAAGGTGTGCGGCGACGGCCTGACCCCGCGCGCCACCAAGCAGCTGGTGGACATGGGCATCGACGTCTCCACCGATAACGGTTGGCTGCACAACAAGGGCCTGCGCATCATCGGCGGCGGCGTCCGGCTGGAGCTGGACTGGCCCGAGCTGTCCTCCTTCCCCGACTACGGCCTGGTGCGCAAGCGCGCCGACTTCGACGAGCTGCTGGCCCGTCAGGCCGAGAAGGCGGGCGCGCGGCTCTACGAGCGCTGCAACGTCAGCGGGCCGGTCCTGGACGAGCGCACCGGCCGGATCGTCGGCGTCACCGCCAAGCTCGGCGACGAGAAGCGGCCGGTCACCTTCCGGGCCCCGCTGGTGGTCGCCGCCGACGGCAACTCCACCCGGCTCTCGCTCGCCATGGGCCTGCACCGGCGCGAGGACCGCCCGATGGGCGTCGCCTACCGCACCTACTTCACCTCGCCGCGCCACGACGACGACTACCTGGAGTCCTGGCTGGAGCTGTGGGACACCCGCGACGGCGACCGCAAGCTGCTGCCCGGGTACGGCTGGGTGTTCGGCATGGGCGACGGCACCTCCAACGTGGGCCTCGGCATCCTCAACTCCTCGCCGGCGTTCGGCGAGCTGGACTGGCGCGAGGTGCTCAAGGCCTGGTGCGCCAACATGCCGGAGGAGTGGGGCTACACCCCCGAGAACATGACCGAGCCGATCCGCGGCGCCGCGCTGCCGATGGCCTTCAACCGGCAGCCGCACTACACCCGCGGCCTGCTGCTCGTAGGCGACGCGGGCGGCATGGTCAACCCGTTCAACGGCGAGGGCATCGCCTACGCGATGGAATCCGGGCAGATCGCCGCCGGGGTCATCGTGCAGGCCCTCGCCCGGGTCACCGACGGCGGCCGCGAGCGCGCCCTCCAGGCCTACCCGCGCATCCTCAAGGACGTGTACGGCGGCTACTACACGCTGGGCCGCGCCTTCGTGAAGCTCATCGGCAACCCCAAGGTGATGCAGATCGCCACCCAGCGCGGCCTCACCCACCCGATGCTGATGCGCTTCACCCTCAAGCTGCTCGCCAACCTCACCGACCCGCAGGGCGGCGACGCGATGGACCGCGTGATCAACGGCCTCGCCAGGGTCGCGCCGAACGCCTGACGGCTGGTGTCTGGTGCCTGACAGCTGGTGCCTGACGGCTGGTCTCTGGCGCCTGATGCTTGGCGCCTGATGCCTGGCGGCTGACGCCGAAGGGCCGGACGCCGAACGCCTGGCGCGGACCGGGGGTTGGGGCCGGTGGGGACGTCCGTCCCCGCCGGCCCTACGGCTGTTCGGCCGCCTGGGGTGCCTCCGGCGTCCGGCGGGAGGCGGCGGAGCGCTGCTCGACGTAGGCGAGACGCTCGTCGAAGATCCGGGCCGCGTCGGGGGTGAGGGTCCTCAGGGCGACGAGGGCGGTGAAGACGACATCGCAGAGCTCGTGCTGGACGTCCTCCCAGGTGTGGGTGACCCCCTTGCGCGGGTTCTGGCCGGTGGCGCCGATCACCGCGGCACCGACCTCGCCGACCTCCTCGGAGAGCTTGAGGATCCGCAGCAGTCGCTCCTCCTGGGGTGACTGCGTGCTCTGCCCGTCCAGCCGTGCGACCAGGTCGTCGACGCTCTCCCAGATCCGGCTGTCCATGCGGCGTTGCTCCTGCTCCCACGCGGTGTCGTTGGTGTTGCCACCGTACGGGAGCGGGGGCGGGCGGGAGCGGGCCGGGGCTGTCCGGCCCGCCGGGGACGAGCAGCCTCAGCGGGCGCTGATCTTCACGTTGCGGATGTTCACCGGGAGGTTGGGGAAGCCGTCGCCCGGGTTGTTCTGGTCGTCCTCGCCGCCGGCGGCGATCTTCTGGAGCACGTCCAGACCGCCGGTGATCCGGCCGAAGGGGGTGTAGGCGGGGGAGAGCTTGGTGTCCTTCCAGACGAAGAAGAACTGGCTGCCGTTGGTGTTCGGGCCGGCGTTGGCCATGGCCACGGTGCCGGCCGGGTAGGTGGCGCCGGTCAGGCTCTCGTCCGGGAACGAGTAGCCGGGACCGCCGCTGCCCGTGCCGGTCGGGTCGCCGCACTGGAGGACGTAGATCCGCTGGGTGGTGAGGCGGTGGCAGTGACTGCGGTCGAAGTAGTCGTGCTCGGCGAGGAACCGGAACGAGAAGGTGGTGCAGGGCGCCTTGTCGGTCAGGGCCTCGAAGCTGATCTGGCCCTGACTGGTCCGCAGTGTCGCGCGGTAGGGCTTCGCCGCCTTCTTGGCGTCGAACACCGGGATGCCCTTGAAGTTGTCGGCCGGGACGGCCGGTGTGTAGGCGCAGCCGGTAGCGGGGGTCGCGGCCGCGGGGGTGTCCGCGATGGCGGTGCCGGTGCTCGCCACGAGCGGGAGGACGGTGGCGGCGGCGACCAGCGCCCAGTGCTTGCGCTTCACGTGACGGGCCTTCCGGGGGGTGGTGGACGGCGGTGTTGTCATGGGTGCATCATCCACGGCCGGATGGGGATGCGGTAGGGGTTGGGGCGGCCGTGGCTCCCCGGGCGGCGACAGTGTGATGGTTTGTCAGTTCTGCTCCGGGGTGGTCGTGGTGGGTGTGAAGAGTCCGGCGTGGGCGGCCAGGGCCGCGGCGTCGGCGGCCCGCTCGGCGGTGCGGGCGTCCAGTGGCTCGCCGGAGACGAACAGGCGGTAGTAGAGCGGCGCGGTGGCGGCCCGGACCACCTCGGCGCCGTCCGTCCCGGCGGGCAGCTCGCCCCGGGCGACGGCCCGTTCGGCCACCTCGGCGGCCTGGCGGTGGCGGGCCGCGAAGAAGGCGCGCAGGGCGGCCGCGCCGGTGTCCGAGCGCTGGGCCGCGGAGATCAGTGCGGTGGGCGTGGGGCCGAGCTCCGGATCGGTGAAGACGCTGAACACCTCCTGGGTGATCCGGCGGAGGTCCTGCCGGAGGTCGCCGGTGTCGGGCAGGGGCCAGGGCTGGTCGGCGGAGGCGGTCAGGGCGTCGGCGACCAGGCCGTCCACTCCGCCCCAGCGCCGGTAGAGGGTCGCCTTGTGGACGCCGGAGCGGGCGGCGACCGCCTCGACGGTGAGCCCGTCGTACCCCTTCTCGGCGACCTCGGCGAGCGTGGCGGCGACCACCTCCGCCCGGACCCGGGTGCTGCGGCCGCCCGGGCGCGGGGTGGGGGTGCGGGGCTCCGGTGCGGGGTGGGTTGCTCCAGTCAAAGTCGACTCCAGTCGCATTAAGTCTTGCTGTGGGGTGGCGGCCGTGCCATGCTCATCGTAATGCGACTTACGTCGCATTACGAGAGGAGCCCGCGTGTCCGCCACTGCCGTTCCCGACCCCACCGCCCTCCACCCGCTTGCTGGCCACGACCGGGTCGTCCTGCTGCGCCCGCTCGTCACCGACCCTAGGATCGAGGTCGGCGAGTACACCTACTTCGACGACCCCGACGGTGCCACCCGCTTCGAGGAGCGCAACGTCCTCTACGCGTACGGCCCCGAGCGGCTGGTGATCGGCAGGTACTGCGCGATCGCCACCGGCACCCGCTTCCTGATGGCCGGCGCCGCCCACCCGACCGTCGGCGTCTCCACCTTCCCCTTCACGATGTTCGGCGGCAGTTGGACCGAGCGGACCCTCGACATTGTCACGGGCCTGCCCAGCCGGGGTGACACCGTGGTCGGCAACGACGTCTGGTTCGGCCACGGGGCCACCGTCCTGCCCGGCGTCCGGATCGGCGACGGTGCGATCATCGCGGCCGGGGCGATGGTCACCGCCGACGTCGAGCCCTACACCGTCGTCGGCGGCAACCCGGCCCGCCCGATCCGCCGCCGCTTCGACGACGCCGACATCGAGCGTCTGCTCCGTGCGGCCTGGTGGGACTGGCCGGTGGAGCTGGTCACCGAGCACGTCCGCGCCATCATGTCCGGCACCCCGGCCGACATCGAGGCGATCGCCGCGGCGAACGGTCTGCTCTCCGCCTGACCCAACCGTGCCCGTGGAGGGCATTGATCATCGGCGGCCCGGTGCGCGAAGATGGCGCCCCCTTGCTCCGCGCACCGCCCCGTCCACTGCCGGGCCTTCCGCCCGGCTCCTGGGTCCGTCCGACGCCGTACGGTACTCGCGCCCGCCGGTTCCGTTCGTTCGGAGGGATCTTTCGCATGCCAGCCTCCTTGTCCGACCCGTCCGAGGGTTCGTCCTCGTCGGTCCTTCGCGATCTTCCGGTCCTGCTCGTGGCCGTGGTGTGGGGATCGAGCTTCCTCGCCGTCCAGCGGGTGGCCGAGCCCGGGACGGTCGTGGCGATGCTGGTGCTGCGGTTCGGCCTGGTGCTGCCGCTGCTCGGGCTGGTCGCCTGGCGTGCCCTGCGGAGGCTGAGCCGCGCCGAGTGGCTCGGCGGCGCCGCACTGGGGCTGGTGCTCAGCGGGATCTTCCTGCTGGAGACCTACGGAGCCGTGCACACCTCCGCGACCAATGCCGGGCTGATCATCAGCCTCGCGATGGTGCTCACGCCGCTCGGCGAGAGCGCCCTCGCCCGGACCGCGCCGCCGAAGGCCTTCCTCGCCGCCGCCGGGCTGGCCGTCCTCGGCGTCGCCCTGCTCACCGGGGACGGCGGGCTGCGCCCTCCGGCACTCGGTGACCTGCTGGTGCTGGGCGCCGCCCTCGTCCGCTCGGCGTACGTCCTCGCGATGGCCCGCACCCGGGCCGTCCGCGACACCGACGTGCTCGCCGTCACCTGGGTCCAACTCACGGTGGCCACCGGCGTGTTCGCCGCCGTCGCGTTCCTGGCCGGACCCGCGCCGTGGACGGTCGCGCGTTCGTACGGGGCCGGCCAGTGGGGCTGGCTGCTGCACCTGTCCTTGTTCTGCACCCTGTTCGCCTTCTTCGTCCAGATGTGGGCCGTGCGGGCCACGTCGCCCTCGCGGGTGAGCCTGCTGCTCGGGACCGAGCCGCTCTGGGCCGCCGTCTTCGGCATCACCGTGGCCGGGAACCGCATGGGCCCGCTCGCCCTGCTCGGCGGAGCCCTGGTGTTGGTCGCGACCGAGTGGGGCCGGCGCACCGCCCCCGTACCCGCCCCGGCTGTCGCCCCCGCTGCCGCTCCCGCCCCGGCGCCGCGCCCGGCCGGGGACGAGTGCGAGAGCGGGGCCGACGCGGTGGGGCCGGGCGCGGAGCCGGCTCCGGCGTGACCCGCCGCCCTCGTCACCGGCGCCGCCGCAGCGTCCGGCGGGCGTAGTCGAGGGCGACCGCGCCGAGCAGCGGGCCCCAGACGACCAGGGGCAGGTAGGCGAGCGTCATCACCACGGAGGCGAAGCCGTGCGGGGAATCCGGCTCGGCCAGGTTGTGCGCCCAGCCGCCGAGCAGTGCGGCCGTGCCGACGTAGGTGAGGACCGCCGAGCCCAGCAGCGCCGGGACGATCGCGGCGAGCGGCCGGACCCGACGGCCGCCTATCAGGGGGATCCACCGGGGCGCCACCAGCCCCCAGGGCCGGACCAGGCCCAGGGTCAGGAAGGCCAGCGCCTCCGCCAGGGCGCTCAGCGCCACGCAGTAGACCGTGCCCCAGCCCGGCTGGTGCGCGCCGTACGCCGCGGCCGTCGCGCCGGAGAAGCCGACCGGGACGCCGAAGCCGAAGGCGATCCGCCACAGCCCCGAGGGGATGGTGCTGAGGACTGCGGCCCTGGCGGCGAGCCGGGCCCAGCGCGGGGCGGGCGGGACGTTCGGGGCCGTCGCCGCGGCCCGGTGGGCGGTGCCGCGGGCGGTGATCACGAGCTTCGACATGGTGGTGGACTCCCTTCGGCTCCGGCCTCCGTGGCCGGTGCGATGACTCAAGACTGGAGGCCCGCCAGGGGTTCGCGGCAGATGCCGATCGGGCTGTTCCTCCTGCTCAACCGGCCTTTGAAATATGCCGATCGGCACAGGCGCGCCGCCCGGGCGGCGTCGTAGTGTGACGGCAGTCGAAGGGTCGAGAAGGGGTGATGACGATGACTCAGATCCTGTCCGGGATCGTCCTGGTCCTGGTGCCGCCGGCCTGGGTGGCGCGGGGGCGGTACGGGGCGGCGGCCGTGACCATGGCGCTCGGGGCGGCGTCGGTCGTGGTCACAGTCGCCGTCTGGCTCCTCGGCCGCTGGACGGAGGGGCAGCGGTGGGCCGGGCTGGCGGGCCTGGTCGAGCTGGCCGTCCTGCTGCTGTCGGTGGTCGTCAGCCTGCGCGCCGAGGACGGCCCGCGGTGCGCGGCGGCGGCCTGGACGGCCTGCGGAGCGGTCGCCCTCTGGCCGTCCCGGTTCGCGTTCGTCGAGGGGCCCGCGGACACGCTCACGCTCTTCGGGTTCGGATCGATGCTCTCCCTGCCGGCCGTCCTGGTCGGGCTCTACCTGCGGGGCCTGGACGAGGGGCGCCGCGAGGCGGTGGCCGAGGCCAGACGGGCGCAGCGGCTCGAACTGGCCCACGACCTGCACGACTTCGTGGCGCACGATGTCAGCGGCATGGTCGCCCAGGCCCAGGCGGGGGCCTATCTGGCGGGGATCGATCCGGCCGGCGCGGCCGAGATGTTCCAGCGAATAGAGCAGGCCGGGCAGCGGGCGCTGGCCTCGCTGGACCGGACGGTACAGCTGCTGCGCAGCGAGGAGCAGGGCGGCCGCGGTCCGCAGCCCGGACTCGCCGAACTTGCCGAGGTGGCCGAGCGGTTCACCGCGACGGGCGGCGTGAACGTCCGCCTGGAGCTGCCGGAGGAGCCGGTGCCGCGCGAGGTGGAGGGCACCGTCCACCGGATCGTGGTCGAGTCCCTGACCAATGTCCGGCGGCACGCTCCGGCCGCGCGGGCGGTCGAGATCCGGGCCCGCCGCAGCGGTGGACGGTTGGAGCTGACCGTGACCAACGACGGTCGGGCACCGGGCCCGGCGGGGCGGCCGCGCCGAGGCGGCGGCAGCGGACTGCCGGGGCTGGCGGCCCGGGTGGAGGCCCTCGGCGGTTCGCTGGAAGCCGGCCCGCACGAGCGGGAGGCCTGGCGGGTGACGGCGGTGCTGCCGCTGGAGGAGGCCGGCACGGGGCCGGCGTGATCGTAGGAGCCGACGAAGGTCGGCAACGGGGAGAGGTGCGGGACATGGGCAGTGGCACAGGGCCGGTTCGAATCCTGATCGCGGACGACCAGGCGGACGTCCGCAGCGCGTTCCGGATGATCCTGGACGTCCAGCCGGACATGGTGGTGGTCGCGGAGGCGGCGGACGGCGCCGCGGCGGTGGCGGAGGCACGGAGGCTGCGGCCGGACGTGGTGCTCGCGGACATCCGGATGCCGAAGCTCGACGGCCTGGAGGTCACACGCCAGTTGGCCGACCAGTGCAAGGTGATCGTGGTGACCACCTTCGACCTGGACGAGTACGTGCACACGGCGCTGCGGCACGGAGCGGCCGGGTTCCTGCTGAAGCGCTCGGGGCCGGTGCTGCTGATCGAGGCGGTCCGGGCGGCGATGGCCGGGGACGCGTTGATCAGCCCGCAGGTCACCGTCCGGCTGCTGCGGCACATGGCACTCCCGGGCGCGGAGCCGAAGCCGGCGCTGAGGTCGGGGCCGGGCGCGAAGGCGGCCGCGGCGGTTCCGCAGCCGACAGCCGGGCCGACGGAGGAACTGACCACGAGAGAAAGGGAGATCGCCGAGCTGGTGGCAGACGGTGCGACCAACGCCGAGATCGGCGCAGGGCTGTTCATCTCACCGGGGACGGTGAAGAACCACCTTGCCAACGTCCAGCGCAAGATCGGCGCCCGCAACCGGGTGGGCATCGCGGCCTGGGTCTGGGAGCAGACGGTCGGCCGCCAGTAGCGGGCCCCGCCCCGGAGCACGAGGGCCCGCGGCCCCGGCGGGCACCGCCGGAGCGGGGTGGCGGGCGCGCGGGAGAGGGGGAAGGGAACCCCGCCCGACGGCAGGCTCGCGCGCTTGTGAACGAAGGGTCAAGCGAGCGTTCGGGCCCCGCCACCCCTGCGAGTGAGCCGCTATAACACGTCAACATGACGTCTGAAAATTTGCTCCCTACGACGCATAGTTGATATAGGAACACGCCCCTGACCTGCCACTTCACAAGTAAATGCGACCGCTTGTGATCGTTTGACTGCTTTGCGTCGACAAATCTGGGCATGCTCACATTCGACCCCATTTACAGGGTGTCGTAGATCACAAAGATGGCGTTGAACTGCGTGTCGCAGATCACAAGCCGACGGGCATAAGATGCGCTCGTTCCAGGCTTTGTGAACTGCCTCACATGAGGTGGATCTCGGGAACCGGAACGCGGGTTCACCTCAGTGTGACCTGCCGGTTCCGATCTGCAGTCAAGGACGACTGGACGGAGGGAGCGGGGGCTATGAATGCCTACGCGCCGATCCTCGTACTCGGTGCCATCGCGGCGGCGTTCGCGGTCGGCTCCGTCGTGATGGCCTCACTCACCGGCCCCAAGCGCTACAACCGGGCCAAGTTGGAGGCGTACGAGTGCGGCATCGAGCCGACCCCGCAGCCCGTGGGCGGCGGTCGGTTCCCGATCAAGTACTACCTGACGGCGATGCTCTTCATCGTCTTCGACATCGAGATCGTCTTCCTCTACCCCTGGGCGGTGACCTTCGACGCCCTGGGGATCTTCGGGCTGGTCGAGATGCTCCTGTTCATCGCCACCGTCTTCGTCGCGTACGCCTACGTGTGGCGGCGCGGCGGTCTGGAGTGGGACTGAGCGCGGGGTGGTCAGAGTGCGGGGTGGTGGCCCACCCGTCCGCCGGCTGAGCACCCGCTTGTGAACGAGCGGACAAGCCAGAACCGGCCCACGTATCAGAGGACTTGAGGGCATTGAGAGGGATCTGATGGGAATCGAGGAGAAGCTGCCGAGCGGCTTTCTGCTCACGACTGTGGAGACGGCCGCCGGCTGGGTGCGCAAGGCGTCACTCTTCCCGGCCACCTTCGGTCTGGCCTGCTGCGCGATCGAGATGATGACCACCGGGGCGGGCCGCTACGACCTGGCCCGGTTCGGCATGGAGGTCTTCCGGGGCTCCCCCCGGCAGGCCGATCTGATGATCGTGGCGGGCCGGGTGAGTCAGAAGATGGCCCCGGTGCTGCGCCAGGTGTACGACCAGATGCCCAACCCCAAGTGGGTCATCTCGATGGGTGTCTGCGCCTCGTCCGGCGGGATGTTCAACAACTACGCGATCGTCCAGGGCGTCGACCACATCGTCCCGGTGGACATCTACCTGCCCGGCTGTCCGCCCCGTCCGGAGATGCTGATGGACGCCATCCTGAAGCTGCACGACAAGATCCAGCACGAGCCGCTGGGCGTGAACAGGCGCCGGGCCGAGGAGCTCGGCGAGGCGCTCGCCCTCAAGGCCACCCCGATCAGCGAGATGCGGGGGCAGCTGCGATGAACGAGCAGGTACCCGAGACCCGCCGCGAGCAGCCGGTTCGCGAGATCCCGGTCGAGGTGGTCGGCCGCCGCCAGGGCATGTTCGGTGCCGAGGGCAGTGGCGACACCTCCGGCTTCGGCGGTCTGGCCGCCCCGATCGTGCTGCCCGGTCCGAGCGAACGCCCGTACGGCGGCTGGTTCGACGAGGTCGCCGACGAGCTGGAGGGCGCCCTGGAGGAGCAGGGTCTGGACCCGGTCGAGGTGATCGAGAGGACGGTGGTCGACCGCGGCGAGATCACCTTCCACATCGAGCGCGACCACCTGCTGAGGACCGCCCGGATCCTGCGCGACGACCCGGCGCTGCGCTTCGAGCTCTGCCTGGGGGTGAGCGGCGTGCACTACCCCAGCGACAAGGGCCGCGAGCTGCACGCGGTCTACCACCTGCGCTCGATCACCCACGGCAGGCTGATCCGGCTGGAGGTCACCGCGCCCGACGCCGATCCGCGCGTCCCCTCCGTGGTGAGCGTCTACCCGACCAACGACTGGCACGAGCGCGAGGCCTACGACTTCTTCGGCCTGGTCTTCGAGGGCCACCCGGCGCTCACCCGGATCATGATGCCGGACGACTGGCTGGGCCACCCGCAGCGCAAGGACTACCCGCTCGGCGGCATCCCCGTCGAGTACAAGGGCGCCCAGATCCCGGCTCCCGACCAGCGGAGGTCGTACAGCTGATGAACACCCAGCACTATGGAGAGACCGAGGAAGCCGACGCCCGCGAGACCACCGAGGGCCGGGTCTTCACCGTCACCGGCGGCGACTGGGGCGAGGTGGTCGAGGCGGTCGGCCGGGCCGACGACGAGCGCATCATCGTCAACATGGGCCCCCAGCACCCGTCCACCCACGGCGTGCTGCGGCTGATCCTGGAGATCGACGGCGAGACGGTGAAGGAGGCCCGCTGCGGCATCGGCTACCTCCACACCGGCATCGAGAAGAACATGGAGTTCCGCAGCTGGGTCCAGGGCACCACCTTCGTGACCCGCATGGACTACCTGACCCCGCTGTTCAACGAGACGGCCTACTGCCTGGCGGTCGAGAAGCTGCTCGGCATCACCGGCGACGTCCCGGATCGCGCCAACGTCATCCGGGTGATGATGATGGAGCTCAACCGGATCGCCTCGCACCTGGTCTGCCTGGCCACCGGCGGCATGGAGATCGGCTCCACCACCCTGATGATCTACGGCTTCCGGGACCGCGAACTGATCCTGGACGTCTTCGAGCTGGTCACCGGCCTGCGCATGAACCACGCGTACGTGCGCCCCGGCGGCCTCGCCCAGGACCTGCCGCCCGGCGCGGTCGACCAGATCCGCGAGGCGGTCAAGGTCTTCCGCTCCCGGATGCACGAGTACGACAAACTCGCCACCGGCAACCCGGTGTTCAAGGCCCGCCTGGTCGACGTCGGCTTCCTGGACCTGCCCGGCTGCCTGGCCCTGGGCGCCACCGGCCCGATCCTGCGCGCCACCGGCCTGCCGCACGACCTGCGCAAGACCGACCCGTACTGCGGTTACCAGGACTACGACTTCGAGGTCGCGATCGCGGAGAGCGCCGACTCCTACGGCCGCTTCCTGATCCGCCTGGAGGAGATGAAGCAGTCGCTGCGGATCGTCGAGCAGTGCCTGGACCGGCTGCGGCCCGGCCCGGTCATGGTGGCCGACAAGAAGATCGCCTGGCCGGCCCAACTCGCCGTCGGCCCGGACGGGATGGGCAACTCCCTCGACCACATCCGCAAGATCATGGGCACCTCGATGGAGGCCCTGATCCACCACTTCAAGCTGGTCACCGAGGGCTTCCGGGTCCCGGTCGGCCAGGCGTACGCGGCGGTCGAGTCGCCCAAGGGCGAGCTGGGCGTGCACGTGGTCAGCGACGGCGGGACGCGTCCGTACCGGGTCCACTTCCGGGACCCGTCGTTCACCAATCTGCAGACGATGGCGGCGATGTGCGAGGGCGGCCAGGTGGCCGACGTGATCGTCGCGGTGGCCGGGATCGACCCGGTGATGGGAGGCGTGGACCGGTGACCAACGTCGAACTCGGACTGCCGGCACTGCCGGCCGCACCGTACCCCGAGGAGGTGCGTGCCCGGCTGGCCGCCGACGCAGCCGAGCTGATCGCCCGCTACCCGCAGGCCCGCTCGGCGCTGCTGCCGCTGCTGCACCTGGTGCAGGCGGAGGAGGGCTTCGTCAGCCCGACCGGGATCCGCTTCTGCGCCGAACAGCTGGACCTCACCACCGCCGAGGTCACCGCGGTCGCGACCTTCTACACCATGTACCGGCGTCGCCCGGCTGGGAAGTACCACGTCGGGGTCTGCACCAACACCCTGTGCGCGGTGCTCGGCGGCGACCAGATCTTCGCCGAGCTCCAGGAGCACCTGGGCGTCCGCAACAACGAGACCACCGAGGACGGCGAGGTCTCGATCGAGCACATCGAGTGCAACGCGGCCTGCGACTACGCGCCCGTGGTGATGGTCAACTGGGAGTTCTTCGACAACCAGACCCCGGACAGCGCCCGGCAGCTGGTCGACGACCTGCGGGCCGGCCGCGAGGTCCGCCCCACCCGCGGTGCCCGGCTGTGCGGCTTCAAGGAGACCTCCCGGATCCTGGCCGGCTTCCCCGACGAGCGCCCGGGGGCCAACGACGAGTCCGGCGCCGGCGGCGCGCCCTCCCTGGCCGGCCTGCGGCTGGCCCGCGGCGAGGCGCTGCCCGGCGCCCCCGGCACCAAGGTGGTCGCCCCGCGCCCCGAATCCCCGCGCTCCGACGCACCCCGCCCCGATGCACCCCGCCCCGAGGCCAACGGCCAGGCAGGCAACGGCCAGGCGGCCAACGGCCAAGCGGGCACCACCCAGGCGGGCAACGGCCAGGAAGGGAGCGAAGCGTGATGACCTCCGCCGAGCCGGCCGAGAAGCTGCTCACCCCGGTCCTGTCCGACTCCTGGGACGACAGCCGCCCCTGGACGCTCGACACCTACCGCCGCCACCACGGCTACGAGGGCCTCAAGGCGGCCCTCGCCATGCCGCCGGACGACGTGATCGCCCTGGTCAAGGACTCCGGCCTGCGCGGCCGCGGCGGCGCCGGCTTCCCCACCGGGATGAAGTGGCAGTTCATCCCGCAGAACGACGGCAAGCCGCACTACCTGGTGGTCAACGCGGACGAGTCCGAACCGGGCACCTGCAAGGACATCCCGCTGCTGTTCGCCAACCCGCACGCGCTGATCGAGGGCATGATCATCGCCTCCTACGCGATCCGCTGCGACCACGCCTTCATCTACCTGCGCGGCGAGGTCGTCCCGGTGCTGCGCCGGCTGCACGCGGCCGTCGCCGAGGCGTACGGGGCGGGGCTGCTGGGCCGGAACATCCTCGGCTCGGGCGTCGACCTGGACATCACCGTGCACGCCGGCGCCGGCGCCTACATCTGCGGCGAGGAGACGGCGCTGCTGGACTCGCTGGAGGGCCGCCGCGGCCAGCCCAGGCTGCGGCCCCCGTTCCCGGCCATCGCCGGCCTGTACGCCTGCCCGACGGTGGTCAACAACGTCGAGTCGATCGCCTCGGTGCCGCCGATCCTGTCCCGCGGCAAGGAGTGGTTCAAGGCCCTGGGCACCGAGAAGTCCCCCGGCTTCACGCTCTACTCGCTCTCCGGTCACGTCACCAACCCCGGCCAGTACGAGGCCCCGCTCGGCGTGACGCTGCGCCAGCTGCTCGACCTCAGCGGCGGCGTCCGCGCCGGGCACCGGCTGAAGTTCTGGACCCCGGGCGGCTCCTCCACCCCGATGTTCACCGACGAGCACCTCGACGTCCCGCTGGACTACGAGGGCGTCGGGGCGGCCGGCTCGATGCTCGGCACCAAGGCGCTCCAGGTCTTCGACGAGACCACCTGCGTGGTGCGGGCCGTCACCCGCTGGACGGAGTTCTACGCCCACGAGTCCTGCGGCAAGTGCACCCCCTGCCGCGAGGGCACGTACTGGCTGGTCCAGCTGCTCAAGCGGATCGAGGCGGGCCAGGGCGTCGACGGGGACCTGGAGAAGCTCCTCGACATCGCCGACAACATCAACGGCAAGTCGTTCTGCGCCCTGGGCGACGGCGCGGCCAGTCCGATCGTCTCCTCGCTCCAGCACTTCCGGGCCGAGTACGAGCAGCACCTGGCCGAGCGCCGCTGCCCGTTCGACCCGGCCGCCTCCACCGTCTGGGCCGACGGCCCCCGCCCCGGCCACCAGTCCGCCACCGAAAGGGAGGTGCACGCGTGACGATCACAGAGCCAACGGCCTCCGAGACAGCGGTCGAACTGGTCACGCTCACCATCGACGGCGTCGAAGTGCGGGTCCCCAAGGGAACGTTGGTGATCAGGGCCGCCGAGACCATCGGCACCCAGATCCCGCGCTTCTGCGACCACCCGCTGCTCGACCCGGCCGGCGCCTGCCGCCAGTGCATCGTCGAGGTCGAGGGCCAGCGCAAGCCGGTCGCCTCCTGCACCATCCCGGTGGCCGAGGGCATGGTGGTGCGCACCCAGCTCAGCTCGCCGGTGGCCGAGAAGGCCCAGCGCGGCGTGATGGAGCTGCTGCTGATCAACCACCCGCTGGACTGCCCGGTCTGCGACAAGGGCGGCGAGTGCCCGCTGCAGAACCAGGCGATGAGCAGCGGCGCCGCCGACTCCCGTTTCGAGGGGATGAAGCGCACCTACGAGAAGCCGGTGCCGATCAGCAGCCAGGTGCTGCTGGACCGCGAGCGCTGCGTGCTGTGCGCGCGCTGCACCCGCTTCTCGCAGCAGATCGCCGGGGACCCGTTCATCGACCTGGTGGAGCGCGGGGCGCTGCAGCAGGTCGGCACCGGCGAGGGCGACGACTTCGAGTCCTACTTCTCCGGGAACACCATCCAGATCTGCCCGGTGGGCGCGCTCACCTCGGCGGCGTACCGGTTCCGCTCGCGCCCCTTCGACCTGGTCTCCTCGCCGAGCGTGTGCGAGCACTGCGCCTCGGGCTGCGCACAGCGCACCGACCACCGGCGCGGCAAGGTGCTGCGCCGGCTGGCGGGCGAGGACCCGGCGGTGAACGAGGAGTGGAACTGCGACAAGGGCCGCTTCGCCTTCCGCTACGCCCAGCAGCGCGACCGGCTGACCACCCCGCTGGTGCGGGTGGACGGCGAGCTGGTGCCGGCCTCCTGGCCGGAGGCGCTGGCCCGGGCGGCCGAGGGGCTGCGCGGGGTCCGGGCGGGGGTGCTGGCCGGCGGCCGGGTGACGGTCGAGGACGCCTACGCGTACGGGAAGTTCGCGCGGGTGGTGCTGGGCACCAACGACGTGGACTTCCGGGCCCGCCCGCACAGCGGCGAGGAGGCGGACTTCCTGGCCGCGGCGGTGGCCGGGCGGGGCGTCGACGTGGACGGCACCGGGGTGTCGTACGAGGACCTCGACCGGGCTCCGGCGGTGCTGCTGGCGGGCTTCGAGCCGGAGGAGGAGTCGCCGATCGTCTTCCTGCGGCTGCGCAAGGCGACCCGGGCGACGGGCCTGAAGGTGTTCTCGGTGGCCGCGTTCGGCTCCCGGGGCCTGGCGAAGCTGCGCGGGGCGCTGCTGCCGGCCGCCCCCGGCACCGAGCCGGAGTGGTTCGCGGCGCTGGCGGCGGACGAGCCGCTGAACGACGACGCGGGCCGGGCGGCCGAACTGCTGCGCACCCCGGGCGCGGTGATCCTGGCGGGCGAGCGGCTGGCCGCCGTCCCGGGCGGGCTGACGGCGGTGCTGCGGCTGGCGCACGCGACGGGTGCGAGGCTCGCCTGGGTGCCGCGCCGGGCCGGTGAGCGCGGGGCCGTCGAGGCGGGCGTGCTGCCGGGCCTGCTGCCCGGCGGGCGTCCGGTGGCCGTTCCGGCGGCCCGGGCGGAGGCGGCCGCGGTGTGGGGCGGCGCCGAGCCGCCGTCCCGGCCGGGCCGGGACACCGACGGGATCCTGGTGGCGGCCGTGGCGGGCGAGTTGGACGCGCTGCTGGTCGGCGGCGTGGACCCGGACGACCTGCCGGATCCGGCGCTGGCCGACGAGGCGCTGGCGGCGGTGCCGTTCCTGGTGTCGCTGGAGCTGCGGCCCTCGGCGGTGACGGCGCGGGCCGACGTGGTGCTGCCGGTGGCGGCGGTGGCGGAGAAGGCCGGCACCTTCCTGGACTGGGAGGGCCGGGTGCGGATGTTCGAGTCGGCGCTCAAGCCGGACCAGCAGATGGGCCGCCACCTCCAGCCGGACCTGCGGGTGCTGGGCATGCTGGCCGACGCGCTGGGCCACCGGCTGGGCCTGCCGGACGTCCGGGCGGCCCGGCTGGAGCTGGACCGCTTCGCCCCCTGGGAGGGCGACCGCACGGCCGACCCGGCGGCGCACCCGGGCCTGCTGCCCCGACCGGCCACCGGCCAGGCGGTGCTGGCGGGTTGGCGTCTGCTGCTGGACAACGGCGTGCTGCAGCAGGGGGACCCGCACCTGGCGGGCACCCGGCACCGGGCGGTGGCCCGGATCTCGGCGGAGACGGCCAAGGAGATCGACGCCGAGGCGGCCGAGGAGCTGCGGCTGACCGGTCCGGCCGGATCGCTGACCCTGCCGCTGGAGGTCACCGACTCGATCCCGGACCGCACGGTCTGGGTCCCGCTGGACTCCACGCCGGGCGGTGCCCACCGCGCGCTCGGCACCACCGTCGGCCACCTGGTCACGATCGCCGCGGCCGAGTCGGAACCCGAGCCCGAACCCGAGCCCGAACCCGAGCCTGAAGTCGGACCCGGACCCGAAGTCGGACCCGCACCCGGGGCCGGCTCCGAACCCGGGGCCGCGGACGAGACCGCCGACGACGGCACAGGGGAGGACCGATGACGTCGCAGCCGTACGAGACGCTCCACTTCTTCGGGCAGGACCCGTGGTGGCTGGTGCTGCTGAAGGCGGTGTTCTGCTTCGCCTTCCTGGTCCTGACGGTGCTGATCGCGATCGTCTGGGAGCGCAAGGTGGTGGCCTGGATGCAGCTGCGCATCGGGCCCAACCGGCACGGCCCGTGGGGCCTGCTGCAGTCGCTGGCGGACGGCGTGAAGCTGGCGCTGAAGGAAGACCTGGTGGTCAAGGGCTCGGACAAGGTGGTCTACATCCTGGCCCCGATCGTCTGCGCCATCCCCGCGTTCATGGCCTTCGCGGTGATCCCGTTCGGTCCGGCCGGCAACGAGGTGTCGATCTTCGGCACCCGTACGCCGCTCCAGCTGACGGACTTCCCGGTCGCGCTGCTGTACGTCCTGGCGACGGCCTCGGTGGGCATCTACGGCATCGTGCTGGCCGGCTGGTCCTCGGGTTCGACGTACCCGCTGCTGGGCGGGCTGCGCTCGTCCGCGCAGATGATCAGCTACGAGATCGCGATGGGCCTGTCCTTCGCGGCGGTGTTCATCTACTCGGGCTCGATGTCGACCTCGGAGATCGTGGCGCACCAGCAGCCGACCTGGTTCGCGGCGCTGCTGCCGGTGTCGTTCATCGTCTACATCATCGCGATGGTCGGCGAGACCAACCGGGCGCCGTTCGACCTGCCGGAGGCCGAGGGCGAGCTGGTCGGCGGCTTCAACACCGAGTACTCCTCGCTGAAGTTCGCGATGTTCATGCTGGCCGAGTACGTGAACATGGTGACGGTCTCGGCGGTGGCCTCGACCCTCTTCCTGGGCGGCTGGCGGGCCCCGTGGCCGGTGACGACCTTCTGGGAGGGCGCCAACCACGGCTGGTGGCCGATGCTGTGGATCACGCTGAAGATCCAGCTGCTGCTGTTCTTCTTCATCTGGCTGCGCGGCACGCTGCCCCGGCTCCGCTACGACCAGTTCATGAAGCTGGGCTGGAAGGTGCTGATCCCGGTCTCGCTGGTGTGGCTGGTGCTGATCGCGAGCGTGCGGGCGCTGCGCAACGAGGGCTACGGCTTCGGCCAGGTGGTGCTGTACGTGGGCGCCCCGGTCGGGGCGGTGCTGCTGCTGGCGCTGCTGCGGGACTTCCTGAGGAAGCAGCCGGAGTCCGGGGAGGCCCCGCCCGGTGCGGGCCCGGCCCGGCCGAAGGACGGGGGGGAGTTCGACCCGATGGCGGGCGGCTACCCCGTCCCGCCGCTGCCCGGCCAGGTGCTCCCGCCGGTGCCGCGCCGCCGCAGCCGTGCCCCGAAGCAACTCCAGGACGCCCTCAACGGGGCCGACCATTCCGAAGGGAGCTGAACCGAGATGTCCGACCAGTCCGATCGAACGGGCCACGCCGAACGGGGCGACCGTCCGTCGATCCTCGGCCCGGCCGCCGGCTTCGGCGTGACCTTCAAGGCCATGTTCAAGAAGCGGCTCACCGAGCAGTACCCGGAGCAGAAGAAGCCCACCGCTCCGCGCTTCCACGGCCGCCACCAGCTGAACCGGCACCCGGACGGCCTGGAGAAGTGCGTCGGCTGCGAGCTGTGCGCGTGGGCCTGCCCGGCCGACGCGATCTACGTGGAGGGCGCGGACAACCAGGACGAGGAGCGCTACTCCCCGGGTGAGCGCTACGGCGCGGTGTACCAGATCAACTACGCCCGCTGCATCCTGTGCGGGCTGTGCATCGAGGCCTGCCCGACCAGGGCGCTGACCATGACCAACGAGTACGAGCTGGCCGACTCCTCCCGGCGGGACCTCATCTTCACCAAGGAGCAGCTGCTGGTGGGCCTGTCCGAGGGCATGGTCGACACCCCGCACGCGATCTTCCCGGGCACCGACGAGGGCGCGTACTACCGGGGCGAGGTCACCGCGGCGGCGCCGGGGACGGTCCAGCAGGAGCGCACCGAGCGGGACAAGGAGGTGCAGCAGTGATCGCGCGGCTGGCGGAGGCGACCGGGACGACCTCGACGGGCGAGGCCGTCCAGTTCTGGGTGCTCGCGGTGATCGCGGTCGGCGGTGCGCTCGGCATGGTGCTGATGCGCAAGGCCGTGCACAGCGCGCTCTGCCTGGCGGCCACCATGATGGCGCTGGCGGTCTGTTACATGGCCCAGGGCGCGGTGTTCCTGGGCGTGGTGCAGATCGTGGTGTACACCGGCGCGATCATGATGCTGTTCCTGTTCGTGGTGATGCTGGTCGGCGTCACCGGCGAGGACTCGCTGAAGGAGCAGCTGAAGGGCCAGCGGTTCGCCGCGGCGCTGTGCGGGCTGGGCTTCGGCGTGCTGCTGATCGCCGGGATCGCCAACGCGAAGCTGGACCACTTCACCGGGCTGTCCGAGGCGAATGCCGAGGGCAACGTGCCGGGCCTGGCCCGGCTGATCTTCACCCGCTACGTGTGGGCCTTCGAGGTCACCGGCGCGCTGCTGATCACCGCGGCGATCGGCGCGATGGTGCTGACCCACCGGGAGCACGTGAAGGCGCCGAAGACGCAGCGCGAGCTGGCGGCGCAGCGGGTCGTGGACAACATCCAGCTGCCGCCGCTGCCGGCGCCGGGCGTGTACGCCCGGCACAACGCGGTGGACGTGCCGGGGCTGCTGCCGGACGGCACGATCGCCGAGGACTCGGTGATGGCGACGCTGCGCGAGCGCGGCCAGGTCCGGGACGTCAGCCAGGCGATGCTGCGGCGGATGGCGGAGCTGGAGAACAGCACGGCGGACTGGCTGGGCCGTCCGTCCTCGGAGCGGCCGGCCGTGAAGGCCCCGCGCAAGTCGCTGGAGCCGGTGCCGGCCAACGGCGCCCCGCTGCCGGCGAACGGCGGGGCGGTGACGGCGAACGGGCCGACGAACGGCGGGCCGGTGCCGGCGAACAACGTGAAGCACCCGGCCGACGAGGAGGGCGCGGAGTGAACCCGGTCAACTACCTCTACCTGTCGGCCCTGTTGTTCACCATCGGAGCGGCCGGGGTGCTGGTCCGACGCAACGCGATCGTGCTGTTCATGTGCGTGGAGCTGATGCTGAACGCCTCGAACCTCGCCCTGGTGACCTTCTCCCGGCTGCACGGGACCTTGGACGGCCAGATCATCGCGTTCTTCACGATGGTGGTCGCGGCGGCCGAGGTCGTGGTCGGCCTCGCCATCATCGTCTCCATCTTCCGGACCAGGCACTCCGCTTCGGTCGACGACAGCAACCTGATGAAGCTGTAGGCGGAGGGCCCTCGGTGAAATCTCTCATTCCGCTGCTGGTGGCGGCTCCACTGGCGGGCGCCGCCCTGCTGCTGCTCGGCGGCCGGGCGCTGGACCGCTTCGGCCACTGGCTGGCCACCGCGCTCGCGGCGCTCTCGTTCGGCTTCGGCCTGGCCCTGTTCTCGGACATGCTCGGCCGTGACGCCGAGCACCGGGCGGTCACCCGGCACCTGTTCAGCTGGATCCCGGTGAACGGCTTCCAGGCCGATATCTCCTTCCGGCTCGACCAGCTGTCGATGACCTTCGTCCTGCTGATCACCGGTGTCGGCACGCTGATCCACCTCTACTCGGTCGGCTACATGGCGCACGACGAGCGCCGCCGCCGCTTCTTCGCGTACCTGAACCTGTTCCTGGCCGCCATGCTGCTGCTGGTGGTCGCGGACAACTACCTGCTGCTGTACTTCGGCTGGGAGGGCGTGGGCCTGGCCTCGTACCTCCTGATCGGCTTCTGGCAGCACAAGCCGAGTGCGGCGACGGCGGCGAAGAAGGCCTTCATCGTCAACCGGGTCGGCGACATGGGCCTGTCCATCGCGATCATGCTGATGTTCGCCGAGTTCGGCTCCTTCGCCTTCGACCCGGTCTTCGGCGGTGCCCACCAGGCGAGCGAGGGCAAGCTGACGGCGATCGGCCTGATGCTGCTGCTGGCGGCCTGCGGCAAGTCGGCGCAGGTGCCGCTGCAGTCCTGGCTCGGGGACGCGATGGAGGGCCCGACCCCGGTGTCGGCGCTGATCCACGCGGCCACCATGGTGACCGCGGGCGTCTACCTGATCACCCGCTCCTCGGCGGTCTTCGACCTGGCGCCGGACGCGCAGACCGCCGTGGTGGTGGTCGGCGCGGTCACGCTGCTGTTCGGTGCGATCGTCGGTTGCGCCAAGGACGACATCAAGAAGGCGCTGGCCGGCTCGACGATGTCGCAGATCGGCTACATGGTGCTGGCGGCCGGGCTCGGCCCGATCGGCTACGCCTTCGCGATCATGCACCTGGTGACCCACGGCTTCTTCAAGGCCGGGCTGTTCCTCGGCGCCGGGTCGGTCATGCACGGCATGAACGACGAGGTGAACATGCGTCACTACGGCGGCCTGCGGAAGTACATGCCGGTCACCTTCGTCACCTTCGGCCTCGGCTACCTGGCGATCATCGGCTTCCCGGGCCTGTCCGGCTTCTTCTCCAAGGACAAGATCATCGAGGCGGCCTTCGCCAAGGGCGGCGCCGAGGGCTGGATCCTCGGGGGGTGCGCGCTGGTCGGCGCGGCGGTCACCGCGTTCTACATGACCAGGGTCATGGTGCTGACCTTCTTCGGCGAGAAGCGCTGGCAGCCGGACGCGGAGGGCAACGCCCCGCACCCGCACGAGTCGCCGCGGACGATGACCGTCCCGATGGTCCTGCTGGCCTTCGGCTCGGTCTTCGCGGGCGGACTGTTCGCCTTCAACGACTCCTTCCTGAAGTGGCTGGAGCCGGTCACCGGGCACGAGGAGGGCAACTCCCCGCTCGCCCCGCTGACCGTCACCCTGCTGACCACGGCCTGCATGCTGGCCGGCGTCGGCCTCGCGTACCTGGTGTACGGGCGCTCGCCGGTCCCGGTGGTGCCGCCGGTCGGCTCCCCGCTCACCCGGGCGGCCCGCCGCGACCTGTTGCAGGACGACTTCAACCACGCGGTGCTGGTGCGGCCGGGCTCGGCGCTCGCCGCGGCGCTGGTCTTCTTCGACAGCCGCGGCCTGGACGGCGTGGTCAACGGCCTGGCCGCCGGGATCGGCGGGCTCTCCGGCCGGCTGCGGCGGGTCCAGAACGGCTACGTCCGCTCGTACGCGCTCTCCATGTTCGGCGGCACGCTGGTGCTGGTCGCCATGACTCTCCTGATGAGGTCCACGTGATGACTCGTCCTGATATCCGTTGGGGGGCCAGGCCTATGAGCGAGCGCAGCGAGCTCGTCATCAAGAGGCGCGTGTGGGCGAATGCCCCTGCCGAGCGCAGCGAGGTGGGCGCATGAGCTTTCTGTTGACCGCCACCTGCGCCGTCCCGGCGGCCGGCGCGGTGCTGACGGCCGCGCTGCCCGCCGGGTCCTCCGAGAGCCGGCGCAGGACCACCAAGGCCGTCGCGCTGGGCGCCTCGGCCGTCACCCTGGTGCTGGCCGCCGTGGTGGCGGCCCGGTTCGACCCGCACGGCGCCCGCTTCCAGCTGAACGAGTCGTACAGCTGGATCCGCTCCTTCGGCATCACCTTCTCGCTCGGCGTGGATGGCATCGGCGCGGTGCTCGCCCTGCTCACCGCCGTGCTCGTGCCGCTGGTGATCCTCGCCTCCTGGCACGACGCCGACCCGGCGCCGGCCGGGCCGGACGGCACCTTCGAGAACAAGCGCCGCACCCAGGCCTTCTTCGCCCTGATCCTGGCGGTGGAGGCGATGGTGGTCGTCTCCTTCTACGCCACCGACGTCTTCGTGTTCTACGTGTTCTTCGAAGCCATGCTGATCCCGATGTACTTCCTGATCGGCGGCTTCGGAGACCGGGCGGGCGGCCCGGAGTCGGCGCGTCAGCGCTCCTACGCGGCCGTGAAGTTCCTGCTCTACAACCTGCTCGGCGGCCTGGTGATGCTGGCCGCCGTGATCGGCCTGTACGTGACGGCGCAGGACCAGGGCTTCGGCACCTTCGACCTGCCGACGCTGACCTCGGCGATCGCCGACGGCCGGCTCCAGCTGACCGGCACCGCCGAGAAGGCGCTGTTCCTGGGCTTCTTCTTCGCCTTCGCGGTGAAGGCCCCGCTCTGGCCGCTGCACACCTGGCTGCCGAACGCGATGGGCGAGTCCACGGCCGGCACCGCGGTGCTGATCACCGCGGTGGTGGACAAGGTCGGCACCTTCGCGATGCTGCGCTTCTGCCTCGGGCTGTTCCCGAACGCCTCGAAGACCTTCGCCCCGGCGATCCTGGTCCTGGCGCTGATCGGGATCGTCTACGGCGCGCTGCTGGCGATCGGCCAGAAGGACATCAAGCGGCTGGTGGCGTACGCCTCGATCTCGCACTTCGGCTTCATCATCATGGGCGTCTTCGCCCTGACCAGCCAGGGCCAGAGCGGCGCGACCCTCTACATGGTGAACCACGGCCTGTCCACGGCGGCGTGGATGCTGGTGGCCGGCTTCCTGATCTCCCGTCGCGGCTCGCGGCTGATCGCCGACTACGGCGGCGTGCAGAAGGTCGCCCCGGTGCTGGCCGGGACGTTCCTGATCGGCAGCCTGGCCACCCTGTCGCTGCCCGGGCTGGCCCCGTTCGTCAGCGAGTTCCTGGTCCTGGTGGGCACCTTCACCCGCTACCCGGCGATCGGGATCGTGGCCACCTTCGGCATCGTGCTGGCCGCGCTGTACGCCCTGCTGCTGTACCAGCGCACCATGACCGGCCCGGTGAAGGACGGGGTGCGCACGATGCCCGACCTCAAGGCCCGCGAACTCGCCGTGGTAGGCCCGCTGGTGGCGCTGACCATCCTGCTCGGCGTCTACCCGACGCCGCTCACCGACCTGGTCAACCCCTCGGTGAACGCGACGCTCTCGCAGGTCCACCAGACCGACCCGGCGCCGGCCCACCCGGTCGCCGCCACCTCAGGAGGTGAGCAGAAGTGAGTGCCACCGCAGTGCTCGCCGCCGCCGGCGGCAACACCCCCAGCATCCCGGCGCCGCACATCGAGTACGGCCAGCTCTCCCCGATGCTCGTGGTGTTCGCGGCCGCCGTGGCCGGCGTCCTGGTGGAGGCCTTCGTGCCCCGCCGGTACCGGCACTGGACCCAGGTGACGCTCGCCCTGGCCGGGCTGGTCGGCGCCTTCGTCGCCGTGGTGGTGCTGGCCGTGCAGAGCCACGGCTTCACCCGGATCGACCTGCTGGCCATGGAGTCCGTCGCGATGGACGGCCCGGCGCTGTTCCTCCAGGGCGTGATCCTGCTGGCCTCCGTGGTCGCGGTGCTCACCTACGCCGAGCGGAGGCTGGAGCCCAAGGCCGGCGGCCTGCCCGCCGACGCCTTCGCCGCCCAGGCCGCCGCGACCCCCGGCGGCGAGCAGGAGCGGGCCGCGGTCCGGGCCGGCTTCGCCACCAGCGAGGTCTTCCCGCTCACCATGTTCGCGGTCGGCGGCATGCTGCTGTTCCCCGCCGCCAACGACCTGCTGACCATGTTCGTGGCGCTGGAGGTCTTCTCGCTGCCGCTGTACCTGCTGTGCGCGCTGGCCCGGCGCCGCCGGCTGCTCTCCCAGGAGGCGGCGGTCAAGTACTTCCTGCTCGGCGCCTTCGCCTCGGCGTTCTTCCTGTTCGGCACCGCGCTGCTGTACGGCTACGCGGGCAGCGTGAAGCTCGGCGACATCGGGGACGTCATCTCCGGCAAGGCGATGACCACCCCCGCGCAGCTGAGCACCACCCAGAGCGACGCGCTGGTGCTGACCGGACTGGCGATGCTGGCGGTCGGCCTGCTGTTCAAGGTCGCCGCGGTGCCCTTCCACTCCTGGACCCCGGACGTCTACCAGGGCGCGCCGACCCCGGTGACCGGCTTCATGGCGGCGGCCACCAAGGTCGCGGCCTTCGGGGCCTTCCTGCGGCTGTTCTACGTGGCCTTCCCGGGCCTGCGGCTGGACTGGCGGCCGGTGATGTGGGGCGTCGCGATCCTCACCATGGTGGTGGGCGCGGTGCTCGCGGTGACCCAGCAGGACGTCAAGCGCCTGCTGGCGTACTCCTCGATCGCGCACGCGGGGTTCATCCTGACCGGCGTGATCGCCGTCAACAAGCAGGGCATCTCCTCGGTGCTGTTCTACCTGCTGGCGTACTCCTTCGTGACGCTCGGCGCGTTCGCGGTGGTGACGCTGGTGCGCGACTCCAAGGGCGAGGCGACCCACCTGTCCAGCTGGGCCGGGCTCGGGCGGCGCTCGCCGCTGGTGGCGGCGGTGTTCGCGCTGTTCCTGCTGGCCTTCGCCGGGATTCCGCTGACCTCCGGGTTCACCGGGAAGTTCGCGGTGTTCCAGGCCGCGGCCAGCGGCGGGGCGACCCCGCTGGTGGTGGTCGGTGTGCTGAGCTCGGCGGTGGCCGCGTTCTTCTACATCCGGGTCATCGTGCTGATGTTCTTCTCGGACCCCCAGCCGGGGGGCCCCACGGTGGCGGTCCCGAGCGCCTTCACGGCGACCGCGATCGGGGTGGGGGTGCTGGTCACGCTGGGTCTCGGACTGCTGCCGCAGTACTTCCTCGACCTCGCCTCCAAGGCCTCGCTGTTCGTGCGCTGACCTTTACGTCCACCGCCTCCGACCAGGGCCCCGTCCGGGCCGCGCTCAGCCCGCGCGGCCCGGACGGGTCTGTGTCGGGTGCCGGGGCCGGGGGAGTTCCGGGGGCTCTCCCACCTTTATTACCAGCCGAATTCGCCCCCCACCGCCGTCCGGCCCGCGCAGCCGCCCTGACCAGGGCATCAAGCCCGATCATGACAGGATCCGCACGCCCGTGCAGTGATCCACTCGCGACCGGATACCCTGCCTGTATGGCCAGCGGCGGCACTCAGGGACCAGGCCGCTAGATCGACCAGGGACAGAGGAGTGGTCTTCGTGACCGTCGTGGAACCCTTCGGGCTCAGCGTGCAGGACCGCGACCTGACCCGGGACGTCCAGGCCGGACTGGACGCTGTGGAGGCGGCGCTCGGTGAGGCCGTCAAGAGCGACGTCCCCTTCATCACCGTCACCGCCAGTCACCTCCTCGAGGCCGGCGGCAAGCGCTTCCGCCCGCTGCTCCTGCTGCTGGCCGCCCAGTTCGGCGACCCGGGGGCGCCCGGCGTGGTGCCCGCCGCCGTGGTGGTCGAACTGACCCACCTGGCCACGCTCTACCACGACGACGTCATGGACGAGGCGCCGGTGCGCCGGGGCGCCCCGAGCGCCAACTCCCGCTGGGACAACTCGGTCGCCATCCTCACCGGCGACTTCCTGTTCTCCCGCGCCTCCCAGGTGCTCTCCGACCTCGGCCCGGAGGCCGTGCGGATGCAGGCCGAGGCCTTCGAGCGGCTGGTCACCGGCCAGATCCTGGAGACCCGCGGCCCGGGCCAGGACATGGACCCGCTGCTGCACTACCTGGACGTCCTGGAGGGCAAGACCGGCTCGCTGATCGCCGTCTCCTGCCGGATAGGAGCGCTGATGGCCGGTGCCGAGCGCGAGCTGGTGGACACCCTCGGCGAGTTCGGCGAGCGGATCGGCATCGCCTTCCAGCTGGCCGACGACGTGCTCGACATCGCCAGCGACGGCCACGAGTCCGGCAAGACCCCCGGCACCGACCTGCGCGAGGGCGTGCCGACCCTGCCGACCCTGCTGCTGCAGCAGATGCCCGCCGACCCGGCCGACCCGGACGACGCCCGGCTGCGCGAACTGCTCGACCAGGACCTCTCCGACGACGACCTGCACGCCGAGGCGCTGCGCCTGCTGCGCGCCCACCCCGCGCTGGAGCGCGCCCGCGCCGAGACCCTGCGCCGGGCCGAGGAGGCCCGGGCGCTGCTCGCGCCGCTGCCGGACTGCGCCGCGAAGGCCGCCCTGGAGGGCCTCTGCGACGCGGTGGCGATCCGCACGATGTGAGGCCCCGCTCCGGGTAGGGCCCCGCTCCGGGTGAGGCCCCGCACGATGCGGGACCCCGCTCCGGGCGGGACCGCCGGGAGCCGTCCGGGCCGGGCCGAGAGGTGGCCCGTCCCGGACCCTCCGCCCGCCCCGGGATGGGGGAGACTGACTTCCGTCAGCACACGCCTGCCCGGAAGGTCGTTATGCGTCGCGTCGTCATCGCCGAGGACTCCGTACTGCTCAGGGAGGGACTGACCCGGCTGCTCACCGATCGCGGCCTGGAGGTCGTCGCCGGGGTCGGTGACGGAGACGCCCTGGTGAAGACCATCCACGACCTGGCGGCCGCCGACGCCCTGCCGGACGTCGTGGTCTCCGACGTGCGGATGCCCCCGAACCACACCGACGAGGGCCTGCGCGCCTGTGTGGAACTGCGCGCCCGTTACCCGCAGCTGGGTGTGCTGGTGCTGTCGCAGTTCGTGGAGGAGCGCTACGCCTCGGAGCTGCTGGCCGGCTCGACCCGGGGCGTGGGGTACCTGCTGAAGGACCGGGTCGCCGAGGTGCGCGAGTTCGCCGACGCGGTGGTCCGGGTCGCCGAGGGCGGCACCGCGCTGGACCCGGAGGTGGTGCAGCAGCTCCTCAGCCGCAGCCGCAAGGGCGACGTTCTGGCCAATCTCACGCCGCGCGAGCGCGAGGTGCTCGGGCTGATGGCGGAGGGCCGCACCAACGCCGCGGTGGCCAAGCAGCTGGTGGTCTCCGACGGCGCGGTGGAGAAGCACGTCAGCAACATCTTCCTCAAGCTGGGACTGGCTCAGAGCGCCGAGGACCACCGCCGGGTGCTGGCCGTGCTCACCTACCTCAACTCCTGACGCCCTCCGGTTCCGTCGCCCCGGCGCCCGGGGCGCGCCCCCGGGAGCGCATCTCGGCCATGCGCCCGTGAGGTGCTCGCGCCCGCCCGTCCGAGCCGGAATGATCTCCGGCGGGCGGGCGTTGACCTTCATGTGCGGTGCAGCCGCGGGCCGGTGAAATAACTGCCGTGCTTCCGGTCGCCGTCGGGTCGGCCCGCATAGGATGCGAGAGGTGCACCAGGCGGACGGGGCACGGGGCCGCGCCCGCGGTGGTGCGCCCACGAGGAGGTCCGCGGCAGTGACCAGTCAGGTCGATCAGTCAGAGGCAGTGGACGGCCCGGACGGCGACGAGGCCCGCGCCGGGAGCGGAGACGCGCACGCGGGTGCGGACGCGTCCGCCGGACCGCCCGGCCCGGGCGGCCCTCCGGTGAAGCCGGGCAAGCCCATCCGCAGACTCGATCGGGTGATCATTCGCTTCGCCGGCGACTCCGGTGACGGCATGCAGCTGACCGGTGACCGTTTCACCTCGGAGACGGCGTCCTTCGGCAACGACCTGTCCACGCTGCCGAACTTCCCGGCCGAGATCCGGGCGCCCGCCGGCACCCTGCCGGGCGTCTCGTCCTTCCAACTGCACTTCGCGGACCACGACATCCTGACCCCGGGCGACGCCCCGAACGTGCTGGTCGCGATGAACCCGGCCGCGCTGAAGGCGAACGTGCCGGACCTGCCGCGCGGTGCCGAGATCATCGTCAACACCGACGAGTTCACCAAGCGGGCGCTGGCCAAGGTCGGTTACCCGGCGGACCCGCTGGGCGACGGCTCGCTGGACGGCTTCCACCTGCACAAGGTGCCGCTGACCACGCTGACCCTGGAGGCGCTCAAGGACAGCGGCCTGGCCCGCAAGGACGCCGAGCGGGCGAAGAACATGTTCGCCCTGGGCCTGCTGTCCTGGATGTACCACCGGCCCACGC
This sequence comes from Kitasatospora sp. NPDC001119, assembly GCF_053598475.1. Taxonomy (NCBI): domain Bacteria; kingdom Bacillati; phylum Actinomycetota; class Actinomycetes; order Kitasatosporales; family Streptomycetaceae; genus Kitasatospora; species Kitasatospora sp. NPDC001119. Next base: position 164,861 of record NZ_JBSFKI010000022.1, read on the forward strand.
ACGGGACGGAGTCGTTCCTGCGCACCAAGTTCGCCAAGAAGCCGCAGATCGCCGAGGCGAACATCACCGCCTTCCGGGCGGGCTGGAACTTCGGCGAGACCACCGAGTCCTTCGCCGTCTCCTACGAGGTGCCGCCGGCCAGGCTCCCGGCCGGGCGCTACCGCAACATCTCCGGCAACCTGGCGCTGTCCTACGGGCTGATCGCCGCCTCGCGGCGCTCCGGCCTCCCGCTGTATCTGGGCTCGTACCCGATCACCCCGGCCTCGGACATCCTGCACGAGCTGAGCCGGCACAAGGACTTCGGGGTGCGCACCTTCCAGGCGGAGGACGAGATCGCCGGTGTCGGCGCGGCGCTCGGCGCCGCCTTCGGCGGGGCGCTCGGGGTGACCACCACCTCCGGGCCGGGTGTCGCGCTGAAGTCCGAGACGATCGGCCTGGCCGTCTCGCTCGAACTGCCGCTGCTGGTCGTGGACATCCAGCGCGGCGGCCCGTCCACCGGCCTGCCGACCAAGACCGAGCAGGCGGACCTGCTGCAGGCGATGTTCGGGCGCAACGGCGAGGCGCCGGTGCCGATCGTCGCCCCGGCCACGCCCGCGGAGTGCTTCGACGCGGCGCTGGAGGCGGCCCGGATCGCGGTCACCTACCGCACCCCGGTGTTCCTGCTCTCGGACGGCTACCTGGCCAACGGATCGGAGCCCTGGCGGATCCCCGAGGTCGACGAACTGCTGGAGATCGACCCGGAGTTCGCCACCGGCCCGAACCGCGAGGACGGCGCCTTCTGGCCGTACCTGCGCGATCCGCGGACCCTGGCCAGGCCCTGGGCGCTGCCCGGTACGCCCGGCCTGGAGCACCGGATCGGCGGCATCGAGAAGCAGGACGGCACCGGCAACATCTCCTACGACCCGGCCAACCACGACTTCATGGTCCGCACCCGGCAGGCCAAGGTCGACGGCATCACGGTGAAGCCGGTCGAGGTGGACGACCCGAGCGGCGACGCCCGGGTGCTGGTGCTCGGCTGGGGCTCGACGTACGGGCCGATCACCGCCGCGGTGCGCCGGGTGCGCGCGGACGGCGGCGAGGTCGCCCAGGCGCACCTGCGCAACCTCAACCCGTTCCCGGCCAACCTGGGCTCGGTGCTGCGGAGTTACGAGAAGATCATCGTTCCCGAGATGAACCTGGGGCAGCTGGCCCTGCTGCTGCGGGCGAAGTACCTGGTGGACGCCGAGTCCTACAACCAGGTGCGCGGACTGCCCTTCAAGGCGGCCCAGTTGGCGGACGTGCTGTGGGCCGCGATCGGCACCCTGGACGAGGAGGACCACCGATGAGCGAGAGCGGCTTCCCGTCCCTGCGACTGGTGCCCAAGGCCGAAGGCCCGCAGAGCGCCCGGGACTTCAAGACCGACCAGGAGGTGCGCTGGTGCCCGGGCTGCGGGGACTACGCGATCCTGGCGGCGGTGCAGTCCTTCATGCCGGAGCTGGGCATCAAGCGGGAGAACACGGTCTTCGTCTCCGGCATCGGCTGCTCCTCGCGCTTCCCGTACTACATGAACACCTACGGGGTGCACTCGATCCACGGCCGGGCGCCGGCGATCGCGACCGGGCTGGCCACCTCGCGCCAGGACCTGAGCGTCTGGGTGGTGACGGGTGACGGCGACGCGCTGTCGATCGGCGGCAACCACCTGATCCACGCCCTGCGGCGGAACGTCAATTTGAAGATCCTGTTGTTCAACAACCGTATCTACGGCCTCACCAAGGGCCAGTACTCGCCCACCAGCGAGCTCGGCAAGATCACCAAGTCCACCCCGATGGGCTCGCTGGACGCGCCGTTCAACCCGCTGTCGCTGGCGATCGGAGCCGAGGCCACCTTCGTCGCGCGCACCATCGACTCGGACCGCCAGCACCTCCAGTCGGTGCTGCGGGCGGCCGCCGAGCACCAGGGCACGGCGCTGGTGGAGATCTACCAGAACTGCAACATCTTCAACGACGGCGCCTTCGAGGTGCTGAAGGACCCGGGCAGCCGGGACGAGGCGCTGATCCGGCTGGAGCACGGGAAGGCCGCCCGCTTCGGCGCGGACCTGGCGAACGGCGTCTTCCGGGGCCCGGACGGCGAGCTGTTCACCGCCCCGGTCACGGCGGACAACGAGGCGGACGTCCTGGTCCACGACGCGCACGCGACCAGCCCCGCCACCGCCTTCGCGCTCTCCCGGATCGCCGACGCGGACACCCTGCACCACACGCCGATCGGCGTGCTGCGCAGCGTCGAACGGCCGGTCTACGACGAGCTGATGGCGAGCCAGCTGGCCACCGCCACCGACGGGCGCGGCCCGGGCGACCTGGCCACGCTGCTCGCCGGCAACGACACCTGGACGGTGGACTGACCGTCCGACCGTCCCGTCGGAGCGAGCGGCGCCCCCTGTCCCGACCGGGACAGGGGGCGCCGTCGTCGCCCGCTCCTACTGCTCCTGCCGCTCGGCCCACTCGACCAGTTCGACGACCACCCCGTTCGGGTCTACGACCTGGAAGAGCTTCTCGCCCCACGGCTCCTCGCGCAGCGGCAGGGTGATCACGACCCCCTCCTCGCGCAGCCGCCGCTCCTCGGCGGCGATGTCCTCGACGACGAACGCCAGGATCACGCCGTCCGCGATCCGGTGGCGCTGGTCCTCGGGCAGGACTTCGAGGCCGCGCCGCAGGTAGACGACATTGACCCCGCCGCCCGGGTGCGCGAGCGAGACGAAGCCGTCGGCCGACATCTGCTCGGTGTAGCCGAAGTGCCGCTGGAGGAAGGCGGCGGAGGTGATGACGTCCTCGACGGTCAGGGAGACGGCGGTCGTGGTGATCTGCAAGGCGGAGAACCCTCTCGTCGGCATCGCGCGGTTATCCCGTACGCAGTACACTATACATAGTACGGAGAATTGCGCCAGGGGTCTCCGCGGAATCCGGGAAGGGGCCGGAAACGACGGAGGGAGGCTCCCCGGGCGGGGGAGCCTCCCTCAGGAGGTCGGCGAGGCCGGTGCGGCGCGCGTCAGTAGACGCAGGGGATGCCGCCGTCGGACTGGGCGTCGACGGCCGGGCCCTGCATCGGCAGGTTGGCGGCCGGGTCGGCCGGGGCGCCGCCGGCGGGGGCGGCGGGCTTGTCGGCGGCGACGCCGGTGAAGCCGGTGCCGAGGGTGACGACGACGTGGTCGGCGGCGGTGGCGGCGGACGCGGTGGCGGTCACGCCGTAGCGGGTCGCGACCTGCTCGGCGGCCTCCTTGGCGCCCTTGCCGTAGGTGACGGTGGTGGTCTTCGGCCGGGTGGCGGCCGAGCCGGTGCGGCCCTCCTTGAAGCCCAGGCCGGCCAGCGCCTTGGCCTCCTCGGCGGAGGTGACCCCGGCCGCGGAGGAGGCGTTGAAGACGTCCACGGTGACCGGCCCGGCGGCGGCCGGGGGCGTGGTGGCGGCCGGCGGCGCTGCGGGGGCCTGGGTGGCGGGCGCGCCGGAGGCGGCGGCCGGGTCAGCCGGCGCGGGGGCGGCGTCGGCGTAGCCGAAGAGCTGCTTGACCACCTTCTGGACCTTCGCCGGGGTCACCAGGTTGACGTCCTGGCCGTTCTTGGTGCCGAACCCGTCGAAGGTCAGGGTGTTGAACTCGACGTTGCCGCCGGTGAGGTTGGGGGCCTGCTGGGCGAAGTCGAGCACGTTCCACTCGTTGTCGATCACCAGGTCCTTCTGCATCACCCCCATCAGCTCCTGCATCTTGCCGAGGTCGCCGATGACGCCCTTCTGCTTGAGGTTGTGCACCACCGAGGAGATGAAGGCCTGCTGGCGGTGGGTGCGGGCGAAGTCGCCGGTGTTGCCGTCCGGGCCGTCGAGGTTGTGGCGCTGGCGGACGAAGGAGAGCGCCTGGGAGGCGTTGAGTTTGTTGACGCCCTTGTGGAAGTCGGCCCCGGAGCCCTGGCCCTCGATGGCCGGGTCCTTGGTGTCGTGGGTGAGGCAGACCTCGATCGGCTGGAGGGCCTTGGCGATGTCGTAGAAGCCCATCAGGTTGACCTCGGCGATGTGGTCGATGGGCTGGTCGAGGAACTTCTGCACGGTGCGGATGGTGGCCGCGCGGCCGATGTCCCGGCCGGCCTTCTCCAGGTCGGCGCCCTTGAGGCCCTTGGCGCGCAGACCGGCGTCGGCCTTGTCCTTGGCCGCGCCGTAGGCCTCCTTGATCTTGGCCATGCCCATCTGGGAGCCGTTGGCGTCGTAGGTCATCACGTAGTCGTCGCGGGGTATCGAGACGGCCTGCACCTTGCCGCCGTTCGCCGGGATGTGCAGCAGGATCAGCGAGTTGGTGTTGTAGCCGCCGATGTCGGAGCTGTGGCCGGCGTGCAGCTCGTCCTGGACGAACTCGGGCGGGAGGTCCGTGCCGTCCATGTTCTTGCGGCTGTCCAGGCCGATCAGCAGCAGGTTGACCGAGTTGTCGAGGTGCTTGGGGGCGTCCTTCTTGGTCTCGGCGATGACGCCGGAGGTGGTCATCCCGTCGGTGAGCTGCTTGTACTCGTACCAGACCACCCCGCTGGCGGCGAACACCGCCAGGCCGACGGTGCAGGCCACCACCCGGCCCGCGACCAGGGCGGGGGAGGGGCGGCGGGGGCGGCGGGCCTCGGCGCCGCCGTCGGTCCCGGGGTTGTCAGCCATGCTGCCTCCTCCTCGCCCGGACCAGCCGGACCGCGATCACGATGACGGCCGCGGCCGCGGCCTCGGCCATCACGGGAAAGCCGTGCACCACCCACTTCGCGGCGCCGGTGGCCAGGCCCTTGCCCTGGTACCGGTCGCGGTGGGCGGTGAACTCGACGACGGCCGTCACGCCCAGGACCACCAGCGGCGAGGTGGCGAGCACCCACCACCAGCCGTTGCGGCTGCTCAGTGCCGCCGCCAGGCCGGTGCCGAGCACCGCGGCCACGGCGAAGACCAGGCCCATGCCGGGGCCGGAGAGCTCGTCGACCGCGGCGCCGGCCAGCGGTAGTCCGAGGGCGAGGGCCGCCGGCAGCGCGGGGCCGCCGGGCAGCGGGCGTATGTGCCCGGCCGGTTTGTCCGCCGCCCGTCGGCGCGTCCGCTGGTCGGCCGACCGTCCTCGCTGCCCCGCCACGCCCTCACCCCGGTGTTCCCGTGTTCCGCGCGCCATGGTGGCGCCTGCGCCGCGTGCCGTCCGTCGGTTTCGTCGGTCCGGAACTCTGTTCGTGGCGCTGCCAGTTCCGGACGCCGGTTGCCGGTCGGCCGGTTCCCGTGCGGGGGTCCGGCCACCCGTGATCGGGGGAGGCGCTTCCCAATGTCTTCTACACGGGTGTAGAAGTCGTACGCAGCATAGAGCACGTCCGTTCGGCGGGACGTCCGGGTCTTCCGTGGCCTGGATAAACTACACCGGGCAGTTTCTGAGAGGGTCGGCCGGTGCGCCGACGGAAGAGGAGAGGGCCGTGGCGACGACGGGCGGAGCGGGACGGCCGGAGAAGCGCGAGGCGATCACCCGGGCCGCGACGGTGGTGTTCGGCCGCGAGGGGTACGTCCGGGCCAGCATGGACGCGATCGCGGCCGAGGCCGGGGTGTCCAAGCGGACGGTCTACAACCACTTCGGCGACAAGGAGACCCTCTTCCTGTCGGTGGCCCTGCGGACCTCGGCGGAACTGACCGAACGCATCGACGGGCTGATGGCGACGTACCTCGGCCGGGTGGTGGACCTGCGCCGGGACCTGATCGACTTCGCCGTCGAGCGGGCCCGCGCCGTGCTGTCGGCCGGGGAGCACGGGGCGCTCGGCCGGGCGATCCGGGCCGAGGTGGCCAACATCCCGGCGGACGTCCTGGAGGCCTGGCTGGAGGCGGGCCCGGTCGCCTCCCAGCGCGCGCTCGCGCAGCACGTCGAGGCGCTCGCCGGGCGCGGGCTGCTCGCGGTCGAGGACGCCGCCCTGGCCGCCGAGCAGTTCACCCTGCTGACCTTCCACGGCGTCGCCGAGCGCTCCTTCTGGGGCGCGCTCCCGGTGGCGGACGAGGAGGTCGAGCGGATCGCGACGGCCGGCGTGGACGCCTTCCTGCGGATCCACGGCGCGCCGGAGGCGGCGGAGGCGTCCTCGGCGGCACGGGGCTGAGCCCGCCCGGGCGGGAGCGGCCGGCCGCCGCCCCCGCCCGGACCACCCGTGGATCACTTCCAGTTGAGGCCCTTGCCGAGGGTGTACGGCTCGCCCCAGTACTCGGCGCCCGCGACCTTGGAGGCCTCCGGGGACATCGCCACCGCGCAGGAGGTGGCGGACTGGCCGTTGGTGAAGCCCTTGGGCAGCGACTCGCTCTTGCACTTGGCGAAGGAGCCGATGACCATCAGCTCCTGCGCCTCGCTGCCGTCCGCCAGCAGGCCCTTCATGTGGCTGACGCTGGTGTAGGAGAGGTCGGTGCCGCTGGCGTTGGTGACCTTGTAGTGGATGTAGTACGGCACCAGGCCCTTGGCCTTGTCGCCCAGGTTCAGCGGGGCGAGGTCGGCCGGGTCGCCCTTCTCGATCGAGGTGACCGCGAGCGCGATGGTGCCCTTGGTGCTGCCCGAGCTGAACGGGACGGTGGCGGCGTCGCCGAGCTTCAGCGTGGTCCCGGCCGCCGGGGCGCTGCCGGCCGGCGCGGGTGCGGTGGCCGAACCGGACCCGGCGCCGCCCGCCGGGACGGAGGCCGAACCGGAGGCGGCCGGGGTGGTGGCCGCGGTGCTCGGCGAGGCGGCCTGGGTGGCGGGCGCACCGGTCGCCGGCGGGGTCTTGGCGGTGTCGGACGACGAGGCGTCGTCGTTGCAGGCGGTCAGGGTGAGCGCGCCGACCGCGGCCAGTGAGGCCAGGGCCAGGGCGCGACGACTGCTGCGGATGGGCTTCACGTGATGTCCCCCGTGGTAGCGGACCACCGGTGCCGGTGGTCCTCCTGAGGGACGTTCATAGCGCAGCGCGAACGAGCGGGGCCATGGCTTCGACGCGTCCTTGACACGGTCGTGACGAGTCCCTCGCGCCACCGTGACAAGGGATGCCGAGTCGTGATCAGCCGCCCGGACGGGGGCCGGCGAGGGGCCGACCGGCGTCGGCGCGGGGGGCCGTGGGGCACCCGGAGGAGACCGGGCCCGGTCCGCTCGGCCTGGAGAGCGGACCGGGCCCGGTGGTTCGTCAGCCGAGCAGCCAGCGCTGGGCCGGGGCGGCGGGGTCGCAGGAGGCCACCCCGGTGGCCTGGCCGCCGCCGTTGGAGGTGAGGCACTGCCCGGTGGCCGCGTTGCGGACCAGGTACCAGCCGTGGTCCTCGTCGGTCAGCCGCCACTTCTGGTTGGCGGGCATCCAGTCGCCGGCCGGCCGGTTGAGGCCGTCCAGTCCGCCGGGGGTGTCCCAGAGGTGGACGGCGCCCGAACCGGTGTCGAGGTCGATCACCTTGCCCTGCCCGTGCGCGATCGCCGTGGTGCCGTCGCAGTACTTCCAGAACGACCAGGTCTGCGCGGGCGACTGGTTGGCCGGCCAGACGATGATCGGCTGACCGTTGGCCTCGACGTTGTGGAAGAGGTCGAGCGCGCCGGCGCCGGAGCCGTTGTTCACGGCCGCGAAGGCTCCCACGGACGGCGACAGGTCGCAGGCGCCGGCCTGTGCCGCCTGCGCCGCCGGCGCGCCGGCCACGACCGCCCCCGCGACGGCAGTGACGGCCCCGAGCGAGGCGAGGAGCCTGCGGGTACGGGTGGTGGTTCTCATCGGGTCTCTCCTTCTGGTGTGGTGGGCGGGCCGGCTCAGCCGCGCGGGACCGCGAGCGCGGCCCACTGCTTGGGGCCGGGGACGCCGTCGGCGTCCGCGCCCGAGTCGCCGAGCTTGTGCTGCCAGTTGCGGAAGGACTCGCGGTCCGCGTCGGACCACTCGGGGCCGGGGCCCTCGGCGTAGGCGGAGCAGCCCTCGGCGACGAGGCGCTCGCCCATCCGGGTGATGACGTCGCTGTTCTGGCCGTCGTGGAAGAAGTCGGCGCCGGGGAAGGGCTCGTAGCCGTCGCCGCCGTCGCCGCCGCCGCTCGCCGGAGCGCCGCCGCCGGACGGGGCCCCGCCGTCGGGGCTGTCCTCCGCGGAGGCCTCCTGCCCGAAGTAGAGCGCCCCGGGCCGGTCCTTCCACTCCGGGTCGGCGAGGACCGCGCCCTCGGCGAAGTCCGGGATGCCGTAGCCGTAGACCCAGTCCGAGCGGCGCTCACGGGTCTTGAGGTAGACGCCGTCGCCCTCGGCGCTGCCGCCGTCGTTGGTGTTGCCCTCGACGGTGGTGATGGTGGAGCTGGTGTAGGCGATGCAGATGCCGGTGTGGCTGCCGCCACCGGGCCCGAAGAAGACCTGGCCGCCGATCACCGGGTACTCGGTGAAGCGGTCGCGCTCCTTGAACCAGGCGACGCCCTCCGCGCAGGAGGCGGTCACCGGGAAGCGCCCGGCGTTGCCGGACTGCTCGGCGCACCAGGAGACGAAGGTGGCGCACCAGGCCTCGCCCTGGGACCACTCCAGGCCGGCGACGGCGGGGGAGAACTTCTGGATGTTGTTCCAGTGCCCGCCGCTGCGACCCTCGTGGTAGCCGACCTCGTCTCGGGCGATGCGGATCAGGTCCGCCGCGTTCGAGGACATGGGTGTGGACTCCTTGTTCGTGGAAGGGTGCCGGTCGGGGTCTCAGGCCTTGCCGAAGGTCTGCACGTAGCGGCCCCAGTTGCCGCGCTGGCGGGGCGCGTAGCCGATGCCGATGTAGTTGTAGTCGGGGTTGAGGATGTTCACCCGGTGGCCCGGGCTGTTCATCCACATCTGCATCGCCTCCGGCACGCTGTTGCTCGGGGTGACGTTCTCGGCGGAGGAGCGGGAGACGAAGCCGGCGGCCGCGATGCGGTCCCAGGGGGAGCTGCCGTCGGTGCCGTTGTGCTGGGTGAGGTCGTGCGAGGCCATGTCGTTGGCGTGGCGCTGGGCGGCCGCGCTGAGGCGGTCGTCCAGGCGCACCGGCGGGGCGCCGACCCGGCCGCGCTCGGCGTTGACGGCGTTCAGCATCTCGGAGCGGAAGTCACCGCCGCCGCCACCGCCGGGCTGGGGCTGCGGCTGGGGCTGGGGCTGCTGCTGGCCGCCGCCGCTGCTGATGCCCCCGGCCGGGACGAGCTGCCAGCGCTGCGCCGGGTTGCCGTCGTCCTGCCTGGAGAGGGTGAGCGGCGAGCCGGGGGCGGCCGCGGTGAGGTAGAGCATGCCCTCGTTGGTGCGGGTGGTGCGGATGCGGACCCAGTCGTTGTCGAGGGGCTCGAAGCACCAGTGCTGGTTGGGCTGGTTGTGCTCGTTGTACAGCCAGGCCTGGCCGGTGGAGTAGTTGAAGTCCATGACCATGGCCTGGCCGCCGACGTGCTTGCCGGTGGTGAGCTGGGTCTCCAGGAGGAAGCTGCCGTTCTCCTTGGCCCAGAAGGTCCAGCCCTGGGCGGTGGTGCCGTTGGAGCCCCAGGACTGGACGGCGGTGCCGGCGGCGGTCTGGCTGGAACGGACGTCGGCGACGGTTCCGTTGGCGGACTTGATCGTCCAGGTCTGGCCGTGCTGCGGGAGCATGGGCATGGTGGCGCCTCTCGTCTGTGGTGTCGCCCCGGGCCGCAACCGCTGCGGCCCGGGGCCTGACGAGAGAGACGTTCCTGCACGGCGGTAGACGGCCGGTCAACACGCGTGGCCGGTGCTGCCGTTGATGCCGCGTCTACCGCGCCAGAAGGGCCCTGACCTGCGCCGATTCCTCGGTGAGCCCCAGCCGCTCGTACACCTCCAGGGAGTCCGTCAGACAGGCCCGGGCCTGGCTCGGGCGGCCGAGGCCGGTGAGCGCGGTGCCGAGGGTGCGCAGCAGGGCGCCCTCCAGGGCGGGGCTGGTGCGCCGGGCGAGCGGGAGGACCGCCTCGGCCGCGTCGACGGCGAGCAGCCAGCGGCCGGCCTCGGCGTGGATGCGGGCGGCGAGGTCGCCGGACGCGGCGGCGAAGACGGTGACCTGGAGGGCGGTGAACTCGTCGCGGGCGCCGACCGCGTGGTCGAGCGCCGCCTCCGGGTCGCCGCACAGCCGCAGCACCCGGGCGAGGTAGTAGCGGCCGATCGCGGCGGAGACCGGCCCCGAGTCGCGCATCAGACGGGCGCTGCGCTCGGCGGCCTCCCGGGCCTCGTCGAGCCGGCCGGTCTGGGCGCAGCTGAAGGCGAACTCGCCGAGCGCGCTGCCCTCGGAACGTCCGGCCCCCAGGCGGTGGAACAGCCCGGCGGCCCGGCCGGCGTGTTCGGCGGCCTCGGCGTAGCGGCCGTGCACGCGGGCGTTGCCGCCGAGGGTGAGCAGGGCCTTGGCGAGCACCCGGTCGGTGCCGGTGGTGGTGCAGACCTCGACGGCCCGGCGGATCTCCTCCACGGACTCGGCGTAGCGGTTGACGTGCCAGAGCATGCTGCCGCGCACGTACCGGGCGAGGGCGAGCGGGCCGTGGTCGCCGCGTGCCTCGGCCTCGCCGGCCAGGCGTTCGGCGAGGTCGGCGATGACGGTGGTCTGGGTGCGTTCGGCGAGCACCGCGCCCATCCGGTCGGCGAGTTCGACGGCGCGGTCGAGCGGCAGGGCCGGGTCGGCGCAGCTCAGGGCGATGACGGCGGCGTGCACCTCGGCCTGCTCGCGCATCCAGCGCACGGCCTCCGTGCCGTCGGCGACGGGCCGGCCGGGGTGGGGCACCGGCACGTCGAGCAGGCTGAGCTCGACCGGGTCGGGCTTGCGGGCGGCGACGTCGGCGTTGCGGGCGGTGGCGAGGCAGAAGTCGAGCAGCCGTCCGGTGGCCGCGGTGCGTTCGGCGGGGCCGTCCTCGGCGGCGAGCCGGCCGCGGGCGTAGGCGCGGACCAGGTCGTGGTAGCCGTACCGGCCGAAGCGGGGGGACTGCAGGAGGTTGAGGTCGACGAGGGTTTCGAGGAGTTCGTCGGTCTCGGCCTCGGTGCGGTCGAGCAGGACGGCGGCGCAGGGCAGCGGGATGTCGGGGGCGTCGAGCAGGGCGAGCAGCCGGAAGGCGCGGGCCAGTTCGACGTCGAGGCGGTGGTAGGAGAGCGCGAAGCTGGCCTCCACCGTCCGTTCGCCGTCGCTGAGTTCGGCCAGCCGGTGCTCCCGGCGCAGGCCCTCGGCGAGGGTGGCCAGGGTGAGTGCGGGGTCGGCGGCGAGCCGGGAGGCGACGATGCGGACGGCGAGCGGCAGCAGCCCGCAGGCCCGGACGACCTCCTCGGCGGCCCCGGGCTCGGCGGCGACGCGGTCGGCGCCGACGATCCGGGTGAGCAGTTCCAGCGCCTGCCCGGGCGGCAGGGTGTCCAGGCGCAGCTGGTGGGCTCCGGCGAGGCCGGCCAGCCGGTGGCGGCTGGTGACGAGGACGGCGCAGCCGGGCGAGCCGGGCAGCAGGGGTTCGACGTGGCCGGGGGTGGCCGCGTTGTCGAGGACGACCAGGACGCGCCGCCCGGCCAGGGCCGAGCGGTAGAGCGCGCTGCGCTCCCCGGTGTCCGGGGGGATCTCGCCGGGGGCGACGCCGAGGTCCCGCAGGAAGCCGGCGAGCACCGTGCCGGGGTCGGGCGGGGTGCGGTCGGCGCCGCGCAGGTCGGCGAAGAGCTGCCCGTCGGGGAAGCGGTCGCGGGTCCGGCGGGCCACGTGCACGGCGAGGGTGGTCTTGCCGACGCCGCCCATGCCGTCCAGGGCGGAGACCACGACGGCCCGTCCGCCGGCGCCGGCGAGGCGGTCGGTGAGGGCCTCGACCTCCTCGGTGCGGCCGGTGAAGTCGGGCAGGCCGGACGGCAGCTGGTCGGGCGCCCGCCAGGTGTCGGCGGCGCCGGGGGCGTCGGCGGCGGGCCCGGCCTGGGCGGCGCCGGCGGGCAGCAGGGCGGCGTCCTCGCGCAGGATCCGCAGCTGGAGCTCGGCGGGGGCGTCCTCGCCGGGCGGGAGCGAGGCGCGGGCGTCCTCGTACACGGCGAGCGCCTCGGCCTTGCGCCCGGCCTGGTAGAGGGCGCGCATCAGGACGGTGGTGAGCCGGGGGCGGCCGGGGTGCTCCAGGGCGAGGGCGGCGATCGCCGCGGTGAGGTCGGTGCGGTCGCCGAGGTCGGCGTCCAGCTCCAGTTCCGTCTCCTTGGCCGAGACCCGCTGTTCGGTGAGGCGGGTGCGGACGGCCTCGGCGTGCGGCCCGGGCAGTCCGGCCAGCGCCTCGCCGACCCAGAGCCGGTGGGCGCGGCGCAGCACCTCCCGCACCTCCCGCGGTGGTGCGCCCGCCTCGCGCAGCCGCTCGGCCTCGGCCAGCAGGGCCTCCCAGGCGGCGGCGTCCACCTCGCTGCCGGGCGCCCTGAACGCGTAGCCGTCGCCGACGCGCACCAGCGGCATCCGGTCCGGGTCGTCCCCGGCGTACGGCCGGAACGCGGTGCGCAGCCGGGAGACGGCGAGCTGGACGGCCTTGCGCGGGTCGGCCGGCGCGGCCCCGCCCCACACCCCCTCGACCAGCACCGGGACCGACACCGTGCGCCCGGCGGCGGCCAGCAGCACGGCGAGCACGGCCCGCTGCTGCGGCCGGCCCAACTCCAGTTCCAGCTCCCCGTACCAGGCCCGCAGCGGTCCCAGCAGTCCGAACCGCAGCCCGGAACCCCCCATGTCACCCATCTACCCGTCCCCGAAAGTCGTCCTGCGCCGGGATCCCGCCAGTTCCGTCCGGACGGTGGGCCCCCATACCCCGGCGGCCTATGCTCTGTCACAGATTGTGCACCGGATCGTGCACAGGTTGTGCACCGGATCGAGGGCTTCGAGGGGTGGGCCGTGGGGCTCGTTTTCAGCCTGCTGGGGCCGCTGCGGGCCCGACGCGACGGTCGTGAGCTCGACCTCGGCCGACCGCAGCAGCGGGCCGTGCTCGCGGCCCTGCTGGTCCCGCCGGGGCAGCTGGTGTCCACGGATCGGCTGGTCGAGGACCTGTGGGGGGCGGACGAAACCCGCTGGCCGAAGGATCCGGTCGGGCAGATCGGCACCCACGTCCACCGTCTGCGGCGGGCCCTGGGCGAGCCCGGGCTGCTGGTCGGGGCGGCGGGCGGCTACCGGCTGGAGGCGCCGCGCACGGCGGTGGACCTCTTCCGTTACGAGGCCGAGGTGGCGGAGGCCGTCGCGCTGCGTCACCAGGATCCGCTGCGGGCGCGCGAGTCGCTGGCGCGGGCGCTGGGCGCCTGGGAGGGGCACCGGGCGCTGGACGGGGTGCCCGGGGCGTTCGCCGAGCGGGTCCGGGAACGGCTGGCGGCCGGGCGGTTCGCGGCGGTGAAGACCCTGCTCGACCTGGACCTCTCGCTCGGCCGGCACACCGAGGCGCTGGAGCCGCTGGCCGGGCTGGCCGCCTCGCACCCGCAGGACGAGGAGGTGCACCGGCTGCACCTGCTGGCGCTGCACCGCTGCGGCCGGACGGCGGAGGCGCTGGCGGGGTACGAGGCGCTGCGTGAGCGGCTGGACGGGGAGCTCGGTCTCGAACCCGCCCCGGCACTGGTCGAGCTGGCCGGGCAGATCCGGCGCGGCGAGGCCCCGGTGCTGCTGCGGCGGCTGCCGAGGCCGAGCCAGCTGCCGCCGGACATCCCGGACCTGGTCGGGCGGGCGGCACAGGTGCGGGAGGCGGAGCGGGTGCTGCGGGCGGCCGGGGCGCCGGTCCTGGGGCTGTCCGGTCCGGCGGGCTGCGGCGCGTCGGCGCTGGCGGTGCACGTGGCGCACACCGTCCAGGACGCCTTCCCGGACGGTCGGCTGTACGCGGGCGGCGGCGGGGCCGGTGTGGTGCTCGCCGGCTTCCTGCGGGCGCTGGGGGACCGGCCGGCGGCGGGCGCGGACGTCGAGGAGCTCGGCGCGCGCTACCGCGGGCTGCTCGCCGGGCGCCGGGTGCTGGTCCTGCTGGACGGGGTGGCCGAGCCGGGCGTGCTGCTGCCGTCGGTGCCCGGCTGCGCGGCGGTGGTGGCGGGCGCCGAACCGGGCACCCTGCCCGACGGCGCCGTACGGCTCGCGGTGGGACCGCTGGAGCCGCACGACGCTTACGAACTGCTGGCCCGGATCGCCGGCGCGGACCGGGTCCGGCGGGAGCCGGAGGCGGTGGCCGAGGTGGCCGCGCTCTGCGGCCACCTGCCGGTCCTGCTGCGCACGGCGGCGGAGCGGCTCGCCTCCCGGCCGCAGTGGTCGGTGGCCGACCTGGTGCGGTGGCTCGCCCTGCGGGCCGACGGGCCGGGGCGGGCCCAGTAACGCCGGCTCTCCCGGTGACCCCGGCCTTCTCGGTGACCGGGGCCGGTTCAGTAGAGGTCGGAGGAGAAGAGGACTGCGCCGGGGACGGGGCCGGGGTTGGAGGAGTGGGGGATGCGCGGGATGTCGTTGCCGCCCCAGTAGACGCCGGAGGTGCCGCTGGCGGTGACGGTCAGCTTGGCGTGCGGGTGGCCGTAGGTGCCGGACGACCAGCAGGCGGCGCCGTTGGCGGAGTAGACGACGAAGTTGCCGTCGACCTGCATGACGGCCTTGTAGCCGCAGCCGACGGTGCCGCTGGCCATCTTGACCTGGGTCCCGTACTGGTAGACGACGAAGTTGCCGTCGGGCTGCATGATCATCCGGGTGGAGCCGGACTCGATGTACCAGCCCTGGTAGAGCGGCTCGTCGTCCCAGATGGAGACGTGGTCGACGGCCCGCTCGATCGCGGCCTCCGCGGTACCGGTCGACGCCACGGTCCCGGCCAGGGCGAGCGCGGTGGTGGCGGTGGCCAGGGCGATCTGCCGGAGGGTCTTCGTCGTCTTCATGTACCCGTGCCTCGTGGTTCTCTCGTGCGTTCGCGCCCGCCAGGTCCTCGGGGCGCGGTGTGGCACGAGCTTGGCGGAAGGCGGTAGACAAACGATGAACGCCGCCGTTTAACGGGGTCCGGGGGCCGGGCCGGCGGGCCGGGGCCCACGGCGGGACCAGGGGCATTTGGCTTGGGCCCGGAGTGGGAGTAGTGTCTCCTAGTCGCCTGACAGGGAGCACCGGACACGCAGCCGCGCGGACGGTCCCGGGGTGGCCAATCCTCTGAAACACCACTTCTCGGTTCGGGCCGGGTCGCTTCGTCGTTTTCGCGTCGCGGCCTGGTGCGCATTCGGTGTGCATGTTTATTGGGTTGCGGTCGGATTCGCTTTTCGGAGCGGGGATCGGCTAGAGTTTGAAACGTCGGACAGGGCGTCAAACCCCGGAAGACACCGGCGAGTTGGATGAACGAAGCCCCGGAAACGGAGCGGAAAACATCTGATAAGCTGGAAACACGAAAGAACGAAGCCCGGAGGGTCCGCTGGAAGGCGGTCCGAAGGAAGCGTCCGTTCCTT